>NZ_JANPJP010000270.1:0-6417 GCF_031425575.1 Phenylobacterium sp.
CGCGCCGGGCGTGACCCGCGACCGCCTCTATATCGAGACCATGCAGCGGGTGCTGTCGCGCTCCAACAAGGTGGTCATCGACGGCAAGGGCGCCAGCGCGCCGATCATCCTGCCCCCCGACGTCTTCCGCGCCAAGACACCCACCACCCGCGTCGTTCCGCAGGCCGAGGGCGGCGAAACCGTCATTCCCAGTCCCGGAGCTCCGCGATGAACCGCCGCCTCACCACCTGGGGTGTCATCGCGCTTGGCGTCCTGGTCGTCCTGTTCAACACCCTGTTCATCGTCGAACAGCGCCAGCAGGCCATCGTCGTGCGCTTCGGCGAGCCGGTCCGCGTGATCAATGCGCCCGGCGAGAACGCGCCCGGCCTGAAGATCAAGGCGCCCTTCCTCGAGAACGTCATCAAGCTGGACAAGCGCAACCTTAAGCTCGACGCCGATCAGGAAGAGGTCATCGCCGCCGACCAGGAGCGCCTGGTGGTGGACGCCTTCGTCCGCTACCGCATCTCCAACCCGCTGCAGTACTACCGGACCCTGCGCGACGAGCGCACGGCCAACGACCGCATCGAGCGGCTGTTGAACTCCTCCCTGCGGCAGATCCTCGGCACGGCCAATTCAGGCGACATCATTTCGGGCCGCCGCGGCGCCCTGATGGCCCAGACCAAGATTGACGTCGCCAAGCGCGCCAACTCCTCGCGCCTGGGCATCCAGATCATCGACGTGCGGATCAAGCGCGCCGACTATCCCGCCGCCAACCAGGCCGCCGTCTATCGGCGTATGCAGACGAGCCGGCAGCAGGAGGCTGCTCAAAAGCGGGCCGAGGGCGAACAGAAGAAACGCGAGATCATCGCCGGCGCCGACAAGGAAGTGGCCATCACCCTCGCCACCGCCACCGAGGAGGCCGAGACCACCCGAGGCGAGGGCGACGCCCAGCGCACGCGGATCTTCGCCCAGAGCTTCGGGCGCGATCCCAGCTTCGCGGCCTTCTACCGGTCGATGTCCGCCTACGAGGCCTCGCTCGGCCAGGGCGACACGACCATGGTGCTGTCGCCCGACAGCGCCTTCTTCAAGTACTTCGAGCGCGGCCCGAACGCGCGGTAGTTGATCCCAAGCCCTTCTCCCCTTGCGGGAGAAGGAAACTACCCCAGCAAGCCCCGCACCTCGTGTAGGTCCCGTGCGATGCAGACGCAGTGCGCGTGCATCTCCTCGGTGGGGTCCAGCAGGTCGGGGACCATGATGGTCATCATACCAGCCGAGGACGCCGCGCGGACGCCGTTGTGGCTGTCCTCCAGGGCCAGGCAGAACTCCGGATCGATCCCCAGGCGCTCGGCGGCCTTGAGGAACGGGTCGGGGTTGGGCTTGCCGTTGACGTAGTCCCCACGGGCCACCACCGCGTGAAAGCGCGGGATGATCCCCGACTTGCCGAGATGCGCCTCCACGGCCCGGTGACTGGAGGAGGTGGCGATGGCGCGGGGCAGGTCGAGCGCGTCCAGGCAATCGAGCAGTTCAACGACCCCGGCCTTGAGCGCGATGCCGGCCTCGCAGGCCGCATCCACGTGGATCATGACCCGGGCGTTGAACTCCGCGATCGGGAAGTCTTCGCCAAAGTGGTTGAGCACTTGGCGGTCGCTCATCGGGCCCGGCAGTCCGATCATGCTCTCGAACAGCGAGAGCGGCATGTCGTGGCCGTGCTCGGCGGCGGTGGCGAGCATGGAGTCGCGGTAGACGACCTCGGTGTCACAGAGCAGGCCGTCCATGTCGAAGACGACGGCCTTGGGGATGCGGGGCAATGTCATGCCCCGGCCTTAGCGCGGTTGGGGCCGCGCCGCCCAATCAAGCCTGGCGTCAGTCTGTAACGAAGTCGGCCGCCGTGTAGCCCTGGAAGTAGAGCAAGGCGGTGAGGTCGGCGAAGTCCACCTTGGCGTCGGCCTCGGCGGCGACGATGGGCTTGGCGCGGTAGGCGACACCCAGGCCCGCCGCATTGATCATGGCCAGGTCGTTGGCGCCGTCGCCGACCGCCAGAGCCTCGGCGGGGGTGAAGCCCGCCGCTGCGGTCTCCTCGCGCAGGGCGGCCAGCTTGGCCTCGCGGCCGAGGACGGGGGAACCGACCTCGCCGGTGAGCAACCCATTCGCCTCGATCAGGGTGTTGGCGCGGTTGGCCTGGAAACCGGCTGCCTGGGCCACGCGAGAGGTGAAGAAGGTGAAGCCGCCGGAGACCAGGAAGGCGCCGGCGCCATTGGCGGTCATGGTGCGGACCAGGGTTCGGGCGCCGGGGTTCAGCTTGACCCGCTCGTCGTAGCAGCGCTGCAGGACCTCCACCGACAGGCCCTTCAGCATGGCGACGCGTTCACGCAGGGCGGAGTCGAAGTCCAGCTCGCCGCGCATGGCGCGCTCGGTGATCTCGGAGACCCTGTCCTTCACGCCCGCGAAATCGGCCAGCTCGTCGATGCACTCGCAGCCGATGATGGTGGAGTCCATGTCGGCGATCAGCAGGCGCTTCTTCCGCCCGTTCCAGTGCTGGACGCAGGCGTCGATCGGCAGGCCCTCCAGCGCATTGGCGACGGCGATGCGGACAGGTGCGATGGCGTCGGCCTCGAGCGCCAGGTCCACAGCGCCGGGCCCCAGGACGCGGGGCTCCTTGACGCGGGCGCGGGCGCCTGCGAGCGCTGTGGTGATCGGGCCGATGGCGGCCTGGGCCGCCTCGGGCGTAGGACTGACGAGGGTAAGGGCGAGCTGCATGGAGCCCCGCATCTGGCTGATCGCCGGGCCCACCGCAAGCGGCAAGTCGGCCCTGGCCCTGCGCCTGGCTGAGAAGATCGGGGCAGAGATCGTCGGCGCCGACGCCCTGCAGATCTATCGCGACCTGCGCGTGGTGACAGCCCGCCCCTCCCGCGAGGACGAGGCCTGGGTCCCGCATCACCTGGTGGGAACCGTTGACGGCGCCGACGGCTGGTCGGTGGGAACCTGGTCGCGGGCGGCGACCCAGGAGATCACGGAGATCACCGGTCGTGGACAGCCTGTCGTCGTCGTGGGGGGCACCGGCCTCTACTTCCGCGCCCTCACCCACGGCCTGGCGGAGATCCCGGCCACGCCGCCACAGGTGCGAGACCAGGCGGCGGCCGACTATGAGAAAATGGGCGAGGTCGCCTTCCGCCAGCGGCTGGCCGAGGCCGATCCCGCCGCCGCCGCGCGCATCAGCCCCGGCGACCGGCAGAGGCTGGCGCGCGCCTGGGAAGTCTACGCCACCAGCGGCGTGTCGTTGACCGACTGGCAGGGGCGCACCGATCCCGCCCTCCCCGCCGGCTCATACCGCACCGTCGCCCTGGAGCCTGACCGCAAGCAACTCTACGACCGATGCGACGCCCGCCTGGCGGCGATGATCGAGGCGGGCGCGCTGGAGGAGGTCGCCGAGCTGATGGCTCGAAACCTCGACCCCGCCCTGCCGATCATGAAGGCGGTGGGGGTGCGGGAACTGTCGGCCCAGCTGCGCGGCGAACTGAGCCCCGCCCGGGCGCTGGCCGCCGCCCAGCAGGAGACCCGTCGCTACGCCAAGCGCCAGTCCACCTGGCAGCGAGGGCAGATGAGCGACTGGCCGCGCGTCACGGTGAGCGACCCGGACGACCAGTGGAGGCAGTTTCTTGCGCTGAACCCCGGCTTGACGCCCTGACGGGGGCATGGCATCAGCAGGGACCTTCGTTTCTGGAGAATGCTCGTGCGCGAGATTCTTGTACTTGTACGGCGACCTGTCGCGGACTGACGATCACGTCAGTCTGAACAAGGTCGCTTGCACCGGGCCCCCAGAGGGCCTTTTTTATTGCCCCATACCAGGCTCCCCGAAATGACCGCCCACCAGACCACCATCGAAGCCGATATCGAAACCCTGACCGGCGCCGAGATCGTCGTCCGCGCCATGATCGACCAGGGCGTCGAGGTGCTGTTCGGCTATCCGGGCGGCGCGGTGCTGCCGATCTATGACGCCCTGTTCGAGGAGACGCGCCTGCAGCACGTGCTGGTGCGCCACGAACAGGGGGCGACCCATGCCGCGGAGGGCTATGCGCGGTCGACCGGCAAGTGCGGGGTGGTCCTGGTCACCTCCGGCCCCGGCGCCACCAATGCGGTCACCGGCATCGTCGACGCCCTGATGGACTCCATTCCCATGGTGGTCATCACCGGCCAGGTCGCCACCCACCTGATCGGCACCGACGCTTTCCAGGAATGCGACACGGTCGGCATCACGCGGTCGATCACCAAGCAGAACTACCTGGTGAAGTCGGTCGAAGAGCTGCCGCGCATCATGCACGAGGCCTTCCACATCGCGACCTCAGGCCGTCCGGGCCCAGTGGTCATCGACATCCCCAAGGACGTGCAGTTCTCCCGCGGCGCCTATCAGGGTCCCAAGGCGGTGAAGCACAATCACGAGTACAGCCCGCGCACCAAGGGCGACGTGAACAAGGTGGCCGAGGCCGCGGCCCTGATCGCCGGCGCGCGCAAGCCGATCCTCTATACCGGTGGCGGCGTCATCAATGCGGGGCCCAAGGCCGCCCAGCTGCTGCGCGACTTCGCCAAGCTGACCGGCGCGCCGGTGACCTCCACCCTGATGGGCCTGGGCGCCTTCCCGGCGTCGGACCCCCAGTGGCTGGGGATGCTGGGCATGCACGGGGCCTATGAGGCCAACCACGCCATGCACGACTGTGACGTCATGATCTGCGTCGGCGCCCGCTTTGACGACCGGGTCACCGGCCGGCTGGACGCCTTCTCGCCGGGGTCCAAGAAGATCCACATCGACATCGACCCGTCCTCGATCTCCAAGAACGTCAAGGCTGACATCGGCATCGTCGGCGACGCGGGCTCCGTGCTGGAAGACCTGATCGCTGTCTGGAATTCGCGCAGCTACGCGACCGACAAGGCCGCCCTGAAGACCTGGTGGAGCGAGATCGACGCCTGGCGCGGCCGCAAGGGCTTCGCCTATGCGCCGGACTCCAAGCTGATCAAGCCGCAGTACGCCGTCGAGCGGCTGTACGAGCTGACCAAGGACCGCGACACCTACATCACCACCGAGGTCGGCCAGCACCAGATGTGGGCGGCCCAGTACTATCACTTTGAGCAGCCCAACCGCTGGATGACCTCGGGCGGCCTGGGCACCATGGGCTACGGCCTGCCGGCCGCCGTCGGCGTGCAGATGGCGCACCCCGACGCCCTGGTCATCGACATCGCCGGCGACGCCAGCGTGCAGATGACCATGCAGGAGATCGCCACGGCCATTCAGTACGACCTGCCGATCAAGATCTTCATTCTGAACAACGAGTGGATGGGCATGGTCCGCCAGTGGCAGCAGCTGCTGCACGGGGAGCGCTACAGCCACTCCTATTCGGCCAGCCTGCCCGACTTCGTGAAGATGGCCGAGGCCTTCGGCGGGGTCGGCATCCGCGCCGAAACGCCCGACGAACTGGACGACAAGATCCTGGAGATGATCTCGGTGCGCAAACCCGTGCTGTTCGACTGCCGGGTCACCAAGGAAGAGAACTGCTTCCCGATGATCCCGTCCGGCAAGGCCCACAACGAGATGATCCTGGCCGACGACGGCCGCGACCTGGGCGGCGTCATCGACGACGCCGGCAAGCGGCTGGTGTAGAACCGCTCGGTCGCGACGCATGACACGCTCCCGCGCCCTCGACGCCCTGAACAAGGGCCTTTGGGTCACGGTCGTAGTGTCGGCGTGGATTTGCGTCATGGCGCTTGGCGGTCTCGTCGGACTGCCCATCCTGGCGCCCGAACTGGTGAACGCCGTCTCGGTCGTCCCGCTGTTCGCCATCACTGCCCTGCTCATACTGTCCGCTATGAGGGCCGAGAAGGGCAGGCGCGCCTGGGCCATCACCCGTGCCATTGTCCTGCCGCCACTCGTGCTGATCGTACTGGTTGTCTGGGGGTTCTTGTCTGGACTGCCGGGCGTCGTGAATCGCGTGACGCTATCCGATGGTCGACAGTTCCTGCTGGGCGTTGGCCCCGAGCCAAGCGACATCGTCTACGTGCTGTGGCAGTCGGTTGATCGTTGGGGCGTCTTTTGGCGTCCAACGAAGTATGACCTGACCTATTCGGACGATGGCACGCAGACCGCCGATCCGGCTTTGGTCGTCGATCCCAATGGGCGCCGGCTGCTGGTGCGCCGGGGAGGATTGTGGACGGACTGCCTCGACATCGAGACCGATATCCGCGCATGCGCGAGTAAGGTCGAGGAACCTTCCCAGCGAGATTCAGAGTCTTGGAGAGCGCGATCCGAAGACATCGAGCGGCTCGTGGGGCTGCACCCGACCGCGTCGCGCTAGCGGAGAAAGCGCGGTGACCGAAGGTCACCGCGCCCCTTTTCTAGTCGTCGAGGCGAGCCTCGGCGTAGCCGCTGAGCACTTCGACGCCGGCCTGGTT
>NZ_JANPJP010000271.1:0-11341 GCF_031425575.1 Phenylobacterium sp.
CCTGGGTCCGGGGGTCGCCCCGACCCAAACCGCCGAGACCTTCGATTCCGGCTCCCAGGGAAAGCGTCAGGACGCCGGGCCGGCCGTGGAAGCCAAGGCCGACACCGACACCGGCCAGCCCGTCGCCCCCAATGTCGGTGACGCCGCCGCGACCGCCTCCACCTCGGCGCCCGTCGAGGGGCGCGCCGGTCCGCAGACCGTCGCCCACCTGGCCGCCCAGATCGTCAAGAAGCTGGAAGGCCGCTCCACCCACTTCGACGTCGCCCTCAACCCCGAAGGCATGGGCCGCGTGGACGTGCGCATCGAGATCGGCGCCCAGGGCCGGCTCATGGCCTCCATGTCCTTCGAGAACCCACACGCCGCCGCCGAACTGCGCATCCGGGTGGGTGAACTCCAGAAGGCCCTTGAGCAGGCCGGCTTCGACGTCAGCGGCGGCCTTCGCTTCGACGTCGCCGCTGATCGCGGCCATGGCCAGGCCGGTCAGGGCCAGCTCGGCCAGGACGCCCAGAACAACGGCGGCGCCTGGCGCGGCAAGGCCTTCCAGGCGGCGCTCGACAGCGCCGACCAGAGCGCCGACGCCGCGCTGTCGGGCGCTCTCAACCTCCAACGCCGGACCCTGATGTCCGGCGTCGACGTGCGAATTTAGGAAGCGTCAGATGGTAGATGCAGTTTCAAGTGTCGGTCAGACCGCCGCCCAGTCGGGCACCAAGCGGCTCGCCGAGAGCTTCGACACCTTCCTCAACCTGCTAACCACGCAGTTGAAGAACCAGGACCCGCTCTCGCCCCTGGACTCCAACCAGTTCACCCAGCAGCTGGTGCAGATGACCGGGGTTGAGCAGCAGCTCTACGGCAACCAGCTGATGGAAAAGCTGGTGGCCAACACCGGCAGCGGCATCTCCACCGCCGTGGCCCTGATCGGCAAGGATGTCACCGCCAACACCGCCGAGAACGTCATCAAGGACGGCAAGGCGACCTGGAACTTCAACCTCAACCGCGCGGCCGACGACCTGAAGCTTGAGGTCGTCGATTCCAAAGGCCGCACGGTCTACAGCGAGGCCCCGGCCGACATGAAGGCCGGCGATCACGCCTTCAACTGGAACGGCAAGGACGCCAGCGGCAAGCAGCTGGACGATGGCGGCCCCTACACCCTGAACGTCACGGCCAAGGACAGCGCCGGATCCGCCGTCATCTCGAAGGTCAGCATCCAGGGTGTCGTCACCGGCGTCGAGCAGGTCGATGGCAAGACCCTGATCACCATCAACGGCGCCAGGATTCCCTGGGAAACGGTCACCTCGATCAGCCAGGCCGCGGCGCCGACCGCCAAGACCGAAACCAACAATACCCTCGCCCCGGACGAAGCGGCCGCCTGAGGCGCTTTACGTCCCTAACCCTTTGCGACCCTCGCAGAACGAAAGAAGGCAACAACCATGAGCATCAACAGCGCTATGCTCGCCGGCGTCTCGGGCCTGGTGTCGAACTCGTCGGCCCTGGCCGCCATCTCCGACAACATCGCCAACGTCAACACCACCGCCTACAAGCGCAACCAGGTGAACTTCGCCAACGTGGTGACCGCCCAGGCGGTGAAGGGCCGCTATTCGGCCGGCGGCGTGCAGGCGGTGACCCGTCAGTTCGTCGCCCAGCAGGGTCTGATCACCAGCGCCTCCTCGCCCACCGACCTCGGCATCTCCGGCGACGGCTTCTTCGTCGTCACCCAGAAGGCCAATGGCCTGACGGCCGCCGACAACCGCTCCTTCACCCGCTCGGGCTCGTTCAGCGTCGACGCCGACGGCTTCATGGTCAACGACGCCAAGCTCTATCTGCAGGGCTGGCCCGTCGAGGACGACGGCACCATGGACATCAACCCGTCGGACCTGACCAAGCTCGAGCCGATCAACGTCAAGAACCTGGGCGCAGCGGTGCGGCCCACCGCCAACGTCGCGATCAACGCCAATGTCGACAAGCGCCTGCCCACGGCCCAGGTCGACCTCACCGCCTATGATCCGAACGTCCAGGCCACCAGCATGGCCGGCTACGCCGACGGCCAGAACACCATCTACAAGCCCGACTTCACCATCGAGATGAACGTGATCGACTCCACGGGCGGCTCGCACAAGATCGCCATGTCGTTCATCCACGACCCGGCGGTCACCAACGAGTTCCGGGCCGAGATCTACGCGATCCCCGGCTCGGAGATCGGCGATGGGACCACCTCCGGCCTGATCACCTCCGGCACCGTGCGCTTCACCGCCACCGGCCAGTTCGACAAGGCCAACTCGACCCTGTTCGGCGCCCTGGACGCCGATCCGCAGATCGTCCTGGGCGAATCCGACGGCGGCGCCGCCCCGGCGTGGGCCACGGCGCTTGGCATCGCCGGCCAAACCATCGACTTCGACTTCGACCGCCTGGCCTCGCGGCCGGGAACCTCATCGGTGACCCAGGTCAACTCGGACGGCGCCAGCGTCGGCAACGTGGTGGGTGTCGAGGTCGATGAGAACGGCGTGGTCTCGGCCATCTTCGACAACTCCGAGATCCGCCAGGTGGCCAAGATCGCGCTCGCCACCTTCCCCAACCCCGATGGCCTGACCCCGGTCAGCGGCAACGCCTACCGCCCGACGATCCAGAGCGGTGAGTTTGTTCTGAAGGAGCCGACGGTGGCCGGCGCCGGTCAGATCGCGGCCTCTACCCTGGAAGCCTCCACTGTCGACTTGTCGGCGGAGTTCACAGGACTGATCTCGACACAGAAAGCTTACTCCGCCTCTTCGAAGATCATCACGACCGCCGATCAGATGCTAGAAGAACTCATCAACATTAAGCGATAAGTCTTGGCGTTAATCGGCGTTAACTCGCGATGACATCTTAGACTGTACCGTTTTAGTACATGGGGGAGTGGATGATTAGGCCTTTTTTTACTATTGCGATTCACCGGCTGTTATGGCCTGCGTCGTATATTCCCTCCGAATTGTGATGGTGGGAAAGGCGTAAAGCCATGTTGCAACAACAACAGCAGACCCGGACGAACAGCCGCGGCGAGCCTTATGTGATCGGTCCGACGGGGGTTCCCCTGACGATCGCCGATCTGCCGCCGGTGGACACCGGGCGCTGGGTGATCCGGCGCAAGGCCGAGGTCGTCGCTGCGGTGCGTGGCGGACTGCTGACACTCGACGAGGCGTGCGAGCGCTACTCCCTGACCAACGAGGAATTCCTCGCCTGGCAGAAGTCTATCGACCGCCACGGCCTGGCGGGCCTGCGGACCACGCGCCTGCAACAGTATCGCTGAACTCAACTCCCCCCAGATTGATGTTCGCGATGTGGCCGCCCCGGGGAACCGGGGCGGCCACACCCGTTTTGGGGGGCGTTCGGCGCAGGTTCCGCCGGAAAGGCCGCACGATTTAGAGAGCTCTAGGGACGCCGTTGGGCCTCCCGGAAGATCAGCTTGTCAATCCGGCGGCCGTCCATGTCGACGACCTCGACCTCGTAGCCGCCGAACCGGAGAACCTCGCCCTCCGACGGGAAGCGGCCGAGCCTGTCGAGCACCAGGCCCGCCACCGTGTGGTAGCCTTGGCCCTCGCTCAGATCCTCGCCGATGATGTCACCAAGCTCGAACAGGTCGGACCGGCCATCTACCAGGTAGCTGCCGTCTTCGCGACGCAGGATGCGGGACACCGGCTCGTCATGGCTCTCGTTGAAGTCCCCCGCGATCATCTCCAGCAGGTCAGTGGGGGTGACGACGCCCTCCAGACTGCCAAACTCGTCGACGATGAACGCCATGTGGGTCTGCGAGGCCTTGAAGAGCTCCAAGGTCTTCAGGACCGTCGTGGTTTCCGGGATGTAGAGCGGCGCGCGCACCATGCTCTCAAGATCGAGGGGCTGGCCCGCCAGCAGCGCGTCGGCGACCTGCGCCTTGTGGGCGACCCCCACGGGGTCATCGACACTCCCGCCCCGCGAGACGACGAACCGGGAGTAGGGACAGGTGCGAATATCGTTGCGAAGCACCTCATCGGGATCGTCGAGGGACACCCAGTAGACCTCCCGGCGCGGGGTCATGGCCACGCGAACCGGCCGGTCTCCGAGACGCATTACCTCGTGCATCATCGCCCGCTCCTCCGGCTCGATGATCCCGGCGCCCGCACCCTCGGCCAGGACCGTCTCCACCTCCTCCTGCGTGATGACGTCGCCCTGCACATCCTTGATCCGCAAGATCATCAGGACGGCGGCCGTCGAGCCGGTGAGAAAGGTCACGAACGGACCCATGCCGGCGGCCATCAGGGTCAGGGGCCGCGCCACGATCGCCGCGATGGTTTCCGGCATGAGCAGCGCCAGGCGCTTTGGCACCAACTCGCCGACGATCAGCGAGAGGTAGGTCAACACCACCACCACCACACCGGTGGATATCGCCTCCGAATAATCGGCGAACCCCGGGACGTTCTCGAGGATCTTGTCAAATTCGGCGGCGATGGTGGCCTGACCAAATGCGCCGGCCAGGATGCCGATAAGGGTGATGCCGACCTGGACTGAGGAGAGGAAGCGGGTCGGATCCTCGGCCAGCAGCAGGGCCGCCGCCGCGCCCTTGTCTCCGCGCTCGGCCCGGCTCTGCAGCTTCTGTTTGCGAGACGAGACGACCGCCAGCTCGGACATGGCGAAGACGCCGTTCAAGACCACCAAAAGGAGGACCACGGCGGAGGCGAGGAGAAGCATTGGTTGGAGGCTCAGACGAGGCTGTCCTGCAGCCCCTCTGAAACATAACGCGCTTTGCGAAGGCCGGTGAACGATTCAGCGTGAGGCCGCGCCCACACCGGGCCCCTGGCACGAGTGTCGCACGGCCCTGGCGAAACAAGGGCGTGGAGGGGTTGGGCGTGTCGAAACAGGACGGAATGTGGTTCGGGCTGGCGGGCGCCCTGGTCTGGGGCGCGGCGACGCTGTTCTACGTGGTCTTCGCCCGGGGCGTCATCGAGCACGCCTTCTGGTTCTACGTCGTCAACGCCGCCCTGGTGGCCATGGCGCTGGGGCTGTTCTTCCACATCACTGTGCGCTTCCTGGCCACCCCCCGCCGGCGCCGCCGGCTCGCGGCGCTGATCTTCGCCGCTCCGGGGCTGGTGGGCGCGATGCTGCTGGGCCTCAACTTCTCGACCTTCCTGCCGCAGCTGCCGCCGGAGAGTCATGGCCGCTACGTCGCCCTGGTCCTGGTCAGCTACGCCCTGATGATGGTTTTCGCCCTCGAGACGAGACCTAAGCGGAATTCGGCCAGGGGCTGAGATCCGACAGCTTGCGGATGGTCACGGCGATCCGCTCCCGTTCGCCGGCGCGGCGCTCCACCAGCAGCCGCGCCACCTGGGCGTCGTCGTGGAAGGCGTAGCCCTTGATGGCGTCCAGGATCGCCTTGGCCAGGTTGTCGAGGTCCATCCAGGGTGGGTCGCCCACATATTCCATGACGATCTCCACCGAGAACTCGCCCCAGGCCGGGCGCGATCCGCGCCAGGCCTTGCGGAAGAACTCGTGGATCAGCGGCTTGTAGACCTTGGCCTGGGTCGACAGGCCGTCAACCATGACCTCCATCACCCCCTCGCTCTCGCGGGCGCGCACCTTGGCGTGATGGGTCCAGCCGTCGTCCATTGAGCCTCTCTTAGACAGCTTTGTCCGGCGCCAGAACCCTTGCGCTCCCGTCTCGCCCGTTTAAACCGGCGCATCGACCTGACAGGAGGCCAGACCATGACCGCGACCCGCACCGAAACCGATACCTTCGGCCCCGTTGAGGTCGCCTCCGACGTCTATTGGGGCGCCCAGGCCCAGCGCAGCATCCAGAACTTCAAGATCGGCTGGGAGAAGCAGCCTAAACCGGTCGTCCGCGCGCTCGGCATCGTCAAGCGCGCCGCCGCCGAGGCCAATATGGAGCTGGGCCGCCTGGATCCGGTGATCGGCGCGGCGATCGTCGCCGCCGCCCAGGAGGTGATCGACGGCAAGCTGGATGACCACTTCCCGCTCTCGGTCTGGCAGACCGGCTCGGGCACCCAGTCGAACATGAACGCCAACGAGGTGATCTCGAACCGCGCCATCGAGATGCTGGGCGGGGTGATGGGCTCCAAGACCCCGGTCCACCCCAACGACCACGTCAATATGAGCCAGTCGTCCAACGACACCTATCCCACCGCCATGCACATCGCCTGCGCCGAGCAGGTGGCCAAGGAGGTGATGCCGGCGCTCGAGCACCTGCACGCCGCGCTCAAGGTCAAGACCAAGGCCTTCGACCACATCATCAAGATCGGCCGCACCCACACCCAGGACGCCACGCCCCTGACGCTGGGCCAGGAGTTCTCCGGCTACACCCAGCAGATCGCCAACGGCGTGCGTCGCATCAAGGACACCCTGGCCGGCCTCTATGAACTGGCCCAGGGCGGCACCGCCGTCGGCACGGGCCTGAACGCCCCGATGGGCTTCGCCGAGCTGGTGGCGGCCAAGATCGCGGCCATCACCCGCCTGCCCTTCATCACCGCCCCCAACAAGTTCGAGGCCCTGGCCGCCCATGACGCCATGGTCTTCAGCCACGGCGCGCTGAACACGGTAGCCGGCAGCCTGTTCAAGATCGCCAACGACATCCGCTTCCTGGGGTCTGGCCCGCGGTCTGGCCTCGGCGAGCTCTCCCTGCCGGAGAACGAGCCCGGTTCCTCGATCATGCCGGGTAAGGTCAATCCGACCCAGTGCGAGGCCCTGACCATGGTCTGCACCCAGGTGTTCGGCAACAACGCCGCCATGACCTTCGCCGGCGCCTCGGGGCACTTCGAGCTGAACGTCTTCAACCCCGTCATGGCCTACAACTTCCTGCAGTCCTGCCGCCTGCTGGCCGACGCCTCCATCAGCTTCACCGACAACTGCGTGGTGGGGATCGAGGCCCGCGAGGACAACATCAAGGCCGCCCTGGATCGCTCCCTGATGCTGGTCACCGCGCTTGCGCCGAAGATCGGCTACGATGCGGCGGCCAAGATCGCCAAGACCGCCCACAAGAACGGCACCACCCTGCGCGAGGAAGCCGTCGGCGGCGGCTACGTCACCGACGCCGAATTCGACGAGGTTGTGCGGCCGGAGAACATGATCCACCCGGGGTGAGGCTGGCGCCTACTCCGCCGCGTAGACCAGCGGGTGGGCGTGGGCCCAGAGGTGGGCGCGGTAGGTTTCGAAGCACTGCTCGCCGCAGATCAGGCGCATGACCGCGCCCTCGGCGATGTATCGGGCGCACTCCGGCGTTTCGGTCACCAGCGGGATAAGCGCCTCCGCGTTCCACGCCTTCGAATGTTCGACGTCCAGGTGGGCGTGCAGGGCGAAGTACTTGCGGCCCTCGGGGCTCACCCCCAGGCGTTTCAGGCCGGCGTCCACCGCGCTCACGCGGGTCGGCGCGGTCAGCTCCACGACGCCCAGGGCGCCGATCGATTGGTAGGTATATCGTCGGGTGGTCGCGAAGGCCGTCATCACATTAGCCAGGCACAGGGACTGCCACAGGGTGGAGTCGATGGTCGGGTGCAGATCCAGGCCCTTGGTGGTGCGCTCCAGCATCGGGCTGTGCATGCCGGCCTCGTTCCCGCGGCCCATCTCGTCCCAATAGTTGCGGGCCAGCTCCAGCTTGGGGCGGGACGGCAGCTTCACCTGGGTCAAGGCGACGAGGTCGTCGAATCCTGCCTCACCCGCCGCCTCCTGGGTGAGGAACCAGCGCATGTCGTGGAGGCTGGCTTCGTTTTCCAGCCAGGCGAACAGCGGGTCCCACTGGCCAGGGCCGCAGGTCTTGAGGTCTTCGAACCAGGCGATGAAGCCGTCCGGGTCAGTCGGTACAGCCGCCACCATCGGCGCGATCTGCTCGCGGAAGGCCTCGATGAACGAGCCTTCGAAATGCTTCATCCGGGCCTCTTCGGCCACCTCGGCGCGCCAGTCGTCCGACGGCGTCCCCACCGCCATCCGGCGATGGTTCCAGTGGGCCAGCCCCTTGTGCAGGGCCTCGGCGTCCGGAAACTGCGGGTTAAAGGCGCCGAGGCGCGACAGACGTTCACCACCAAACACGAAACACTCTCCCTCTTGGCCAGTAGGAGCGTCCGACAGGCAGGCAGGTTCCTATGCCGAGAGCCCGACAAAGCAACCTATCACCGTTGGGCCGAAGCGTCAGCGCAGGCGGCTGACCGCGAAATCGGCGAGGTCTTCCAGCGCAGGCCGCCAGCTGTTGCTGGCCGGGAACTCCGCCAGTTCGCCCTTGGCCTTGCCGGCATATTCGGCGGCCAGGTCCAGGGTGGCGTCCAGGGCGCCAACCCCGGTGATGAGGTCGCGGGCCCGCTCGAAATCGCCGTCGGCCTGTTCCAGCCGCGCCACCGCACGGTCCCAGAACGCCTTCTCGGCCGCGCCGGTCCGGGCGATGGCCAGCAGCAGGGGCAGGGTCGCCTTACCTTCGCGGAAGTCGTCGCCGGGATTCTTGCCCAGGTCCTTGCTGACACCGCTGTAGTCCAGGCTGTCGTCCACCAGCTGGAAGGCGACCCCCAGGTCCTGGCCATACTTGCGCAGGGCCAGGCATTGTTCGGGACTGGCACCGGCGGAGACCGCGCCGGCCTCGGCCGCGGCGGCGAACAGCTCGGCCGTCTTGGCCTTGATGATCTCCAGGTACATGTCCTGGTGCAGGTTCAGGTCGTGGGCGCGGGTCAGCTGCAGCACCTCGCCCTCTGCGATCACCCGGCTGGCGCGCGCCAGGATCTCCAGGGCCTGCATGGAGCCGGCCTCGACCATCAGTTCGAAGGCGCGCGCGAACAGGAAGTCCCCCACCAGGACGCTGGCCGGCGCGCCCCAGATCAGGTGGGCGGCGACCTTGCCCCGGCGAAGCTCCGAGGAATCCACCACGTCGTCATGCAGCAGGGTGGCGGTGTGGATAAACTCCACGGCTGCGGCCAGCTTCAGGCAGGAATCGTCCTGGGCGCCCGACAGGCGCGCCGCGGCGATGGTCAGCAGGGGCCGCAGCCGCTTGGCCGAGCCGCCGATCAGGTGTTCGGCCAGGGCCGGGATCACCGCCACCGGGCTCTGCATCCGATCGCGGATCAGGGCGTCGACGCCGGCCATGTCGGGCTGCGCGAGTTCCATAAGGCCGTCGATGGAGGCGGGCTTTCGGGTGACCGGGGCGCTGACTGCGGCCACGAGGACTCCTGGTCTAGGCACGGCGATACGGGGGGACCGCCGTTTGCGGGGACAATGGTGACGCGATAAGGCACGGTCAAGGAGAGCACAACGCCCCACCGTGCCGATATGGCGATTACGAGTCAGCAAGCCGACATGGACGCAACACCCGAGGACCGGCTGCTGGACGGTCGCGTGCGCCTGCGTCAGGCGCCGGACGGCTACCGCGCGGGCATGGACGCCGCCCTGCTGTCGGCCGCCTGCGACGCACCGGACGGCGCCCGGGTGCTGGACGCTGGCTGCGGGGTCGGCGGCGCCCTGCTGGCCGCGGCGGCCCGGCGTCCGGCGACCCTGTTCGTCGGGTTGGAGCGCGATCGCGCCGCCGCCGCCCTGGCCCGGGAGAACGTGGCGCTGAACGATATGGCCGCCCGGGTGGAGATTCTGGAGGGCGACGTGGCCCTGCCCTTCAAGACCCTGGGCCTGGCCCCCTTCGACACGGTGATGGCCAACCCGCCGTTCTTTGACGACCGCGGGGCCCTCCGGGCGCCAGCCCCCGCCAAGCAGGGCGCCTGGATGGCCGATGGCGGCCTCGAGGCCTGGACGACCTTCCTGCTCAAGGCGGTGCGCGAGGGCGGGAGCATCACCCTGATCCACCGCGCCGATCGCCTGGCCGACATCCTGGCCCTGCTGGCGCCCAAGGCGGGCTCCTTCCAGGTCCGGCCCATCCACGCCCACGCCGACGCGCCGGCCAAGCGGGTTCTGATCCGCGCCCTCAAGACGGGCAAGGCGCCGCTGCGGCTCTTGCCGCCCCTGGTCCTGCACCCGCGCGAAGGCTCCAAGCACACCGCCGAGGCCGAGGCGATCCTGCGGGGCGAGGCGGCGCTCGGCTGGCTCTAGTCGAAGATGTCGAACAGGTCGAAGCGCTTCTTGCGCCGGTGGCTGGGGTGACGGTGGTCATCGTCGTCGTCATAGTCGCGCCGAGGACGCTCGGGTTCGCGCCAGATGCGCGGCGCGGCGGTCTCCTGGGCCGGCGCGTCCCCACGCCCCGCCGCGATCAGCTTCTCAAGCTCCCCACGGTCCAGCCAGACGCCCCGGCAGGACGGGCACATGTCGAACTCCACGGCTTGCCGGCTGACGGCCGACATCGAGGTGTTGCAGTTGGGGCAAAGCAGCAGAGGCATCGGATGGGGCGCTCCATGACATCTGTTCAAGGGAACGGGTGCGCCCGAAGACCGGGACCGAGGACTGGGGGGCCAAACCTTCTAGGACCCAGCATCGAGCGCACCCGATGCAGTCCGACATCGCGATCCGCTCGGGGAGGAGAGCTGTGGATCGCCAGAGGGGCCCGGCCTGCGACCCTTGAGCTAGGTAGGCCCCGTGCATTTGGGAAGGGTCAGGGCCGTCTTTTTTTGAACGCCCCCTGGCGGGCGGCGGCGTGCGCCGTCTAACCTCCGCGCGCGGAACTCGCAGACGGAGCGTGCGTGACCGGACCTTGGCAGCCTGACGAGAACGAGCCGCCTCAGCGCAGCGTGACGCCGTTGCGCCTGCTGATCTGGCTCGCCGGCCTGGCCGCGGTGATGCTGGGGGTGTGTGGCCTGCTGCAGGCGTTCCCAGGCGCCATCAGCTCGCCGGAGGACTGGGCCTGGGTGGGCTGGGGCGTCTTCATGATGGCCCTGTTCTCCACCGCCATGCTGGACGTCGGCCGTATCCGCTGGGCCGAAAAGGCGCGCCATGCCGCGATCTGGGCCGGCATTGTCGCGGTGCTGATCCTGGCGGTCAGCTACCGTGCCGAGCTCGCCGGGGTGGCCCAAAGAGTCCGCATGACCCTGTCGCCCTCCTATCCCGTCGCCACCGGGCCGCGCGAGCTGGTGGTCAGCGCCGGCGACGGCGGCCACTTCCTGGTCATGGGCGAGGTCAACGGCCAGCGGGTCCGCTTCCTGGTGGACACCGGGGCCAGCGAGACGGTGTTGAGCCCGGCCGACGCCTCCCGGATAGGGATCGATCTCGCCGCCCTGACGTTCGACCGGGCGTCGGAGACCGCCAACGGCGTGGGCTACGGCGCGGCCTTCCAGGCCGACAGCCTGTCGGTGGGAACCATCACCTTCCGCGACATGCCCATCATGATCAACCAGGCCCCGATGAGCAGCTCCCTGCTCGGAATGACCTTCCTGCGCCGCCTGGAGTCCTTCCAGGTCAAGGGTGACAGGCT
>NZ_JANPJP010000272.1:0-1601 GCF_031425575.1 Phenylobacterium sp.
CGGGCCCTCGATCTTGATCACCTCGGCGCCCAGATTGGCCAGGATGGTCCCGGCGTAGGCGCCGGCGATCACCGTGCCCAGGTTCAACACCCTGATGCCGGCCAGCGGTGCAGCCGTGGGCCGTGCATCCACAACTCCGGCGTCTTTCTCCGGCCACGACGGCGCCGCACCGGCGGCCTGCGGCAGACCTTTGACCCGCGCCGGGGTCGCGCTCAGGCGAGCGGGCGGCGCCGGCATGGCGACCTCTCCCAAAGTCGGATGATCAAAGGCCAGCCGCATTCCGGCCTCGGCGACCACAGCGCCGCCCAGCCAGACGTCGCCCCGGCGGACCGGGCCGCAGGGTACGTCGTGCGCCTTCAGCAATTCCAGCCATTCGGCGCGCGGGCGGGTCTCGAAGATGCCGATCAGCATCTCGCGGGCGCCGACCATGTCCTGTTCGAGCACGTCGAACAGGTCGCCGAGTTCGAGCGCCTCGAACGCCTTGCGGTAGAAGTTGGTGAACAGGGTGCCCAGAAAAAACCACTCGCCGTCGGCGCACTGGTAGAGGCGGTAGCGCGGATTGGCGCCCGGCGGGATGCCACGCGGCAGAGGCTCGATATTGTCGAAACGCATCGGCGGCGCGCATTCGGCCGAGCCGTGCAGGCCGCTGACGGTGACCGCCTGACCCAGGCCGCTGTGAGACCGCTCGAACAGGGCTGCGCCGATGGCGGCGGCGCCCAGCACCGCCTGAGATGATTGCGCGATCGGCAGGACCATATGGACCGGCTGGTCGGTCCAGGCTCCCTGGCGGAACGGCATGGCGGTCAGGGCCGCCAGCAGGCTGTGGTGGCTGGGCAGGTCACTCCAGCGCCCGGAGGTTCCATAGGGCGGCATCCAGGCGTGGATCAATGCGGGGTGCGCGCCGGTCAGTGTGGCGGCGTCCAGCCCCAGAGCCTTCAGTCGCGTGGGGCCAAAATCGAACAGCGCCACATCGGCCCCGGCGATCAGGGTCCGCGCCGCCGCCATGCCCTGGGGCGTCTCCAGGTCCAGGGTCACCACCTGTTTGTTGCGGTTCCACGCCAGATATCCAGGGTGCTCCTTCAATCGGTCGCCGCCGGGGGGCTCGATCTTGACCACCTCAGCGGCGAAATCGCCCAGCAGCATGGCGGCCATCGGCCCCACCATGCCCTGGCTGAAATCCGCGATCCGCACGCCCTGATAGGCCGTCATGCCGGCAAGCCTCCCCAGCCCATTGCGGCGGCGCGGTTACCGCGTCTCGCCGAGCCCATCAAAGCCGGGGTTCGATCCCGTAGCAAGCGGGCAGGCGCTAGAGCGCGACAGCTTCAAGTGGATACCGGTTGAAGCGCCCGTCGCGCTCTAAACATATGACGAGCGAGCCTGTTTATCCGGATCAGATGATTCCATCTGATTCGGAAAGGCTCTAGACCCGCAACACGGTGGTCTCCACCACCGGGCGCCGACCCCAGATCCGCTGGCTGGCCTTCTTGACGCCGCGCGAGATGGCTTTCTCGATAGCCTCGTCCATCTCGAGCTCATTGCCCTTCAAGCGCTTCAACGCCGTCTCCGCCTCATCGGCCAGGTCGTTCAGCACCTCGTCGAGA
>NZ_JANPJP010000273.1:0-2585 GCF_031425575.1 Phenylobacterium sp.
CAGCAAAACATCGTCGAAGGTGAGCCCTTCGCGTATCTCCATGAGGAGTCTCCGTTGTGCGGGCCGCGTATAACGGTGACCGGCATGGAACCGCAAGGGCTGCCCGACCTTATCGTCGTGATAGGAACAATTGGCTTGCCGGATGCGGCACCGACCCCACATCTTCGAGACGCATGGTCAGAACGCTTATCAGCACCGCCCGCCGCCTCGCGCTCAAGATCGCAAGCTACGGTGTGATGCACCTTGTGGTCGCCGTGCTGGTGGCCTTCGCCATCACCCGCGATTGGCGGCTGGCGCTCGCGGTCGGCGTGGTCGAGCCGTTTTTCCAGACCATCGCCTATTCGATCCACGATCGTCTCTGGCACAGAATCGAGCGGCGCAAACGGCTTTCCGGGGTGGAAGAAGCGGCGGAGGCGTTTACCGCCCGCCTCGATATTATGGCCCCCGAAGAACAGACCCGCTCGCACGGCGGCCATCAAGGCCATAGCCATGCCCTGCCTCGTTCGTTCAAGCAGGTTGCGCTCAAAACCGTGACCTACGGCCTGATGCATTTCGTGGTCGCCGTGGCCGTCGCCTACGCCCTGACCCAGGACTGGCGCGTGTCGCTTGCCATCGGCATCATCGAGCCACTGGTGCAGACCGTGTTCTTCACCGTGCACGACCGGATCTGGACGCGGATCGAGGCGAGAAAGGCCCAGCGGGCGGCGGAGATGGCCTCGGCCTAGTGCAGCCAGTGGATCTCCGCGCCATGCGGATGACAGACCGCCAGACGCTGCGTCTCGCCGCCTGGCCAGACTGTAAGAACCAGCTCCGGGCGCCGGTCGACGCTCCCGGACGCCACTTCAAGGCTTAGCCAGGCCACAGGCGCGGTTGCGGTCGCTTCGGCACCGACCCGTTTCAGGTGATTGCAGATGCGCACCCGAGTGTCGTCTCCGAAATACTGATAGGCGATGGTGTGCATGATGACGCGGCAGGTGCCCTGCTCCGGGGCAATCGCTAGCCTTGTCTCCAGCCAATCCGCCGCATCGCCTTGCTCGACCGGCGGCGGATCGGTGCCGGCCAGGTCCAAGGCCGCCTCCAGCCGCGCCAGCCGCAGCCGCTGGTCCGCCCAGACATAGGCGCTCAACCGTTCCCGCGTCGCCGGATCCCGCACGTCCAGCGGACTGCGATCCAAGCCCGCGCGCCGGATCACCTCGACCGCCGCGACGGGCGGCGACGGTCCGGTCCAGACAGGCTCGATCCGCACCGACGAGGCTCGGACACCGGCGACGGTCTCGCCCAACCGATAGGCGTAGCGGTCCAGCACAGTGTTCAACCCCGCGCTGGCGCCCAGTTCATGGAGGGCGAACGGCAGATGAAACCTGTCGGCCAGCACGAGCAACCCCGCCATCAAGGCCGCCGACCGTCCGACCTCGTTGGTCTGCGGGGGTCCGTCCAGCCAGGGCGACAGAAACTCGGCCTGTTCTACCAGCACCCGTGACACGGCTGACCACAGCACCTCATCGTCCGGCGCCGCCCCGGGCGGATAGAGCGAGGAAAGAGCCCGATCCCGCCCGGACCGCGCCAGGGCATGCAATCCGCCCATCAGCCGCAGCGCCAGGGCATCGGCTTCATGCGAGGGGGCGCCGCTCCAATCCAGCACCCGCCGCCCGATCGCCGTGTCGCCGGTCAAACGCTCCCCGACCAACCGGCAAAGCCCGCCGGTGAACGGCGCGCCCGCCGTGGTGCAGATCACCGCCTGATCCAGAAACGCCTGCAGGACCGGCGTCAGGCTCATCGCCGGTTCATCGCCACGAGAAACACCTCGGCGCTGTCCTTGCGGCTCGACTCCGGCTTGACGTATTTGACGGTCTCGAACTCCGCGCGCAGTCTTGCCAATACGCCACCGGCGTCGCCGCCCTGGAAATTCTTGGACACGAAATTTCCGCCGGGTCTCAAGGTGCGGATGGCGAAGTCGGCGGCGATCTCGATCAGGGCGATGATCTTCAGGTGATCCGTCTGGCGGTGGCCGACCGTGTTGTGGGCCATGTCGGACAGGACCAGATCGGGCGGCCCGCCCAAAAGGTCCATCATCTGCTGGTCCACGCCGGGATGAGTGAAATCAGCCTGGAGCATGGTCGCACCGGCGATCGGCTCGATCATCAGCAGGTCGACGCCAATGACCGAGGTCGCTCCGCGTTTGACTGCGACCTGGGCCCAACCGCCTGGTGCCGCGCCCAGATCGATGACCCGGCTGCCGTGTCTGATCAGGTGAAAACGGTCGTCGATCTCCAGCAGTTTGAAGGCCGCCCGGCTCCGCCAGCCTTCGGCGCGGGCCTTCTCGGACCATTTGTCCGAGAGCTGGCGTTTGATCCACTGCTGGCTGGACATCGACTTGGTGTCCGCCGTCTTCATCTTGGTGCCCATGCCGCGGCCGGCCGAGGTCCCGCCCGAGGGCGGGCGCACCATCCGACGGCGTTCGGGTGCCTTGTCGGCGGGCTTTTCTTCGTCGCTCATCGCATCCACATAGCCCCCGGCGGCATTGCGGGCTATGCACCCGCGATAATTCACAAGGAGCGCGCCGATGGCCGACCAGACCCTGACCT
>NZ_JANPJP010000274.1:0-4038 GCF_031425575.1 Phenylobacterium sp.
CAAGGCGTGCGGGTTGACCTGGCCCTTGGGCATGGAGCCCGCCGAGTAGCCCTTGAACCGGCCCTGGCCTTCCTTGTTGATCAGAGCCTCGGCGATCACCGAGCGGGCGGAATTCCCGGTGCAGAGGAAGAGGACGTTGTAGACCTTGTCAGTCGTCGGCTCAGCCATGTGTCGCCTCCCTAGCAGGCATGGCCCTCCGCCTCGCAGCTCTGGCTGGCGATCTTCGCCAGGGGCCCGCAGATTTCCGGCGCGCCGCCGCAGCAGTCCTCCATGAGGAAGGCGAGCAGGCCGCGCATGTGGTCGTAGTTGGCGGTGTAGATGATGGACCGGCCATCGCGACGGGAATCGATCAGCCCCGCATGGCTGAGGATGTTCAGGTTCGCCGAGAGGGTGCTGGGCGAGACCTCCATCTGTCGGGCGATGTCCCCCGCCGCCACTCCGGATGCGCCGGCCTGAACCAGCATGCGGAAGACCGAGAGCCGGCCCTCGTGGGCGAGAGCGGAGAGACTTACAGTCGCGGGCTTCAGTTCCATATTTCCAACCTAGTTGAAATATACGACGGACGGATGAAACCCTCGGCCTATTATGACCGGGTCGTGGACGTGATGGAGGAGCTGGTGGAGTTCACCCTGCTGACGCGGGACCGCTCTGACTATCTCGTGGACCGGTACAGCGAGCGTAAGGCCGACGGGCGGCCGACAGCCGAGGTCTCCGCCATCCTAGAGGGCGCCGTGGCGACGCCAACCGTCTAAAGCTCACTCGCTACGGGCCGCGGGTCTACAGAAGGCGGGCGCGGATCGTCTGGCTGAGCATGTCGATCATGGTCACCGCCACCACGATGACGATGGCGATGGCCGCGACCTGGGAATAATTGAATCCATTGAGAGATTCGAAGAGGGTCTGGCCGATCCCGCCGGCCCCGATCAGGCCCAGGACCGTGGCTGACCGCGAGTTCGATTCAAACCGGTAGAGAGCATACGAGCTCCACAGGGGCGCGACCTGGGGGATGACGCCCCAGACCACCTCCTGCAGCGGTGTCGCGCCGGTGGCGCGAACGCCCTCCACCGGGCCGCGGTCGATGGATTCCACCGCCTCGGAGAACAGCTTGGCCAGGACGCCGCCGGTGTTCAGCGCCAGGGCCATGACCCCGGCGAAGGGCCCCAGGCCCACCGCCACGATGAACAGCAGGCCCAGAACCAGGTCGGGCACCGAGCGCAGCAGGTTCATCGCCAGGCGCATGGGCTGCTGGAGCCAGATCGGGGAGATGTTGCGGGCGCAGACCAGGCCGAAGGGAATGGCCAGAAACACCGCCAGACAGGTGCCCCACAGGGCGATCTGCACCGTCAGCCACATCTGGGCGACATAGAGCTTCCAGTTGGTGAAGTCGGGACGCAGCAGCTCGCGGCCGAACTGCTGCATGTTCTCCGAGTTGGAGAACAGCATGGGCAGGCGGTTGATCTCCACCGGCCCGAAGCTGATGGCCAGGAACAGGATCACCCCGCCCCAGACTAGGAGGTCGGGAGCCCGCTGAACCAGGGTTCGGCTCGGGGGACGGGGCATGCCCGCCATCTTCGGATCGGTGAGGGTCATCAGACGTCCGGATTGACCGCGCGCCGCTGGGCGGCCTTGGCGCGGATGTCGTCGAAAGCGGCCTGGGCCTTGGCGATCTTGGCGGCGTCGCCCCCTCGCTTGGCGTCGGCCAGGACTTCCGAAGCCTCCATCTCGCGGATCGGATCAAGGTAGGTGTTGTCGGCCGGACGGAAACCCCCATAGGCGAGGCCCTTGAGCACCTCGCGCTGCTTGTCGGCGCGCGGCCCGGTTCCTGTCCCATAGGTCAGGAAGAACTGGCGGATCTTCTCACGGATCGCCGGGTCCAGATCCTTGCGGGCGACGATGGAGGATTCCGGCAGCGGCGGAGAGTTCCAGATCACCTCGATCTTGGCGGCCACCTCGGGGTTCTCGCGGGCCGCGAACACCAGGCCGACCGAATTGTTGGTGGCCACGTCCAGCACGCCGTTGGCGACGGAGAAGACGTTGGTCTGGTGGCTGGCCGAGCGGACCCCCTTGAAGCACTCAGCCGGCTCGATCCCGCGCGGGGTGAAGAGATAGGTCATGGGGGCGAGTGTGCCCGAAGTCGACTTGGCGTCGCCAATCCCGAACGAGTAGCGCTTATCGCACTTCAGCACGTCCTCCAGGGTGATGCCGCTGCCCTTCTTGACGATCAGCACCGAGGTGTAGGAATCGGCGCCGCCGGCATCGACCACCCGCCCCAGAACCACCCCGTCCGCGCGACGGGTCGCCTCCAGGGCCGGAAGGGCGGAGAACCAGCCCACCTGCACCTGATTGAAGCGCATGGCCTCGATCAGGGAGGTGTAGTTGGTGGCGAAATAGGGCTTCACCTTGACGCCGACCTGCTCGGACATGTCGTCGAGCAGGGGCTGCCACAGGGGCTGCATCGAGGCCTGGTTCTCGGCCGACAGGATCGAGAAGGTCAGCTCCTTTGGCGCGCCGGCGGTCTCGGCCGGCTTCTGGCCGCAGGCGGCGAGGGTCAGGACGGCGGCCAGCGCCGTCAGAACGTGGCGGCGGATCATTTCGGCGCTCCTTCCCAGAAGGCGTCTTCGAATTCGGGACCGTAGATGTCGATCAGCCGCTCACGGCCCAGGCCGTCGATGGGACCGTCATAGACCACCTTGCCGGCCTTGAGGGCCACCACGCGCCGGCAGTAGCGCAGGGCGTAGTCAACCTGGTGGAGGGTCACGACGACGGTGAGGCCGTCTGTGGCGTTCAGGTCGCGCAGTAATTCCATGACCTTGCGCGCCGAAACCGGGTCCAGGGAGGCGACGGGCTCGTCGGCCAGGATGATCTTGGCCTTCTGCACCAGGGCGCGCGCGATGGCGCCACGCTGCTGCTGGCCGCCGGACAGGGTGTTGGCGCGCTGGCCGGCGTATTCGGCCACGCCGACGCGGGAGAGCGCGGCCATGACCGCGTCCTTGGTTTCCTGCGGCCAGGCGCCGAAGGTTCCCCGCAGCATGGGGATACGGCCCAGCGAGCCCAGGGCGGCGTTGGTGAAGAGGGTGAGGCGGCCCACCAGGTTGAACTGCTGGAAAATGAAGCCGACGCGGATGCGGGTCTCGCGCACCTTGCGGCTGATCTTGCCGTTGGCCTGAACGGGGCCGCCGAACGCCTCAATGACGCCCGCGCCCGGGTCGATAGCCTGCAGGCCGCTGATGGAGCGCAGGAGGGTGGATTTACCCGAGCCCGACGGGCCGATGAGGGCGATCATCTCGCCGCGGGAAACGCTGAGGGACACGCCGTCGAGGGCCTTGCGAGGACCAAAGCTCTTCGAGGCGTTCCGTACGGACAGAACGGCGGCGTCAGGCATGAATGCAGAGGCTTTCCAGGTCGGCGCGGGCAAGGGCCGGAGATGCGTCATCGCCGACCGTCGCGACGACTTCATGACACGGCGCCCGCCGTCCGGTCTAGCGTCCGTTACGCCCTGGGGCGCCGTCAGCCCGAGACGTCCGCGAATGCCCCCGGACCGCGCAATTTCCTTCCCCTGCGACTGTCACAAATCTCTTCGCGAAGGTCCCCTCGCAAGCCTTGGCCAGGTCAGGGTTTGCGCGTGATCCACCGCGCCAGAATCAAACCCCTTTACACGGGGGTCATATGCCCCTATTTCACCGCGCTCCGGCGGACCCGAAGTCCTCAAAAGCGCTGCTAACGCCGGCTAGGTTCAACAATCCATTGGGGGTTACGTGAATTGCACACGTATCAAACGCCCCTGGACCTGGTCCGTCAGCGGTCCCCGGAACGTCCTGTCGCAATAGCGCGACCTGACGCGGTGGCTGTCGCGGCGCGCTGGTTCCAGGAAAATTTCCGAGGCGACGTCTTCTACGCCGTAAAGGCCAACCCTTCGCCGTGGGTCATCGAGACCCTCGCCGCCAATGGGGTGACCTCCTTTGATGTGGCCTCGATCCCGGAGATCGAACTGGTCAGCCAGTTCGCGCCGGGCTCGCGCATGGCCTTCATGCACCCGGT
>NZ_JANPJP010000275.1:0-3877 GCF_031425575.1 Phenylobacterium sp.
GGCCTAAGGGCGCCGTGGTCACGTTCCGCAACGAGGATTTCCCCAACCCCATGGGGCTGATGGCCTTCGTCACCAAGAATCAGGTCGCCTGGAAGGTCCGCCCCGACAACAAGGTCGTCGTGCGCGGCGAATGGGAAACCCCGGAACAGCGGCTCAACGCCGCAGAGCGGGTGCTGAGCGAACTGGCCAAACTGGCCGGGGCGGCGGTCGCGGCCTAGGCGCCGCAACCCCGCTCATCCCGGCGAAGGCCGGGACCCAGATACACCCACCGAATTCAGGGTTCTATTCGAGGCCGTGACCTCCGACCTGGATCCCGGCCTTCGCCGGGACGAGCGGATAGGGAAGGGCTCCTTAGCTCGCCTTCTCCACAGCTCGCGCCGCAGCTTCCTCCAGCGCCTTCCCAACCCCAGCCGCCAGGCTGACCTCGGCGACGCCGATGTCGAACTCCACCACGAAGGGGGCCTTGCCGTCGCCGGCCTCGAAGGCCGTGCAGCCGATCACGGCGGCGATGCGTTCGCCGGCCGCCCGGGCCGAGGCCTGGGGGGTGGCGGGCAGGGCAAGCGCGAAGACCTCCGGACCCAGGCGTGCGGCGGTGTCCTCCACCCGCACCAGGCGGCCGATCATCGAGCCGATCTGAGGGATGGCGCGGTCCAGCCAGCCGCCGTGGCGCGCATTGTCGACGTCCGGTCGGTTGGAGACCTTCAGCACGCAGACCGATAGCGGCCGGTTACGCAGCCGCGAGGCCTGGGCGAGCCGCCCCAGGTGGGTGGCGAACAGGTCCCGGGTGAACAGCCCCGTCGCCGGGTCCATCAGGCCCGAGGCCCGCGCCTTTTCCAGGGCCTTGCGGATCGCCGTCTGGCGGCGGTAGCTGCGCGCCAGCTCGATCACCCGCTTGGCGGTCTCGGTCTCCGGCGTCTCGGGCGAGGCCACGTCGGAGATGCCCCGATGATAGGCCTCCGACATGGTCACATAGCTCTCCTGCTTCATGTAGAGCAGGGCGGGCGTGTGATAGAGGCGGGTGTTGCGGCGCATGCCCGCCGCGATCGACAGCGCCTCCTGGCTGTTGTCCCCAGCCCACAGCACCACGGCGTCGAAGGGCCGTTCGTGCAGGTAGTCAAAGGCCGTATAGGCCGTGAAAGCGCCCACCACTTCCGCGCCGGAACCGGTCAGGGCGTTGGAAAGCGCCAGGAACTGCGGCGCGGGCTCGCCGATGGCCAGCACCCGGAAGGGCGTGGGATCGGGATCAGGGGTCTCCAGCCGCCGGCCACGCTCGCTGAAGGTTTCCAGCCGCAGCTCGAACTCCTCCTCGGCGATGGCCATGCGCACCAGGGTCTCCAGGCGCAGCACCACCTGGGCCGGATGCACCGGCGCCGTCAGGGTGAGATCGAAGTTGAGGCCGTCCAGTTCCGGTCCCGGCGCGCCGATGGCGATCACCGGCAGGCGGCGTGGGGCGCAGGCGGCCTTCAGGCGCTTGGCGAGCGTCAGGGCCTCGTGGCCGCCGCTGGCGAGGTCGACGATCGCGGCTTCCACCTGCAGGTCGCTGAGCGCGGCGATGGCGGCATAGGGGCCGCGCGCGGTGACGGTGCGCCAGCCGAGCCGGTCCAGCCCCTCGGCGAGCGGACCCGCCAGGGCGTCATCTCGCGCGACGATCAGAACTCGCGCATGGACGCCCAGGGCCATTCCTCAACCTTTGAAACAACAAGACAGCCGACCTGCCGCTTATAGGCGGGAATCGGGCTGAAGGCAGAATATACAGAGGTGCGCGACCGCGACAGGGACGCGCAGGTCAAGGGTGTGGAGCATCGCCATGGACAAGCCGCTTTCGGGCCAGACGGCCATCATCACCGGGGCGTCTGGCGGACTGGGGACTCATTTCGCCAGGCTGCTGGCCGGGGCCGGCGCCTCCGTCGCCCTGACCGCCCGGCGGCTGGACATGGTCGAGAACCTGGCCGGTGAGATCGCCGGATCGGGCGGCCGCGCCATGGCCCTGCGCCTGGACGTCGCTGACGCCGCCTCCATCGCGCCCGCCTTCGCCGAGATCGAGGCGGGCCTGGGACCGGTGTGCATCCTCGTCAACAACGCCGGGGTCGGCGGGGAGGGGCTGGCGCTTGATCTCTCCATCGAGGAGTGGGACCGCACCTTCGACGTCAATGTGCGCGGGGTGTTCTTCGCCGCCCAGGCCGCCGCGCGGCTGATGTTCGCCAATGGGACCGCCGACGCCGGCCAGGCCCGCATCGTCAACATCGCCTCCATCGCCAGCCATACGGTCCTGCCGGGCCTGGCGGCCTACAACGCCTCCAAGGCGTCGGTCGCCATGCTGACCCGCAGCCTGGCCCGTGAGTGGTCGCGGCGCGGGATCGCGGTCAACGCCCTGGCGCCCGGCTACATCGAGACCGATATCAACGCCTTCTGGTGGAGCACCGAGGGCGGCAGGAAGCAACTCAAGGGCTTCCCGCGACGCCGCCTGATGGAGGCGAGCGACCTCGACGCCGCCTTCATGATGCTCTGCGGGCCCGCGGCGCGGGCCATCGCCGGAACCCTGATCACTATCGACGACGGCCAATCGCTGCCCGGCGGCGGCTAGGGCGCTTGGCTGACCGCACGTCACTGGCGCTAAACTCCCGCAAAATCGATTGGGAGTTGAGACCATGCGCCAGGGACCGCTGAGCGGACTGAAGATCATCGAGTTCGCCGGGATCGGGCCGGGGCCATTCTGCGGCATGCTGCTGTCGGACCTCGGCGCCGACGTGGTGCGGATCGACCGCAAGGGGCAGGGCAGGGGCTCTCCCGCCGACGTGACGGCGCGCGGCCGCCGCTCCGTAGGCCTGGACCTCAAGAACCCCCAGGCCATCGAGACCTGCCTGAAGCTGCTGGAGAGCGCTGACGCGGTGTTCGAGGGCTTCCGACCGGGTGTCATGGAGCGCCTGGGGCTTGGGCCCGACGTGGTGCTGAAGCGCAATCCGAAGATCGTTTACGGCCGCATGACTGGCTGGGGCCAGACCGGTCCCTACGCCAATGCCGCAGGCCACGACATGAACTACATCGCCATCACCGGCGCCCTCCACGCCATCGGGACCAAGGACAAGCCGATCCCGCCGCTGAACCTGGTGGGAGATTTCGGCGGCGGCGCCCTCTACCTCGCCTTCGGCCTGATGGCCGGGATCATCAGCGCGCGGGAGACCGGCAAGGGCCAGGTGATCGACGCGGCCATGAGCGACGGCGCGGCCTCGCTGATGGCCATGTTCTACGGCTTCAAGGCCAGCGGCATGTGGACCCACGACCGCCGCGCCAACATGCTGGATGGCGGCGCCCACTTCTACGACACCTACCAGTGCTCGGACGGAAAGTGGGTTTCCATTGGCTCCATCGAGCCACAGTTCTACGCCTTACTACTTGAAAAGACCGGGATTACCGACCCCGCTTTCGCAGCTCAGATGAACCGCGGCGAGTGGGACAGCCTGCGCGCCAAGCTGGCCGAGGTGATCGCCGGGAAGACCCAAGACGAGTGGACCGCCATCATGGGCGGCACGGACGTCTGCTTCGCCCCGGTCCTCGACCTGGATGAGGCGCCCAAGCATCCCCACAATGTGGCCCGCCAGACCTTCGTCGAGGTCGCCGGGGTCACCCAGCCGGCGCCGGCGCCGCGCTTCTCGGCCACGCCAGGCGCCATCCAGGGCCCGCCGCCCGCCATCGGCGCACACGATACCGAGGCGCTCACCGACTGGGGCTTCTCGGGCGCGGAGATCGAGGCGCTGAAGGCGGCCGGAGCCTTGAACGGGTAGGGGCAGCTCCCTTCCCCCTCGATGGGGGAAGGGCCGGGGATGGGGGTGAGTGCAGAGCGTTGGTGAGCGCCCGCTGGAGGCCTATGTCGATCGCA
>NZ_JANPJP010000276.1:0-1926 GCF_031425575.1 Phenylobacterium sp.
GGTCGAAGTCCACCCCGCCCGCCGCCGCCTGCTCGGGGACGAGCGAGGTGGGCGTCATGCCCGGCTGGGTGTTGACCTCCAGTAGGACCAAAACGTCGTTAATATCGTCATAACGCAGGTCCGAGCGGGTCACGCCCCGGCAGCCGAGGGCGGCGTGCGCCATCTCGGAAAGTTTCTTTGCGCTTTCCGTGACATGGTCAGGAATTCTAGCGGGAACGATGTGTTCCGAGCCACCCGGCGCGTACTTGGCCTCGTAGTCATAGAACCCGGTTCTCGAAACTATTTCTGTAACCGCCATGGCCTTGCCGTCCATCACCCCCACGGCCAGCTCCAATCCGCGGACATAGGGCTCCACCATCACCTCTTCGCCAAACGTCCAGGACGGGGCCACGACGTCCTGGGGCGGGCTGTTGGCGCCCTCGAACACCAGGAACACGCCCACCGAAGACCCCTCGGCGTTGGGCTTGACCACATAGGGCGGCGGCATGACGTGGCTGGCCGCCACAGTGAAGCGGTTGAACAGCCCGCCTCCCGGCACCACGACGCCCGCCGCCGCCAGCACGGCTTTGGACTTGGCCTTGTCCATGGCCAGGGCCGAGGCCAGCACGCCGCAGTGGGTGTAGGGCAGGTTCAGGGTCTCCAACACGCCCTGAACACAGCCATCCTCGCCCCACTCGCCATGCAGGGCGTTGAAGCAGACGTCGGGATTCAGTGCGCTCAACACCTGGGCCAGGTCACGGCCGGCATCGACGCGGGTCACCTTGGCGCCCAGCCGCTCCAGCGCGTCTGCGCACTCCCGGCCCGAGACCAGGCTGACCTCCCGCTCCGAGGACAACCCGCCCAGCAGGACGGCGACGTGGTGTCCGGAGAGGGGTGCGGTATTCATGGGCGACTCGAATATCGGAGGGGCATGCACCCCGCGGTGGCGGACGGCGAACGCCGGGTCAAGTGTGCGCGGCGTTCCGGTGCAGGACGCGCGCCCTTAAGGTTTTCCGATCCGCTTGATTTCCCACTGCAGATCGATCCCTGTCTGTCCCTTCACATCGGCCCGCACGGCTTCGCCCAGACCCTCCAAATCAGCAGCGGTGGCCGTGCCGGTGTTGATCATGAAGTTCGCGTGCACCGGCGAGAACATCGCCCCGCCGTGCAGCTTGCCGCGCCAGCCGACCTCGTCCACCAGCTTCCAGGACGAATGGCCCGGCGGGTTCTTGAAGGTGGACCCACCGGTCTTTTCGCGGATCGGCTGGGTGGTTTCGCGGCGGCTCGTGATCTCGTCCATGCGCGCCTGCACCGCCGCCGGATCATCGGGCCGGCCCTGGTATGTCGCCTCGACCCAGATGATGTCGCCAGGCGCCTCGCTGTGGCGATAGGTGTAGCCGAAGTCGGCCAGGCTGAACTCGCGCCGCGCGCCTGACCGGTCATACCCCCAGGCCGACACCAGGACGTCCTTCGTCTCCGCGCCATAGCAACCGGCGTTCATAGTCAGGGCGCCGCCGATGGTCCCAGGGATGCCCGCATAGAACTCCAGCCCCGCCAGCCCGGCCTTGGCCGCCGCACGCGCCACCGCCGCGTCCAGCGCGGCCGATCCGGCGGTGATCCGGTCGCCCGCGACCTGGATACCCGCAAAGGCCCGGCCCGCCAGCCGCATCACTACGCCCGGAACGCCCCCGTCGCGGATGATCACATTGGAGCCGACGCCCAGCACCGTGACCGGCACGCTCCGCGGCAGGGCCGCCAGGAACTCGGCCAGATCGCCCGCGTCCGCCGGCAGGAACAGCACCTCTGCCGCCCCGCCGACGCGGAACCAGGTGAACGGACCCAGCGGCTCGTCGCGCAATAGCTTGCCGCGCACGCGGGGTAGGGCACCCTGCCAGTCCGTCATGTACCGCCCATGTAATCGGCGAAATTTTCGGCGTAGTCCTCGAG
>NZ_JANPJP010000277.1:0-5547 GCF_031425575.1 Phenylobacterium sp.
GGGTTCGCTTGTCCTAGCGCACAGCAGCTCTCACCAGCCCGGGCCGGGCGGTGCAAATCTGCATATGGGTCGCTACGCTGCGCATGGCGTGAGACTAGCGAGTCGCAAGCGCGGCTGGAACCCATGATCGAAGTCACCCCCGACATCACCCTGAACGACGACGAGGTCCAGGAGCGGTTCATCCGCGCCGCGGGTCCAGGCGGCCAGAACGTCAACAAGGTGTCGACGGCCGTGGAACTGCGCTTCGACGTGCGCGGCTCGCCCTCCCTGCCCAACGATGTCGCCATCCGGCTGATGAAACTAGGCGGCCGCAAGGTGACCCTGGACGGGGTGCTGGTGCTGGTGGCCATGACCCATCGGACCCAGGAGCGGAACCGGGCCGACGCCCTGGCCCGTCTGCTGGAGCTGATCCGCAAGGCGGCGGAACCCCCGCCGCCGCCGCGCAAGAAGACCAAGGTCAGTAAGGCGGCCAAGGCCCGGCGCGTGGACTCAAAGGTCAAGCGCGGCGGGGTCAAGGCGACGCGAGGGAAGGTGCGCGGCGACGACTAGCGTCACGGGGACCACGAACCCCCTTGGCGCGCCCCCCTCCCCTTGCCTATGGTGCGCGGGACATGACCCCCGCACGTCTTCTCCTGATCTCCGCCGCCCTCGTTGGGCTTTCGGCCTGCGCCACCACAGCTCCGCTGGGTCCGCCGCCCCCGCCCCCGCCGGGAGCAGGCGGTCCGCCGTCGGCCGGGGTGTTCCGTCCGGGCGACTTCGCCTGGTCGGCGGTTCCGGGCCGCGGCCGGATCGATGGGCGCATGACCTTCCACAGCGGCGTGGCGCGTTACACCTGCGCCGGCGCCGGCGTTGTGCTCACGCCCGAGACGCTGTGGACGCGCCGGCGGATGACCATTCTCTACAACTCGCCCGACCGCTCGGCCCTGCCGGCCGAACAGGTGCGGGCGCGCACGCCGTCGGCCCCCAGTGGCGACTATTCGGCCTTCGTCCGGCGCACCACCTGCGACGCGTCGGATCGCTTCAACTTCCAGGGCCTGGCCAACGGAGCCTGGTTCGTGATCACGGTGGCCAAGCCCGTCGGCGGCAGTGGTCCGGACATGGCGATCATGCGCCGCGTTGAGATCCGGGCGGGCAAGCCGGTAGCGCTCGAGCTCTAGGCCCGCCCGCCACCGCCTAGGTCAGACTGGGATTTAGAAGCGCGCGGCGCCGCGCTTCTCGGGCTCGGCCATCTCAGAATCGAGCATGTCGGCCACGCGCAGCATGAATTCCTGGCGACGTGCGGCGGCCGCGACCGGGTCAGGCGTATTCTTCACCGCCTGGGAGGCGTCCTTGCGGGCTTCCGAGCGCAGGCGTTCGATGACCGCGGCCAGGTGGCCCTCGGCCTTGCGGGCGTCCATCAGGGCGGCGTGCGAGCGGGTCTCCGTGATGCGCTTGTTCAGCTGGGCCTCGATGTCTGAGCCGGCCTCGACCCGCGACGCCATGGTGGCGAAATCGCGGACGTACATCTGGATGAATTGTTCCTCGGGCATAGCGCCGACTCCTTACTGGTCTGGGAAAACGCGCGAACGTTCGCAGACGCGAACAGCAGGGGCGCGATCAGTCATGACCTCCTTTAACACAGATTGGCGAGTTTTGCCGAACTAACCCATTACCAAGGCGTTAACCCTTCGGGACGGACACCCTCAGGGAGAGACTTGATGCGCAAATTAATCACTATCGGGTTGGCCGCCGTCTCCGTGGCCGCGGCCGCGGGCGTTGGCGCGGCGTCCGCCCAGCCATACGGCTACGGGCAATACGATGGGCGAGACCAAGACCGCGACGGCGTCAGCGATCGCTACGACCGCGACCGTGACGGCGACGGCGTCCGCAATCGCTACGACCAGGATCGCGACGGCGACGGTATCCGCAATCGCTACGACCGGGATCGCGACAACGACGGCATTCGCAATCGTCACGATCGCTATGACAACCGCTACGGACGCTGGGACGACCGCTGGGGCCGCCACCCGGCGCCTCCGCCGCGCCACTGGCGTCATTCCAACAGCTGGTACGGGCATGTTCGCGCCTGCCAGATTCGCTATCGCAGCTACAACCCGGCCCGGGACATGTACTTCACGGGTCGCGTCTGGACCCGCTGCCGGCTCTAGGCTGGTCTGACCTGACGAAGAATTCGGCCCCGCTCAGCGATGAGCGGGGCCGTTTCCTTGAGCGCTAGTGGACCTGCGCCTTACCGATCTGCAGGCCGTCGTCTGTGGCGCCGACCTCGATCACCGAGCCGTCCTGGAAGTCGCCGGCCAGGAGTTTCTTGGCGATAGGGTCGATCAGCTCCTTCTGGATCACCCGCTTAAGCGGCCGGGCTCCGTAGACCGGGTCATAGCCGCGCTCGGCGATCCATTGGTTGGCCGCAGTGTCCAGGGTGATAGACATCCGGCGGGCGGCCAGCAGCTTCTCCACCCGCTGCATCTGGATGCCGACGATATTGTCCATCTCCGAGCGGCCCAGCCGCTTGAAGAGGATGATCTCGTCGATCCGGTTCAGGAACTCGGGCCGGAAGTGGCGGCGCACGACGTCCATGACCATGGGCCGGACCTCCTCGACATCCTCACCCTCCGACTGGCCGGCCAGGAACTCCGAGCCGAGGTTGGAGGTCATGATCAGGATGGTGTTGCGGAAATCGACCGTGCGGCCCTGGCCGTCGGTCAGGCGGCCATCGTCCAGCACCTGCAGCAGGATATTGAAGACGTCGGGGTGGGCCTTCTCGACCTCGTCGAACAGCACGACCTGATAGGGCCTGCGGCGCACCGCCTCGGTGAGCGCCCCACCCTCGTCGTAGCCCACATAGCCGGGAGGAGCCCCGATCATGCGGCTGACCGAGTGCTTCTCCATGTACTCGCTCATGTCCATCCGGGTGATGGCGGCCTCGCCGTCGAACATGAATTCGGCCAGAGCCTTGGTGAGCTCGGTCTTGCCCACGCCGGTCGGGCCGAGGAACAGGAACGAGCCGATGGGCCGGGCCGGATCCTGCAGACCCGCACGGGCGCGGCGGACGGCGTCGGAGACGGCGACCAGGGCCTCCTCCTGGCCCACCACGCGGCCCCGCAGGGCATCCTCCATCGCCAGCAGCTTCTCGCGCTCGCCCTCAAGCATCTTCTCGACGGGAACGCCGGTCCAGCGGCTGACCACGGCGGCGATCTGCTCGGCGTCCACCACCTCGGGGCTGACGGCGTCGGTGGGCTCCTTGGCCTCCTCCTCGGCCAGGCGGCGTTCGAGGCCGGGGATTTCGCCATAGGCGATCTCCGAGGCCCGCTGCAGGTCGCCGCGGCGCTGGGCGGCGACAAGCTCGGCGCGCAGGCGGTCGACGGCCTCGCGGAGCTGGGCGGACTGGCCGACCTTCTCCTTCTCGGCGCGCCACTTGGCGGTCATCTCTTCGGACTCGGATTCGAGTTCGCCGAGCTCCTCCTCGAGCTTTTCGAGACGGTGCTTGGAGGCCGCGTCGGTCTCCTTGGTGAGGGCCTCGCGCTCGATCTTGAGCTGCACGACGCGACGGTCGATCTCGTCGAGTTCCTCGGGCTTGCTGTCGACCGCCATGCGCACGCGGCTTCCGGCTTCGTCGATCAGGTCGATGGCCTTGTCGGGCAGGAAGCGGTCGGTGATGTAGCGGTGCGACAGGGTCGCGGCGGCCACGATGGCCGAGTCAGAAATCCGCACCCCGTGGTGCAGTTCGTACTTCTCCTTCAGGCCGCGCAGGATGGAGACGGTGTCCTCCACCGTCGGCTCATCGACAAAGACGGGCTGGAAGCGCCGGGCCAGGGCCGCGTCCTTCTCCACGTGCTTGCGGTACTCATCCAGGGTGGTGGCGCCGACGCAGTGCAGTTCGCCCCGTGCCAGGGCGGGCTTGAGGAGGTTGGAGGCGTCCATCGCCCCGTCGCTCTTGCCCGCGCCAACAAGGGTGTGCATCTCGTCGATGAACAGGATGATCGAGCCTTCGGCGGCGATCACTTCGTTGAGCACAGCCTTGAGCCGCTCCTCGAACTCGCCCCGGTATTTCGCCCCGGCGATCAGGGCGCCCATGTCGAGGGACAAGAGCTTCTTGTCCTTCAGGCCCTCGGGCACGTCGCCATTGATGATGCGCAGGGCCAGGCCCTCGACGATGGCGGTCTTGCCGACCCCGGGTTCGCCGATCAGGACGGGGTTGTTCTTGGTGCGGCGCTGCAGCACCTGGATGGTGCGGCGGATCTCCTCGTCGCGGCCGATCACAGGGTCGAGCTTGCCGTCACGGGCCGCCTGGGTCAGGTCGCGAGCATAGCGCTTGAGGGCGTCATAGCCTTCCTCGGCCGAGGCGCTATCGGCGGTGCGGCCTTTGCGGACGGCCTTGGCGGCTTCCTCCAGGCCAGGCGCCGTGGCGCCGGCGGACGACAGGGCCTTGCCCGCCTCCCCGCCTTCCTTGGCGATGGCGATCAGCAGGCGTTCGGTGGTGACGAAGGCGTCGCCGGCCGCCTTGGCGCCGCTCTCGGCCTCGGCGAAGACCCGGGCGGTCTCCGGCGCCATGTAGATCTGGCCCGAGCCGCCCTCCACGCGGGGGCGCTTGGCGAGCAGGGCGTCGGTCGCCGGCTCGACGACATCGGGCCGTCCGCCGGCGCTCTCGATCAGGGCGCGGGACAGGCCGTCCTTCTCCTCAAGCAGAACCTTGAGCAGGTGTTCGGGCGCCAGCTGCTGGTGTCCCCTGGCCATAGCCAGGCTCTGGGCGGACTGGATCGCCTGTTTGGCGCGGTCGGAATAGAGGTCGATATTCATGAGGTCCCCTCGTAAGGCGGATTAGCGGGGCCGCCTTGATCAAGCGCAACCTCCACGGCCTCGATGTAGGTGTGGCTCTTTCGCCACACAAGCGTGGCGGCCGGAAAAGTTAGGGGCGGGCGGCGAGCTGGGCCCGGAGCGCGCGGTTCTCGGCCTGAAGCGCCTCAAGTTGCTGGCGCATGGGTCCCAGCACCGTCTCGATCTCCGGGCCGGTGAACCGCCGGGTGATGTGTTGCGGACAGTTCCAGTCGAAGGCTTCCACGGCGATGACCACGGCCCGCTCGACATGGGCGCGGTAGTCGCGCATCTCCAGGTGCTGCAGCAGCGGCCCCGCTTCTGCGCCTTCCACTGTGCGTGCGCGGCCCCACAGCTTGAGCCGGCGCTGGTTCGGGTAGTCCATCAGGATCAGCGACACCCGGCCATCGGCCTCCAGGTTGCCGGTGCTGATGTACTGCCGGTTGCCGCGAAAATCGGCATAGCCGATGGTGTGCGCGTCCAGCACCTTCAGAAAGCCGGGTGGCCCGCCCCGGAACTGCACATAGGGCCAGCCGGTTTCGGACACGCTGGCCTGGTAGAAGCCGTCGCGCGCCGCGATGAACGCCGCTTCTTCGCCGCCGAGCTGGCTGCGCGCGTCGGGGAAGCTGTCGAGTGCGCTGTAGCCGGTGCGGCTGCCCAGCCTGGACTGGGCAGCCCGCACGGCAGGTGTGAACGCAATTTGCGCGAAACGGGCCATGGGGTGCTCCTGTTCGATCG
>NZ_JANPJP010000278.1:0-10823 GCF_031425575.1 Phenylobacterium sp.
GTCCACCTACCCTTTCCTCCCCCGTTCGCTTCGCGACAGGGGAGGAAAAGCCCAGCTCATTCCGACCTATCCCTCAATACCCGCCAATGATCGGCAGCACCTCGCCGGTGATGAAGCTCGCACTCTGGGCCGAGGCGAGGAACACATAGGCCGGCGCGATCTCCTCCGGCTGGGCCGGGCGGCCCATGGGGGTCTGTGACCCGAACTTGCTGGTCTTCTCCTCGTCCTTGTCGGCGGGGTTCAGCGGGGTCCAGACAGGGCCCGGCGCGATGGCGTTCACCCGGATGCCCCGGTCGATCAGATGGCCGGCGAGCGCCCGGGTGAAGGCGTGGATGCCGCCCTTGGTCATCGAATAGTCCAGCAGGTCCTTGCTACCCTCGATGCCGGTGATCGAACCGGTGTTGAGGATCACCCCGCCCGGCTGCATCACCGCCACCGCCGCCCTGGCCATGTAGAAATAGCCGTACAGATTGGTCTTGATCGTCAGGTCGAAGTGCTCGTCGGTGAGGTCCAGGACGTCGTCCACGTGCTCCTGGTAGGCGGCGTTGTTCACCAGCACGTCCAGCTTTCCCAACTCCGCCACGGTCTTCTCCACCGCCTGTTTGGCGAAGCCCGGAGCAGCGACGTCGCCGGGGATCAGGATGGCGCGCCGCCCCTCGGCCTCGACGGCGAACCGGGTGGTGTTGGCGTCCACCTCCTCGGTCAGATAGGCGATGGCGATATCGGCCCCCTCGCGGGCGAACAGGATCGCCACCGCGCGGCCGATGCCTGAATCCCCCCCGGTGATCAGCGCCACCTTGCCCTCCAGCTTGCCCGAGCCCTTCCAGAAGGGCGCGTCGTACATCGGCGCGGGATCGAGCGCCGCCTCGCTGCCCGGCTTGTCCTGATGCTGCTTGGGGAAGGGCGGGACCGGATAGGCCCGCGCGCCGGCCTGCATGGCCTGGGGCTTCTCCGGCGCGAAGGACCTCTCCTCGGCGGCCTCCACCTGATCCTGGATATCCCGGCCCCGCTCAGCGGCGGCCTCGGCTTGGGATTCGGGGGTCTCGGACATCGGATGCTCCTGCGCGGGGGTGTGCGCAGACAAGCGGCGGGGACGGGGTGTTGTTCCTCGATCTGTTTCCGCCTCCCCACGCGGGGGCGGGGGAGGAAGGCCGATCCCCTAAGCCGCCTTCTGAAGCTCCTGCTTCACCCGCTCGGCCAGGGTCTTGATGTCGATGGGCTTGGGCAGGAAGGAGACGTTGGTCTCGCCCTCCAGCAGGTTGGAGAACTCGGCCTCGGCATAGCCGGAGATGAACATCACCGGGGCGCCGGCCAGATAGACCCGGGCGTGCTTCAGCAGGTCGGGGCCCTGCATGCCCGGCATCACCACGTCGGAGATCATCAGGTCGATGGTGCCGGCATGTTCCTCCGCCAGCTCCAGGGCTTCCTCGCCAGACGCCGCCTCGATCACCTCGTAGCCGCGGGCGCGCAGCAGCTTGGCGGCGACGCCGCGCACCGCGTCCTCGTCCTCGACGAACAGGATGCGGCCGGCGCCGGACAGATCGCGGGCGGCGGGGCGGGAGGCCTTCTGGACCAGGGGCGTGGCCACCACGGCCGGGGCGGCATGGACCGGCAGGAAGATGCGGAAGGCCGCGCCTTCGCCCGGCTTGGAGTCGACGCTGATCCAGCCGTCGGACTGCTTGACGATGCCGTAGACGGTGGCCAGGCCCAGGCCCGTCCCCTCGCCCACCGGCTTGGTGGTGAAGAAGGGGTCGAAGATCTTGTCGACCACGTCGGACGCGATGCCGGGGCCGTCGTCGGACACCTCGATCAGGGCCTGCTCGCCCTGGGCCGAGGGATAGCCCAGGGCATGGGCCTCGGCCTCGGTGACCCGGGCGGTGCGGATGGTGACGCGGGACCCGCCGTTCATGCGGGTGGCGTCGCGGGCGTTGACCGCCAGGTTCATCACCGCGGTCTCGAGCTGGCCGCGGTCGGCCCGTACGTGGGGCAGGTTGCGGCCGTACTCGGTCTCCAGCTTGACGTCTTCCTGCAGCACGCGGCGCAGCAGCACCTCGAACTCGCTGATCAGTTCGCCCAGGTCGAGGATCTCGCGCTGCACGGTCTGCTTGCGCGAGAAGGCCAGCAGCTTGCGCACCAGGTCGGCGGCCCGCGTGGAGGTGGAGCGGATCTCGCTCAGACCCTCATAGGAGGGGTCCCCCACCGGGTGGCGCGTCGACAGCACGTCGAGCTGCATGAAGATGGCGGTGAGCAGGTTGTTGAAATCGTGGGCCACGCCGCCGGCCAGCTGGCCGATGGCCTGCATCTTCTGGCTCTGGGCCAGCTGCAGTTCGATCTGCTTCTGCTCGGACACGTCCACCAGATAGGCGACCCAGCGGCCGTCGCTCTTGGACAGGTAGAGGTGGGCGATCTTGGTGGGATCCTTGGCCAGGCGCACTTCCAGCGCCCCGCCGTTCGCAGTCCCGTCCTTCAGCCGCTGGCTGGCGTCGGCCCGGCTGGCGGTCTCGATCAGGTCTCCGAAGGTGGAGCCGACGCCGCCATAGCCCGGCGCGGCGGCGAGCGTCGGATTGGCCTCGACGATGGTGGACTCAAACGGGTCTTCGCCTTCCAGCAGGGCCGCGCCGAAGGGCGAGGCCGCGGCGAAGGCGTCCAGCACTTTTGGAGGCGGCGGCATCGCATTGGAGAAGGCGGTCAGCACGTCCATGGCCGCCGACGGCAGGGCCAGGGGTTCGGCGGGCCCGGCGTTCAGGCGCACCAGGAAGCGGCGGGCGCCCAGGGGCGAGATGGTGGCGTTGTGCTCGGTCCCGTTGGCGCGGATCGAGGCCTGGGAGGTGTCGCCCCGGCGCGCGGCGGTCAGGGCCGCGAACAGGCTGGCGGCGGACGGCCCGCCCTTGGGCAGGCGCGGCGCCAGGCCGAGCACCGTCCTCCAGGCGCCGTTGGCGGCGTGGATGCGACCGTCGGCGGTGGCGATGGCGGTGGGTTCGGACAGGGCCTCGATCAGCTTGTCAGCGCCGGGCTCGCTCTCGGCGGCGGCCTCCACAGAGCCACGAAGGGCGAAGAGGCCCAGGCAGGCGACGCCCGCCAGGCCGATCAGCAGCATCAGGCCGGCCAGGGTCGCGGGGCCGGCGTTGATGGCCGGGGCGGCCGCGAAGGCGACAGCCATGAGGAAGAACACCACCGCCGCGGCGGTCAGCGGATCAAACCGGCGTTTTGCGGTCGGCTCAGCCATGGGGTTTCCCAGGCGGGCGCCCTGAACGGGTTGGCCCGGCGAATCGGTGGTCAGCATACATGAAGCCCTGAGATTACGCGGCTTTACGGTGAATGGGCGCCCCGGCCGACATCATCCGGGCACCCGCACACGGGTGGGGGCCATCCTGGGCTTCGGCGGGGCCTCGGCCCGCTTCTCGCTCTGCAGGATGAAGCCGATGATCTTGGCGACGGCCTCATAGTGCTTCTGCGGAATGAACTCCTCGACGTCCACCGAGGCGTAGAGAGAGCGCGCCAGGGGCGGGTCGACGATGACCGGCACGCCCGCTTCCTCGGCGACCTTGCGGATACGCAGGGCGATGGCGTCCATGCCCTTGGCCACGCACTGGGGGGCGCCCTCGCCGCCGGCGTCATATTTCAGGGCCACGGCGTAGTGGGTCGGGTTCATCACCACGACGGTGGCGCCGGGCACGTTCTGCATCATCCGCTGGCGGGCGCGGACCATCCGCAGCTGCTTCTGCTTGCCCTTGATGTGGGGGTCGCCCTCGGTCTGCTTGTACTCTTCCTTCAGGTCTTCCTTGCTCATCCTCTGGCGCTTCATGAAGCGCTGCTTTTGCCAGAACCAGTCCAGGCCCGCGATCAGCAGCAGGAAGCCGGCGATGGAGAAGGCCAAGGTGCGGATCAGCCTGGCCGCGAAGGGCAGGATGACGTTGGGGTCCATGGCCGAGAGCTGGGTGAACTCGGCCATGTGCGGCTTGACCACCAGATAGCCGATCCAGCCCACCAGCCCGATCTTCACCAGCGATTTGCCGAACTGCATCAGGGCGTCCACCCCGAACATCCGCTTCAGCCCCGCCATCGGCGAGATCTTCTTGTAGTCGAACTTGAACACCTTGCTGGGGGTGAACATCAGCCCGGTCTGGACCAGGTTGCCGGCCGCCCCGGCCAGGGCGGCGGCGAACATCACCCCCAGGATCAACGGCGCCCCGGCCTTCATCACGTAGTACAGCACGTCCTGGCCGCCGCCGCCCGAGACGCTGATGGAGTCCGGGTGGGCGATGAAGGGCGTCATCGCCAGGGCCAGGTCGCGGCACATCGCGCCGCCCGCGAAGACGATCACGCTGGCGGCGGCGGCGAAGGAGGCCAGCAATGGCAGGTCCGGCGTCTTGGGGACGTCGCCCTGCTCCCTCGCCTTGCTGAGCTTACCAGCTGTGGCTTCTTCTGTTTTTGACTCGGGATCGCTGTCGTCCGCCATCTCAGCCGCCGAAGACCATGAGCAGCTCGCGGTAACGGCTCAGCCAGACGGTGCCGATGACACCCAGGCTGAGCGCCAGGATCGAGAGGCCGAAGATCACCATCAGCGGTGAGGCCACGAAGAAGACCTGGAACTGCGGCATGACCCGGCCCACCAGGCCGATCGCCACGTTGAAGACAAGGGAGAAGACCAGCACGGGCGCCGAGAGCTGCACCCCCAGCTTGAAGCAGTCGGCCACGGTCTGCACGGCCAGGGTCGCGGAGTCGGCCACCGGCAGGTCGCGACTGAAGGGGAACAGGGTGTAGGACTTCACGATGGCGCTGAGGAACAGGTGGTGCAGCCCCGTCGCCATGATCAGCGTCAGGCCGATCAGACCCAGGAAGGTGCTCAGCGTGGAGGAGCCCGGCGCGATGCCCGGCGCCGTGGTCTGGGCGAAGGAGAGCGTCGTCTGGATGGAGATGATCTCGCCGGCGGTGGACAGGGCCATCAGGAAGATCCGCAGGATCGTTCCGATCATCAGCCCGATCAGCACCTCCTTCAGGAGCCCGCCGACCATGGTGCCCATGGCGGCCGGGACGGCCGGCAGGTAGGGGGCCACCACCGGCAGCAGCATCAGGGTCATGAGGAAGGCGAAGGACAGCCGGATTCGCGGCGGCACCGCGGAGTCCCCGACCCCCGGCATCAGCATCAGCAGGGCCGACAGCCGCGCGAAGACCAGTCCGCCGACATAAACCTGCTGAGCTGTGGCGTAGGACTCCACGCCGCTTACATCGCCGAGATGCGGGCGGCGATCTGGCGCATGAAGTTGCTCATCAGGGCGCCCATCAGCGGCAGGAAGAGCAGCAGGGAGATGAAGATCGCGACGATCTTGGGCGCATAGACCAGGGTGGCCTCCTGGATCTGGGTCTGGGCCTGCATCAGGCCGATGGCCACCCCCACCACCAGGCCCACGATCAGCACCGGCGCGCACAGTTGCAGCGTCAGCCAGATCGCGTCCCGACCGACGTCCAGAACCTCGGAGCCGCTCATGAAAGGCCTCGCGCAACAGGGAGAAGAACCGCCCCCATCTCGCGCAGACATGGTTAACGAAGGGCTACCGGTCCCCAGGACTTAGCCAAATGACTAATCCCCTAAGGGCCGGGGAACCACTGCAGGCGGCGCCTAAACTTCACTTCGAAAGTCCCCTCGCCGCCTCGGCCGGGCTGGCCTTGGCGGTGTCGCGGTCGACGCTGTAGTTGGCCGCCTGCATGGCCGAGACCGGGATCGACCCCACCAGGGGTTTCAGCGCGCCGAGCAGTCGCTGGTCGCCGGCCCGCTGGGGCGAGACCAGGATCACGGCGTCATAGGGCGGCAGGGCCCCCTTGGGATCGGTGAGCACCACCAGTTTGTCGGCGGCGATCCGCCCGTCCGAGGAGAAGGCCGAGATCACGTCGGCCTCGCCGCCGGAAAGGGCCCGGTACATGAAGGTCGGCTGGAAGGATCGCTGCGCCTTGAAACGGAAGCCGTAGGCGGCATCGACGGCCTTCCATTCCGGCCGCGAGAGGAACTCGATGTCGGTCCCCAGGGTCAGCTTGGGGGCCTCGCGGGCCAGGTCGGCCAGGCTGACGATGCCCAGCGCCTTGGCCCGGTCGGCCTGCATGGCGAAGGCGTAGGCGTTCTCGAAGCCCAGGGAACCCAGGACCGTCACCCCGTCCCGCGTCTTGAGCTCGTTGGTCAGGCCTTCCAGCACAGCCTGGCGGCCCGGATTGTCCTGGCGGTTCAGGACGTTGGTCCACAGGGTTCCGGTGTAGTCGACATAGACGTCCAGCTCACCGGCCGCCAAGGCGCGGTAGGCCACAGCCGAGCCCAGGTCCTCCTTGCGGCTGACCGTGGCGCCGGCCCGCTCCAGCCGGTCGGCCATCAGTTCGGCCAGGATGTACTGCTCGGAGAAGTTCTTGGCGCCCACCACATAGCTGGCCGGCTTGCCGAAGCTCGCCAGCGGCAGGATGGCGATCACGATCCCCACCAGGAGCCCCAGCGCGCCGCCGATCATCAGGCGGCGATCGCGCCTCGCAGCGCCCATCTCGATCAGCCCCAGCAGCTGGTCGGCGGTCATCGCCAGCACCGCGGAGGCCGCGCAACCGAACAGGACGCTGACCCAGTTCTCGGTCTGCAGACCGGCGAAGATGTAGTTGCCAAGGCTGGTCTGGCCCACCGGCGTGGAGAGGGTCGCGGCCCCGATGGTCCAAACCGCGGCGGTGCGCACGCCGGCCATGATCACCGGCATGGCCAGCGGCAGCTCCACCTGAAACAGCTTTTGGCGCGCGGTCATCCCCACCCCGTCGGCGGCCTCCCGCACCGCCGGGTCGACGCCGAGGATGCCGGTGGTGGCCGTCCGCAGGATCGGCAGCATCGAATAGAGGGTGAGCGCCAGCAGGGAAGGCAGGAAGCCCAGGGCCGAGAACCCGTGGCCGGTCAGCGACAGGCTCAGGGCCGAGACCACCAGCAGCAGCGGATAGAACAGGGCCAGCAGGGCCAGGCTCGGAATGGTTTGGATCAGGCCAGCGAAGGCCAGGACCGGCCAGCGCAGGCGCGGGCTGCGGCTGATGGCCACCGCCAGCGGCAGGCTGATGACCAGGCCCAACGCCAGGGCCGAGGCGCTCAGCAGCACGTGCCAGGCCAGGTATTCAGGAAGCAGGTCAAAGGCGGCAGCCAGGGCGGGGTTCACGAGGCGCTCTCCGACAGGCGGGCGGCCAGCCGCTCGGCCTGGCGTCGCGGCGCGTCCATCAGGGCGCGGACATCGGGGTCGGCGCTCGTGGCGCTGAGCCCGCCAGGCGTCCCGTCGGCCACGATCACGCCGGCCTTCAGCACCACGATCCGGTCGGCCAGCAGCACCGCCTCGCTCATGTCGTGGGTGACCATTACCGTGGTCAGACCCAGTTGGTCATGCAGGGCGCGATAGTCGGTTCCGAGCTGGTCGCGGGTCACCGGGTCCAGGGCGCCGAAGGGTTCGTCCATCAGCATGACCGTCGGTTCGGCCGCCAGCGCCCTGGCCACGCCGACCCGTTGGCGCTGACCCCCCGAAAGCGCAGCCGGCAGGCGCCCCCCCATCTCCCGGGGCAGGTCGACCAGGCCCAGCAACTCGTCGACCCGGGCGGCGATCCGCGCGGCGTCCCAACCCAGCAGCTTGGGGGTGATGGCGATGTTCTCGGCCACGGTCAGGTGCGGGAAGAGCCCGATCTCCTGGAAGACGTAGCCGATGCGGCGGCGCAGGACGTGGACCGGAACCGACCCCGCATCCTCCCCCAGCACGCGCACCGAGCCGGCGTCTGGGGCGGCCAGGTGGTTGATGGTCTTGAGCAGGGTGGTCTTGCCCGACCCCGATGGCCCCACCAGGGCCACGAACTCGCCAGGCGCGATGGAAAGGCTGACGCCGGCCAGCGCCGCATGGGCGGCGTAGCGTTTCTCGATGGCCGAGAGTTCGATGGCGGTCTGAGGCATCCTAAGACCATAGAGCGCTTTCCGGCGAAGTGGACTCAGGTTCGCCGTCCGAAAGCGCGACGAGGCAGAAATCCCGGCGCGGCGCGCGCCGAGGCAAGCGGCCTCAGATCGGCATGCGCATGATTTCCTGATAGGCGCTGATCACCTGGTCGCGGACGGCCATCACGGTCTCGAGGCTGGCCTCGGCCGCCGAGATCGAGGTGACCACGTCGATCAGTTCGGCCTTGCCGGCCACATTGGCCTTGATCTGGTTTTCCGCATGCTTGGAGGCCTGCATGGCGTCGGTCATGGCCGACTTCACCAGGGAGCCGAAGTCGAGGCCGCCCTCGGCGGCGGCGCCGGTTGGCTTGGCGGCTCCCACCCCTTGAGTGGAGGCGTAGGCCTTGGCGGCGGCAAGCGCGGTCATCATGGCCTAGGATCCTATCGCTTCAGCAGATCAAGGGTGCGCGTCTCCATGGCGCGGGCCGTCTCGATCACGTTCAGGTTCGCCTCGTAGGCCCGCTGGGCCTCCTTCATATCCAGCGCCTCGACCAGGGTGTTGACGTTGGGAATCTTCACATAACCCTTGGCGTCCGCCGACGGATGGCCGGGCTCGTACTCGGTCTTGAAGTCGCTCATGTCGGGGTCGACGCGGGTCATCCGCACCCCCATGCCGCCGTCGATCTTGACCGCGGTGAACACCGGGGCCTGGCGGCGGTAAGGGTCCCCCCCGGCGACCTTCGAGGTGGAGCCGGCGTTGGCCATGTTCTCGGCGATGATTCGCATCCGCCCCTGCTGGGCGCGAAGGGCGGTGGTGGCGATCGCCTGGGCGACACCGCTGACCGGTTTGATCTCGGGCATCTATTTCGCCTCTATTTCCCGGGAGCCCGCGCGGCCATCCGCAGCAGGTTGAGGGATTTCTGGTAGAAGCCGATCGCCGCCTCGTAGCTCATGCGGGCGTCGGACATCTTCATCATCTCCTCCTCCAGCACGACGGAGTTGCCGTCGAGCGTGGTCTCGGAGTCCTTGGCGACCCTGGATTTGAAGTCGCCGCCGTTGCGCTGGCTGGGGGGCGTCATGTGGCCCACCTGGGTCACGGAAACCCTGCTGGCCCCATTGCTCGCGGCCTTCATCTGGGCGGCGAAGTCGTAGGGCTTCAGATCCTTGGGCGAGAAGCCCGGGGTGTCGGAGTTGGCGACATTCTGGGCGATCAGCTTCTGGCGGTCGGACAGGTAACCCATCCGGCCGCGCAGCATCGAGAACAGGGGGATGTCGCCGATATCCATGGGAAACATGGTGAATAAATAGGGTTAATCGCTCCTTAAGACCCTTGCGGCACTTCTGGCCCTGACCGGCGCTTTCGGCCGGCCGCCTCCTCACCGTCTCATCGCGATGGACTTCGCTATCTTCGCCCGGGCCGTGTTCGCCCTGGCCATCACCCTGGGACTTGTGGGCCTGGCCGCCGTGGCCCTGCGCCGCTTCGGACCCGAGGCCCTGGCGCGCTTCACCGCCGCAACGGGCCGCAAGGAGCGTCGCCTGGCGGTCGTGGAAAGCCTGGTGCTTGATCCCTCCCGCCGCCTGGTGCTGGTCTCCTGCGATGGCGAGGAGCGTCTGTTGCTGCTGGGCGAGGGCCAGGTCCTCCCACCCGTGAAGAAGGGCCGCGCCTGATGGCCGGAAGGTTCAAATCCCTCGTCCAGCTGCGCGCCGAAGACTGGCGCCGGGCCTTCCTGCTGGCCGCGCTCATCACCCTGGGCAGCCTGATCCTGCCGGCCACGGCCCTGGCCCAGGCGGTGAACATCAACCTGGGCACCGGGGCGGGACTGACCGAGCGCGTCGTCCAGTTGATGGGCCTGCTGACGGTGCTGTCGCTGGCGCCCTCGATCGTCATCATGACCACCTCCTTCGTGCGGATTGTGGTGGTCCTGTCCCTGCTGCGCACGGCGCTTGGCCTGCAGCAGAGCCCGCCCAACGCGGTGATCATCAGCCTGGCCATCTTCCTGTCGGCCATCGTCATGGGTCCGACCCTGCAGAAGTCCTACGACGAGGGGATCAAGCCGCTGCTGGAACAGCAGATCGAGCTGCCACAGGCCTTCGACGCCGCCAGCGAGCCCCTTAAGACGTTCATGCTGTCCCAGGTGGACCGCGAGGACCTCTCGCTTTTCGTGCGGCTGTCAAAGATCGAGCGGCCCCGCACCATTCAGGAAATACCGATCCGGGTGGTCACCCCGGCCTTCATGATCTCGGAGCTGAAGCGCGCCTTCGAGATCGGCTTCCTGCTGTTCATCCCCTTCCTGGTGATCGACCTGGTGGTGGCCAGCGTGCTGATGAGCATGGGTATGATGATGCTGCCGCCGGTGGTGGTGTCCCTGCCCTTCAAGCTGATCTTCTTTGTCCTGGTGGACGGCTGGCGGCTGGTGGCGGGCAGTCTGGTGGAGAGCTTCCAGCGCGGCGCCGGCGGGGGCTGAGGCCCTCCTCCCGATCGAGGGGAGGGAGATAGAACCTAACCCTTGCTCGGCGGCGTCGCGGCCTGGGCTGTCTTGGCCGGGGCCGGGGTCGCCGCGGTGCGCAGGCCGACGGGCGCGGGCTTGTCGCGGAACCGCACCTTCATCTTGGCGACCCAGCCCGCGAAGGCCTCGTTGTCGGCGGTGATGCGGCCGAAGTCGGCGACGCTCAGCCGGCCGTCCTGAACCCCCGACAGCGCCACCCGCAGGGCGTCCGGATTGCGGGCCTGGTCGGCGAAGCTCTGGTAGCGTTCGCGCAGACGCGACAGCGCCCCATCGTCGCCGGCCAGGCTGTAGGCGACCCCGGCGCGGAGCAGCTTGCCCTCCTCCTCGGCCGCCAGCGGGCCCGGATACTTCCAGCGGTCGGCCAGCGACTTTTCGAACAGGACGCCAGCGCCGCCCCA
>NZ_JANPJP010000279.1:0-22900 GCF_031425575.1 Phenylobacterium sp.
TCGGGGACGAGCGCGGTGTCCAGGTGTTCCCAGGGGATCATGGCGTCCTTCTAGCTTGTCTGGACGTAACCCCGCCAGCCGCCCCGCGAACTGATCTGATGAGACGCGCCAAGGAGCCCGCCATGACCCGCCTGCTGCTGACTGCCGCCGCCCTCGCCAACCTGGCCGGAGCGGCGCACGCCCAGACCCCCCTGACCTCGGCGGTGTTCGCCCGCCCCGCGCCCCGCGTCTCCATCGCCCCGGAGATCGCGGAGGCCAACGCCCTGCGCCAGGCCGGCATCGCCAAGACCTCGGTGGACCGCAGCTTCGCCAGGACGGCGACGGCCTCCCTGGGCTTCCTCTGCGGCCTGCAGCCCCGCGCTGAGGCCGCCATCGGCTCGGCCCACGGCTTCGACAGCCAGGGCCGCTTCCTGGGCGCCAAGCTCAGCTTCGCCTTCCGCTAGCCCCATGGATATCCGCATCCTTGGCGCCGGCGACGAGGCCCTCTTGGTGGAGGCCGTGAACCTCTCCGACGAGGGCCCCATCAGCCGCGAGGCCGCCACCCGCCACCTGGCCGATCCCGACCTGGTCAATGTGGTGGCCATCGAGGACGGCGTCGTCGCCGGCTTCATCTACGGCCACGTCCTGCGCCGCTTCGAGGCCGTGAGCTTCTTCATCTACTCGGTGGATGTCGACGAGGCCTTCCAGCGCCGAGGCCTGGCCAAGGCCATGCTGGCGCGCTTGCGCGATCTTGGACGCACTGGCCGCTGGGACGAGATGTTCGTCTTCACCAACGCCTCCAACGACGCCGCCATGGCCCTCTACGCCAGCGCCGGCGGCGTCCGCCCCAACCCCGACGACGTCATGTTCGACTTCGACGGGTGACAAAAGCACCGCTCATCCCGGCGAAGGCCGGGACCCAGATTCATCCGCCGCATTCCTAATTCCTGGCGAGGCTGCGCCCTTCGACCTGGGTCCCGGCCTTCGCCGGGATGAGCGGCTGGTCCTACCCCCGCGGCATCCGGTACAGCCCGCAGATCTTGTTCCCGTCCGGATCGCGCAGATAGGCCAGGTACAGCCCCGACCCCTCGCGCTCGCCGGGCGGCTCCTCGATGGCCGTGCCGCCATTGGCCACGCCGGCCGCGTGCCAGGCGTCGGCCTGTTCCGGCGACTCGCAGGCGAACCCGATGGTCCCGCCATTGGGCGCCGAGGCCGGCTCCCCGTCGATCGGCTTGGTCACCGAGAACACCCCGGTCTTGGTCCGGTAGAAAACCCGGCGCCCGCCATCGATATTCCCCGCCGGCACCCCCAGCGTCCCCAGCACCGCGTCATAGAAGGTCTTGGCCCGCTCGACGTCGTTGGTCCCAATCATGATGTGCGAAAACATCGGTGTTTCTCCCTGTGTGTTGTTGTTGGAAGGGTTCTAGGGTCCCCGGCCTATCCCTGACAACGGCTCGCGCCCTTTCCTCCCCTGCGTAGCGGGGGAGGGGGACCGCGCGAAGCGGGGTGGAGGGGGCGAGACCGGGCTCGGCGTTTCCAACCTCACCCCCGTCCCCTTGACGCAACGTCGCCCCGTCCCGCAAATGCCAGCCCATAAAACCAAACATCTGTTTTAAGGGAGTTGCGCTCATGGGTGAGCTGTTTGATCTGGCCGGCAAGGTCGCCGTCATCACCGGGTCCTCGCGCGGGATCGGCAAGGCCATCGCCGAGCGCATGGCCGAGCATGGCGCCAAGGTGGTGATCTCCTCGCGCAAGGCCGGGCCCTGCGACGAGGTGGCCGCGGCCATCAATGCCAAGCACCCGGGCGCGGCCATCGCCATCCCCGCCAGCATCTCCTCGAAGGAAGACCTTCAGCGCCTGGTGGACGAGACCCGCAAGGCCTTCGGCAAGATCGACATCGTGGTCTGCAACGCCGCGTCGAACCCCTATTACGGGCCGATGAGCGGCATTTCCGACGATCAGTTCCGCAAGATCCTCGAGAACAACATCATCGCCAACAACTGGCTGATCAACATGACCAGTGAGGAGATGAAGGCCAACAAGGACGGGGCGATCATCATCATCTCGTCCGTCGGGGGGTTGCGCGGCACCTCGGTGATCGGCGCCTACGCCATCTCCAAGGCCGCCGACATGCAGCTGGCCCGCAACCTCGCCCAGGAGCTGTCGCCCCACAATATCCGGGTCAACTGCATCGCGCCGGGCCTGGTGAAGACCGACTTCGCCAAGGCGCTGTGGGACACCCCGGCCGGCGAGGCCCGCGCCAGCTCCGGCACCCCCCTGCGCCGCCTGGGCGAACCCGACGACATCGCCGGCGCGGCAGTGTTCCTGGCCTCGAAGGCCGGCTCCTGGATGACCGGCCAGACCGTGGTCATCGACGGTGGTTCGACCTCCTGAGGCCCCCCACCAACCCGCAACCGTCATCCCCGGGCTTGTCCCGGGGACCCATGATCTCCGCGTGAGTCCAGATCGCGCAAACGGCGCCGCGTCGCGTGGCCGTCGCCACGGAGATCATGGGTGGCCGGGACAAGCCCGGCCATGACGATCAAAGCAAATGATGAGCAGGCGCCGACCTTCACCTTTCACCCCGCCACCCTCGCCGACCTCGAAACCCTGGTCGCCCTGCGGATCGCCGCCCTGCGCGAGAGCCTGGAGCGCGTTGGCCGCTTCACGCCCGAGCGGGCGCGGGCCCGCTTCATCGAGAGCTTTCGCCCGCAGCACACGCGCCTGATCCGGGTCGGCCGGGCCCTGGCCGGCTGCGTCGCCTTCGGTCCTCGCGGGGATGATTGGGAGATCGAGCACTTCTACCTCGACCCCGCCTTCCAGGGCGTGGGCCTGGGCGCGGCGGTGATGACCGTCCTGCTGGCGGAGGCCGACGCGGCCGGCATGGCGGTCGCCCTCACCGTCCTTGAGATGAGCGACGCCAACCGCTTCTACGCCCGCTTCGGCTTTGCGGAGACCGGGCGCGAGGGGGTGGACATCTACCGCCGGCGGCCGGCGCCCGCCTGACATCTTCGTCCTGGGCAGGGGCGAAGTGATGCAACACATCCTGTCCTAGAGTGTTGTAGCCGACATGCGCCGTCCGCTATCTGGCGGAAATTCCGCGATATTCTATCTGGGTAGGGCTTTCGCCTCGCGAGTCTCCAGTCGTTTTGAAGGGCGCCCATGGCGGCCCAGATCCCGCACTATTCCGAGGAGGCTGCGCTCAGCCTCACCTTGGCGATCGTCGCAGCGTCCCCGGCTCCGTTGTTGTTGCTGGACGGGGACCTCAACATCGTCGCCGCCAGCCAGACCTTCGGCCAGGTGTTCGAGATCGATGCGGACAAGGCGGTGGGCGGCCCCCTGTCGGGCCTCGGCGCAGGCGAGTGGGAGACGCCGCGCCTGCGCGCCCTGCTGGACGCCACGGCGGCGGGGCAGGCCCCGATCGACGCCTTTGAACTGGATCTCGTGCGGCCCGGCCGTTCGCCCCGCCATCTGCTGATCCACGCCCAGCGACTGGTCTATCTCGATCTGGAGAACCGCCGTCTGTTGATGTCGGTCACCGACACCACCCAGACTCTGGTCGACCAGAGGCTAAAGGACGACGCCCTGGCCGAGAACCTGGTCCTGCTGTCGGAGGTGCGTCACCGGGTGGCCAACAGCCTGCAGATCATCGCCAGCGTCCTGCTGCAGAACGCCCGCAGCACCTTGTCGGACGAGACCCGCGCCCACCTCAAGGACGCCCATAACCGGGTGATGTCCGTAGCCGCCCTGGAGCGTCAGCTCAGCGAGTCGGCCGCCGAGACCGTCCAGCTCCAGACCTACTTCATCTCCCTGTGCGACAGCATCGCCGCCTCCATGATCGCCGACCCCCAGCAGATTTCGCTGAGAGTCACCGGCGAGGGCGGCATGGTGGCGGCGCGCACCTCCGTCAGCCTGGGCCTCATCGTCACCGAACTGGTGATCAACGCGCTGAAGCACGCATTCCCGGACGGCCGGGCGGGCACGATCGTGGTGGACTGCCAGGTGCGCGGTCCCAACTGGACCCTTTCGGTCACCGATGACGGGGCCGGCGTTGCGGCCCAGCCCGGCCAGGGCCGCACGGGCCTGGGGACCAGCATCGTCCAGGCCCTCGCGCGGCAGCTGGAGGCGGTCGTGGAGATCAAGCCCGCCCACCCCGGAACCCGGGTCACCGTAACCCACACCCAGGTCGCCCTGGTGCAAGATCTACCCGCCGACGGCCAAGCCGCCGCGAGCCTTTGAAGGAGGCCCCGCCCATGGAAAAGCTGCATACCCTGCTGATCGTCGAGGACGAGATCCTGCCGGCCATCTCCCTCAAGAGTGGGCTGGAGGACGCGGGCTACCGGGTCATGGACCTCACCAGCCGGCCCGAGGAGGCGATGGCGGCGGCGCGGGAGCTCAAACCCGATCTCGCCCTGGTGAACATCAAGCTCTACGGCCGCAATGACGGCATCGCGCTCGCCGTCGAACTGAAGGCCATCGGCGTGCCCGTGCTGTTCATCAGCGGCCAGCCCAACCGGGCCGTCTCCGCCCGCGCGGTGGCGGTGGGATCGCTGGCCAAGCCTTACAGCGTCGACGACATGGTGGTGGCCGTCGGCTACCTCCTGGCCCGCCTGGCCGGCGACGCCTCTAAGCCCCGCCCCAAGGACCTTCAAGTCTTCGACGAGGACCTCCCCGAGGTGGTCTAGGGGGGCTTGGGGCGTCGCGGATCTCTGGCGCTCCACACCAAGACGGCGCGATGGCGCGTCCGCGACATATTTCGGCATAATAGCGCAAGCACGCCACGCCATTCGGAGTCATCCTCCCCTCACCAACAGGGAGAGCCCCATGACCGCGCACCTGCGCCACTTCGCCATCAATGCCGACGACGTTCCCCGCGCCAAACGCTTCTACGAGGCGGTGTTCGGCTGGACCTTCACCCCCTGGGGGCCGCCGAACTTCTACCAGACCCGTGACGCCGGCGAGGGCGTCATGGGCGCCCTGCAGGGCCGCCGCGAGCTCAGCCCCGGCGTGAAGACCAACGCCCTGGAGACCACCTTCGCGGTGGAGGACCTCGCCGCCACCCTCGCGGCGCTGGAGGCCGCCGGCGCCAGGATCCTCATGCCTCGCGTCCGCATCGAGGGGGTCGGCGACCTGATCTATTTCCAGGACCCCGAGGGCAACATCATCGGCGCCATGCAGTACGACGCGGCGCGCGCGACGTGAGCGGCGACGGGTTCCTGGTCCGGTCCCTGGCCGCGACCTATCCCGACGGCATGGTGATCGCCGACCACGACCACCCCTGGGGCCAGCTGGTCTATGGGCGCAGCGGGGTGATGCGGGTGACGACGGAGGGGCGCGCCTGGCTGGCGCCGGCCACCCGCGCCGTCTGGCTGCCGCCCCGTCGCCCCCATTCCATCGGCATGGCCGGGGCCGTCGCCATGCGCACCCTCTACATCGCGCCGCAGATCGCCGGGCCCCTGCCCGCCGAGGCCTGTGTCCTGGAGGTGGGGCCGCTGCTGCGCGAACTGGTGCTGCACATCCTGGGGGTCGGCATGCTGGATCCGGCCTTCCCGGAGCATGGCCGGCTGGCCGGCGTGCTGATCGACCTGATCGCGGCCGCCCCACGCGAGGACCTGGCCCTGCCCCTGCCCCTGGACCCCCGCGCCCTGGCCCTGGCCGAACAGGTCCAGGCCGCGCCCGACGACCGCGGCGACCTCACCCACCTGGCGCGGGCCGCCGGCGCCTCCCTGCGCACCCTGCAGCGGGTCTTCCCGCGCGAGACCGGCCTCTCCCTCGAGGCGTGGCGTCAGAAGGCCCGGATGATCCACGCGGTCGCCGCCCTGTGCGCGGGAAGCTCGGTGACGGGGGCGGCCCTGGACTGCGGCTATGACAGTCCCTCGGCCTTCATCACCGCCTTCCGCCGCCAGTTCGGCGTCACCCCCGGGCGCTATAGACCGTCACATGTCGGCGCATAACGGTTGCCCTGTCGGCCCGCAAACCCAGGCCCCGTAAGGGATGGTGATGAGGGTGGATGAAAGGCGTTTTGCTCCATCCGCGGCCACCAACATGTTGGCTAGCCGGTCGCCCCGCGCGACAGCTCCCGCGCCCTGGCCAGCCGCTCGACGCCTGAGTCCAGGGTCGCGTCCCCCTTCGAGAAGCAGAGCCGCAGGATGCTGGTCACCGGGTCGGCCTCGTACAGCGCCGAGACCGGGATGGCCGCGACGCCCGCCTCCTTCACCGCCCGCAGCGCGAAGGCCCGGTCGGGCTCGATGACGCCGGAGGCGGCCAGGTCGACATTGAGGAAGTAGGTCCCCTGGCTGGCCAGCACCTTGAACCCCTCCCGCGCCAGGCCCTCGCCCAGCCGGTCCCGCGACCGCTGTAGCCCGGCCGGCATGGCGGTGAACCAGTCGCCTGGATTGTCCAGCCCGAAGGCCACGGCGGCCTGCAGGTTGGGGGGCGTGGTGAAGGTCAGGAACTGGTGGGCGCGGGCCAGGGCATGGGTCAGCTCCGGCGCCGCGCAGAGGAAGCCCACCTTCCACCCCGTCAGGCCGAACATCTTCCCCGCCGACCCGATCTTCACGGTGCGGGCGCGCATATTCGGCAGCGACATCAAGGGGATGTGGGTGGCCCCATCGAACACCACCTGCTCCCAGACCTCGTCGCAGATGGCGGTCACGTCATGGGCCACGCAGAACTCCCCCAGCAGCTCCAGGTCCTCCCGGGGCAGGACGACGCCGGCCGGATTGATCGGGTTGTTCAGCACCACGAAGCGGGTCTTGTCGGTGAAGGCGGCCTCCAGCATGGCCCGGTTGAACCGCCAGTGCGGCGGCTCCAGCCGCACCAGCTTCGGCACGCCGCCGGCCCTGCGGATCAGCGGCAGGTAGGCGTCATAGACCGGCTGGAACACCACCACCTCGTCCCCGGGCTCCACCAGGGCCAGGAAGGCCGCGGCCAGGGCCTCGGTGGCGCCGGAGGTGATGGTGACCTCGCTCTTCCAGTCCAGGTCCAGGCCTTGCGAGCGGCGATAGTGCTCCGCCACCGCCTCGCGCAGCTGCGGCAGGCCTGCCATGGGCGGGTACTGGTTGTAGCCGTTCAGCACCTCGTCGGCCGCCCTCTGGCGGATCGCCAGGTGGCCGGGATCGTCGGGGAAGCCCTGGCCCAGGTTGATGGCCCCCAGCTCCCGGGCCAGGCCCGACATCTCCTCGAACACGGTGGTAGGCAGGTTAGCGAAGACGGGATGGGCCATAGCGCGCTCCTGAGCGGGGGATGTGCCTAGCACAGCTTCCGCGCCAAGATGCCAGCCATGCAGATCACGGCCTTCGAACCCCGCCACGCAGAGGCCTGGAAACGGCTGAACGAGGCCTGGATCGCTCGCGGTCTACCGCGCCGCCGGCTTCGTGCAGCTGCCGCCCCGGCCGACCCCCTATGCGAGGGCCGACTTTTTCATGGAGCTGCCGCTCTAGGGACTATTCTTCCTTGGCGCGGCGCTTGCGGAGGCTGGGGTTCAGCACCTGCTTGCGCAGGCGGATCGACTTGGGCGTCACCTCGACCAGCTCGTCTTCCTCGATATAGGCGATGGCCTGTTCAAGGGTCATGCGGCGCGGCGGGGTGAGGCGCACGGCCTCGTCCTTGCCGGACGCGCGGATGTTGTTGAGCGCCTTGGCCTTCATCGGGTTGACGTCCAGGTCGTCGGAGCGCGAGTTCTCCCCGATGATCATGCCCTGGTAGGTCTTTTCGCCGCCGCCCACGAACATGAAGCCGCGGTCCTCGAGGTTCCACAAGGCGAAGTCCGTCGTCTCGCCATCGGAGTTGGAGACCAGAACGCCCTTTCGGCCCGCGTCGATGACGCCCTTGTAGGGCTCATAGTGGCTGAACACGCGGTTCAGCACGCCCGACCCGCGGGTGTCGGTGAGGAACTCGCCCTGGTAGCCGATTAGAGAGCGTGACGGGCTCATCAGGCTGATGCGGGTCTTGCCAGCGCCGGACGGGCCCATGTCCTTGAGCTCGGCGCGGCGGGCCGAAAGCTTTTCGATGACGATGCCGGTGAACTCGTCGTCGACGTCGATCATGACGTCCTCGATCGGCTCCAGGCGATCGCCCGTCTCCGGGTCGATTTGGAACACCACGCGGGGACGGCTGATCGACAGTTCGAAGCCCTCGCGTCGCATGCTCTCGATCAGCACGCCGAGCTGAAGTTCGCCACGGCCGGCGACTTCATAGGCGTCCTTGTCGGAGGTCTCGGTCACCCGGATGGCGACGTTGGACTGGGCTTCCTTGAGCAGGCGCGCGGCGATCACGCGGCTCTGCACCTTGTCGCCTTCACGGCCCGCCAACGGGCTGTTGTTCACCGAGACGGTCATGGAGATGGTGGGCGGATCGATCGGCTGGGCCGGCAGGGCGTCGGTGACGTCCATCGCGCAAAGGGTGTCGGCCACGGTGGCTTTGGACAGGCCGGCGATGGCGACGATGTCACCGGCTTCGGCGTCCTCGATCGGCTGGCGCTTCAGCCCGCGGAAGGCCAGCACCTTGGTGATGCGGCCGCGTTCGACTTCCGTCCCGTCCAGCGACAGGGCGTGGATCGCCATGCCGGGCGTGGCCTTGCCCGACTGGATGCGGCCGGTCAGGAGGCGGCCCAGGAACGGGTCGTTCTCAATGAGCACCGACAGAATTTGGAAGGGTTTGTCCTTATTTTCGACCACCTTGGGCTCGGGCACGTGGCGCACGATCAGGTCGAACAAGGGGGCCAGGTTGTCGTTGGGCTTGGCCATGTCCAGGGTCGCCCAGCCGTTCTTGCCCGACGCGTAGATGTGCGGGAAATCCAGCTGCTCGTCCGTCGCGCCCATGGCGGCGAACAGGTCAAAGGCGTCGTTCAGGATGCGGTCGGGATCTGCGTGCGGCCGGTCGACCTTGTTGAGGCAGAGGATGGGCTTCAGCCCCATCTTCAGCGCCTTGCCCAGGACGAACTTGGTCTGGGGCATCACGCCCTCTTCGGCGTCCACCAGGATGACGCAGCCGTCCACCATGCCCAGGATCCGCTCGACCTCGCCGCCGAAGTCGGCGTGGCCCGGGGTGTCGATAATGTTGATGCGGGTCTCGCCGGCCTCGCCATGCCACAGCACGCTGGTGCACTTGGCCAGGATGGTGATCCCGCGCTCGCGCTCCTGGTCATTGGAGTCCATGGCGCGCTCGACCGTCGCCTCATTGGCGCGGAAGACGCCGGACTGGGCGAGCAACTGGTCGACAAGCGTGGTCTTGCCGTGGTCGACGTGGGCGATGATGGCGATGTTGCGGAGCGACATTTAAATTCTTATCTCGGGAAGGGCGCGCGGCTTGTAAGCGAGCGCGGGGGCTTTCACCAGCGCAATCTCGTCGCGGGCGTTGACCATATGGTTGAGCTGTTGTGCGATGCAGCAAGTCCTATACCGCACATTCTCGAAATTCATATCATTGAAAATTAACGGCAATTTCATCATGCGGCAAAAAAACCGACGACTTTAGCGCATTCGACCTTGAAGTTTTGTGCGCCGCACTGTACTTGTAATCCTGTGAGGCGGCCATGTCGCCTCTGCCCTTCCTGGGCGTTTCCTCCCTAATGAACTGCCGGGCCCTCGGGTCCGGCTTTTTTTTGGCCTGACGCGCGGGCGCGCAAGGGCGCGGGAAGAAACGGTGGCTCCAAGGACGGCCTAGGCGGTCTTCAACCCGCTCCAGTCGGTTCGCGCCAGCATGGCGGTGAGCTGCTGCAGATCGCGCTTCAGCTTGGCGAAGCCCTCGGTGGTCTCAAGGCGCGCCTCGTCCAGATAGAGCCCCCGACTGATCTCGATCTGCAAGGCGTGTGTTCGCCTCGCCGGGCGGCCGTAGTGCTCGGTCGTATAACCGCCGGCATAGGGCGCGTTGCGGGCGACGCGGTAGCCCATGGCCTCCAGTTCCCGCTCTACTCTCTGAGTCACGATGGGGGCGCAGGCCGCCCCAAAGCGGTCCCCCAGCACCATGTCGCAGGCGCCCCCGCCGGACCGGGCCGCTGCCGCCGGCATGGAATGCCAGTCCACCAGGATCGCGAAGCCGTGCGCCGCGTGAGCCTCTCCCAGCAAACGGGCGAGCGCGGCGTGATAGGGGGCGTGGGCCAGCTCGATGCGTCCGCGCGCCTCGGCGAAGGTCAGCTTGCGGGCGTAAATCTCCTGACCTTCGGACACCACGCGGGCGATGGCGCCCAGACCGGCGGCCACGCGGGCCGAGCGTCCACGGGCGAAGTCCGGCAACTCGTCGGCGAACATGCCGGGATCGAGTTCAAAGGCCTCGCGATTGACATCCATATAGGCGCGCGCGAGGCGGGCGGCGATGACGGTGGCGCCCAGGCCGGGGCTGGCCTCTATCAGTTCATCGACGAAGGCGTCCTCGGACCGGCGGATGGCGACGGCGTCCAGCGTCGTGGCGGCCATCATGTCCGCGGGATAGAGGCGGCCGGAATGAGGGGAGGCGAAGACCAGGGAGGTGGGGGGCGGTTGACCGTCGAGACCTGCGCGCCAGATGTCGAAGGAGGGCTCGAGCCTGGGCGCGGCGTCGTCGGCGACAAGGGGCTCGAAGGCGGTCATCGAGCTTCATATGACGGCGGGCGCCGGGAGCGGTCAAACGATAGCGCGGGGGGCCAAGGATGGTTCATCGCGAGTTTACATCTGGCCCACTATGATGTGCGCGTCTGAACCCTTCGCGCGGAACACCCATGCCCCGGATCCTCTTGGCCGAAGATGACGATTCCCTGCGTGGCTTCCTCAGCCGCGCCCTGGAACGTGCGGGCTATGACGTGACCGCCTGCGCCGACGGCGAAGAAGCGGCGGCGGTTCTCGACCAGGACTGGGACCTGCTGCTCACCGACATCGTGATGCCGGGCATGGACGGCATCGAGGTGGCGCGTCTGGCGGCCGCCAAGCATCCTGGCCTGCGCATCATGTTTATCACCGGCTTCGCCGCCGTGGCGCTGGCCGCCGGCGAGAGCGCACCTCCCGGCGCCAAGGTGCTCTCCAAGCCCATTCACCTGCGGGAGATCGTCACCGAGGTCGAGCGGATGATGGCGGCCGCCTAAAGCCGCCCTTGCGCCGGAAACGGTGCTCCATTATACCGCCGCCTCCGCTCCCGAAAGGGAGACCTGACGGTCTGGACGTGTAGCTCAGCGGGAGAGCACCTCGTTGACATCGAGGGGGTCACAGGTTCAATCCCTGTCACGTCCACCATCCGTTTCGCATCACGCCTCCTTCTTTGCGGCCCCTCGCTGGGCGCCTTGCCAGGGATGACAGGTTCGGCGAGACAGATCGCCCCAATCAAGCGGACGCGGTGCCATGCAGGCGATCGGATTGCACTTCGGCCACGACGCCAGCGGCACGGTGCTGGATCAGAGCGGCCTCACGCGCTTCCTCAACAAGGAGCGCCGCACCCGGGTGAAGCACGCCCTGGGGCTGTCATCCGACGACCTGCGTGAGCTGCTGGAGGGCGCGCCCGCCGACGCAGTTCTGGGCCTGAGCTCAACCCAGTCGGTCCCCATGTTTCATGACGACGATGTCGAGATCGCCATGGCGGGCAGCGAGGCCATGGGCGCGGAAAGCTTTTTCGGCCGCATCCCCGCCAGCCACCACTATCGCAGACTGATCACCTGGCGGCCTGACTTCCTCGCCCAGGGCGGGGCCCTGGTGCGGGAGAATTTCCCCTACTACAGCGTCGCCAACGAAGGCTTCAACCAATCCTACGAGGCCATGGCGATGGTCGGCGCCCAGACGCCCGCCCTCTCCCACATCATGCGGGTCGATGGCGAGCTCCGCCTCGACGGGCGCACCTATCCCGCGCGGTTCTACCAGCACCATTATCTGCACGCCCAGTACGCGGCCCATTCGGTCAGTCCAGACCGCCCGGCCCTGGTCATCAGCGCCGACGGCGGCGGGGGCCCGTCCTTCGCAGGCGGCGGCGTCTATTTCTGGGCCCCGGGGAAAAAGCTGCAGGCGATTACGCCCACCGACGGTTGGCTCGGCGAGTTCTATGACAACACGGCCTCCATCCTAGGGCTCGGCGAGGTCGGCGGGGCCGGTAAGCTGATGGGGCTCGCGCCTTACGGCCGCCCGATCTATTTTGACCCGGCCCTTGTGGGAACCCGATGGCAGGTGACCGACCAATACAGGGTCGGCATGCGCGAGGTGATCCAGAGGTGGTTCGCACGGCAGCGGATCGATGCAGGCAAGCTGGCCGCCTGGAATCCCTTCGACGAGACGCCGCCGGACCTCGTGGCCGACATCGCAGCCTCGGCCCAGCTGCTGCTGGAACACAATGTCCTGGCGATCCTGCGGGCCGCCCAGGCCATAGCCCGGCGGGCGGGCTTCCAGTACGAGCAGATCGTCCTGACCGGCGGACTGGCGTTGAACTGTCCGGCCAACAGCAACCTGTCGGTGGTTCAGGACGTCCCGGTGGTGGTTCCTCCGGCCGTCAACGATGAAGGCCTATCGATCGGCGCCGCCGTCGCGGCCTATTTCGACACCCATGGCGTCTATCCCGCGCCGCCCGCCAACTATGCCGAGGCTGTCTATCTGGGTGCCGATATACTGCTGCCCGACGTGTCCGCGGCGGCCGAGCGCCACGGGTGGCGGTGGGTGCAAGACGTCGATCCCCTGAAGCATGCGTGCGCCCTGCTGCTGCAGGACCAGGCCGTGGGCATCTGCTCGGGCCGCAGCGAGGTCGGGCCTCGCGCCCTCGGCCACCGCTCCATCCTGGCGAACCCAGCCTCAACGGGCAGTTGGGCGGCGGTGAACCGGCTGAAGCGCCGCGAGCCCTGGCGCCCCTTTGCTCCGGCTGTGCTGCAGAGTGAGTCGGCGACCTATTTTGACCGCGGCCCGGCGGAGTCGCGGTTCATGTTGTTCAACTACCGCAGCCGGACCCAGGCCCTGCCAGCGGTGACCCACTTTGATCACACCTCGCGTCTGCAGCACGTCGGCCCCGAAACCGGGCTGCTGCACGACCTGCTCCTCGCGATGACCGAGGCCGGGGCGCCGGGGGTGGTGATGAACACCTCCTTCAATGGTCCCGGGGCGCCCATCGTGGAGACGGCGGAAGACGCCTTCGCCGAGGCGACCAAGCTGGGTCTTGGCTATATCCTCACCGACTTGGGGCTGTTCGCGGGACCGGCCACCCTGTGAGGCGGCCCGTCATGGCCGGCGCTCAACGGGGCGCAAATCAGGTCATCACCTGACGCTGCGTCAGCTTGCTTTCGGCATCGAAGACTTTTTCGAAAGGTGCGGCGGTGTTGCAACAGTGCCTATTCTGAATTCCGCGCCAGATGCAGACCGACCGGTCGGTTTTTTCGAAGGCTCGGCACGATTCGAACCAAGTTATCTGAAATCTGCCCGCCGAAAACGCGTGTAAAACCAACTTGCTACACACCCTGGGCGCGTGCTGGAAATTCAGTTTTCAGATTAGGGTATGTTTATCGCGCGGAAAATTATCTGTTATGTCAAAACCTTAGCTGCTGGGCTTGGCGATTTCGAACGCGAAACAATCCGCGCCTCACTCTAGCGCTCGGCGCTCAGACCGCCGATGATCGCATCACTCAACGGCCGCTTAGCCTCCAGGTATTTTCAACTGGGAACAGGCCGCTTGAGGGGGAAAGGAAACATTGATGTCCAAAAGCAGTTATTTCTGCGGCGGTTCGATTCTCGCCGTCGCCTTGACCATGGGACTCGCCGGAAGCGCAGCCGCTCAGGAGGCCGCCACCGTTGAAGAGGTCGTGGTCACCGGCTCCTTCATCGCGGGCACGCCCGAAGACGCCGCCTTGCCGGTCGATGTGATCGGCGCCAAGGAGCTCGCCCAGCGCGGCTCGCCCAGCATGGTTCAATTCATCAAGACCATCCCCTCATCGGGCGCGGTTATCGGCGAGAACAACCGCTTCGGTTCGGGTTCCGGCGCGGCGACCATCAATCTTCGCAACCTGAACTCCGCCGTCACCGGCTCGCGGACCCTGGTGCTGTTCAACGGCCGGCGTCTGCCGACCTCGCCGCAGGCGATCTCCTCGGTGGATATCAACCTGCTGCCCACCGCCGCCATCGGCCGCGTGGAAGTCCTGAAGGACGGCGCCGCGGCGACCTACGGCTCTGACGCCATCGGCGGCGTGGTCAACTTCATCACCCGCACCGATTTGGACGGCTTCGAGGTCAACGCCAACTACCAAGGCATCTCAGGTTCGGCTGGCGACTATGAAGCCAGCATCGCCTACGGCTACCGTGGCGACCGCGCCAATCTGCTGCTGTCCGCAGGCTTCCGCCAGCGTTCGGAAATGTCGATCAAGGAGCGGGACTGGGCGCTGCGTCAAGGCAACGCCGGCTACCTTGAAAACCCCCTCGGCGGTTGGGCCGGCACCGGCAACCCGGGCCAGTATCAAACCGCGACAACCGCCCCCGTCGGCTCGCCGACCACGGGCTTCTCCGCCGCCACCTTCAGCGGCTCCCTGCCGGATATCGGCTGCGCCGCGAATGGCGGTGCGCCCTATGTGCTCGGCAGCGCGATCGTCAGCCCGACGGCGTGTAACTTCCAGTACTCGACCTTCGACAACCTAGTGGAAGACGAAAGCCACTATCAGCTCTACGGCAAGCTGAACGTCGACATCACCGACAACATCGAAGGCAATATCGAGGTTCTCTGGGCGTCGCACGACACACCGAACCAGAGCTGGGCGATCACGGGTCCGAACCAGTTCCCCACTCCGATCCTCCCGTCGGGCGGCTCGATGGGCGGCGGTTCGTCTCCGATCCCTGCCTCCGGCACCGGCGAGCAGTCGCGCTTCTACATCCCCAACACCAACCCGGGCCTGGTCGCCCTGGTCGGCCAGATCGCCTCGGCCAACTGCTCGGGCGCGGTTCTTCCCTATGGCGTGGACGCCGCAAGCTGCGCCACGGGCCTGGCTCTGGCTCAGAGCCAAGCCGGCAACGCCGCCCTCTATGGCGTGGCTCCCAGCCAAACCACCTGGCGTCCGGTCGGCTTCGCGGGCAACCCCTATACGGGCGACCGCCACAGCCACTATTCCTACAAGATCGACACCCTGCGCATCGCCGGCGGGTTCAAGGGCAAGTTCGAGAACGGCATCGGCTGGGAAGTCGGCCTGACCTTCCAGGACCAGGACTATAACTACAATCTGCAGGACACTTCGGTGAACCGCCTGCAGCTGGGCCTCAGCGGCTACGGCAGCCGCGCCGGCGCCGCCGACCAGTGCACCGCCGCCGAAACCGCGAACTTCACGACCAATGCGGGCAACGCGGCGCTGGGTTGCTTCTATTTCAACCCCTTCACCAACGCGATCCAGCAGAGCACCGCTGACGTCCCGGCCAACCCCTACTATGTGGGCAGCAGCTCGACGATCGCTGGCCTGAACGACGCGGTCGCCAACCGCGCCGCCGTCTTCAACTGGATGGAAGCCGAACAGTTCAACGAAATCACCGACCGTCTGTTCGTCGCCGATGTCATCTTCAACGGTGAGACCGACTTCAAGCTCTGGGCGTCCGACAACATCGCCTGGGCGGCCGGCGGCCAGTTCCGTTACGACCGACGCGTCCAGGATCCGGACGTGGCCTACGACGCCAACGCCACGCCTTGCGTCGACAGCCCGCCGTTCGGCGACGGTTCGCCGTTCTGTCCGACCACGGCCAATGGTCCGTTCCTGTTCAACGCCAACCTGCGTCCCTACGACGTGGAGCGGAAAGTCGGGGCCGGCTTCTTTGAAGTCCGCGTGCCGATCACCGACGACCTTGAAGGCACCGTGGCGGCTCGCTACGAGTACTATCAAGGCATCGGCGAGACCTTCAACCCGAAGGGCGCGCTTCGCTGGCAGGCTCTGGACTGGCTCGCCCTGCGCGGTTCGGTCAGCACCACCTTCCGCGCGCCGGCCGCCACGATCACCACGACCAACTTCGCACGTGGCCTGACCGTGGCCAACGGCACCTACCGGGCCAACGACCTGTTCGGCAATCCGAACCTGCAACCGGAAACGGCGTTCACCTACAGTGTCGGCGCGGTGGTCAAGATCGGCGCGTTCAACGCCACGGTGGACTACTGGAACTTCGACTTCCAGGACGCCCTGACGTCGGAAGCCACCGCCGACCTGATCGCTCTGATGTTCCCGGCCGGGGCCGCGGCCCCGACCAGCACCGGCAACTGCGGCAACGCCGCCTTCTCCGCGATCCAGGCCCGGTTCACCTTCGCCGGCGCCTGCCGTCGTGACAACATCCTCTCCTACCGCACCAACTACATCAACGGCGGCGGCGTGAAGACCGATGGGGTCGACTTCCAGGCCAATCTCCAGGTCGGCGAGTTCTTCGGCGGCGACGTAAGCACCGGCTTCGACGGCACCTACCTGTTGAACTATGACGAGTCGCCCTACGAAATCGAAGGCATCCCGACGGCCCCGGGCGTCGTCAAGCGTGCGGGCACTTACCGCGCGTCGATCTTCACCGGTTACAACCGTCTGCGGGCCAACGCCTATGTGAACTGGGCGATGGGAGGACAGAACCTCCGTCTCCAGGTTCGTCACGTCTCTTCGACGCTCCAGACCGAGGCGACCCCGGTGGCCATCGCGAACAACGTCAAGTCCACGGCGAAGATCGGCGAATACTGGCAGACCGACCTGACCTACCGGGCCGAACTGCCCTGGGACACAGCGCTGACCTTGTCGGTGATGAACGTCCTCGACACCGATCCGCCGTTCGCCATCGGCACCCAGTACAACTATGACCCGGGCAGCGGAAACCCGCTCGGCCGTGTCTGGTCGGTGGGAGTCAAGAAGCGCTTCTAGGATACCGACCGGGCCCCGAGCCCAACGGATCACACCTCGCGCCGCCCCGTTCTCGGGGCGGCGTTTTCTTTTTGGGGCAGGCGCTCCCGACGCTCAGGTTGACGTAACGTCCGGGGTCAGGCCGACGAACGCCCAGCTTAGGAAATAACGGTCTCGATCTGCGACCTTCTTGCAACACTCCATTCAGGCGAATGTTGCGTTGCAGCGTAAGCCACCGCGCTGGGTCTGCGTATCGCGCGGAACGCCCTGGCGCATGAAACACCGGCGCTCGGCAACAATCACCGCACCATGTAACGTGAGGGAAACCGCCTAACAGGCCGAGCCAGCTTCAGGGCCGGCGGGCCGCAATCTCTTGTCCCGTAACACAAATCTAATCGGCGATCACTTCGGAGCAGGGTGTGCGCCGCAGCAAAGAACGGCGTTATTTTGCAACCGCGAGAAATTTCTGGCGCGATCCAGGCTCACGTCTGATGATCTTTTATTCGCAAGAGTCAGAAATTTCGTCCGCATAAACGGGCGACTCACGAGGGGGAATTTAAGTGATCTTCAAAAACAGTTATTTCTGCGGCGGCTCCGCGCTGACATTGGCGCTGGCGCTTGGATTGGCGGGAACCGCGTCCGCCCAGAACGCCACCGTCGTTGAGGAAGTGGTCGTCACCGGCTCGTTCATCGCGGGCACGCCCGAAGACGCGGCCCTGCCGGTCGATGTGATCGGCGCCAAGGAGTTGGCCAACCGCGGCGCTCCCACGATGGTTCAGCTCATCAAGACCATCCCCTCATCGGGCGCGGTTATCGGTGAGAACAACCGCTTCGGTTCGGGTTCCGGCGCGGCGACCATCAACCTTCGCAACCTGAACTCCGCCGTCACCGGCTCGCGGACCCTGGTGCTGTTCAACGGCCGGCGTCTGCCGACCTCGCCGCAGGCGATCTCCTCGGTGGACATCAACCTGCTGCCCACCGCCGCCATCGGCCGCGTGGAAGTCCTCAAGGACGGCGCCGCGGCGACCTACGGCTCTGACGCCATCGGCGGCGTGGTCAACTTCATCACCCGCACCGATCTGGAGGGATTTGAGCTCAACGCCAACTATCAGGGCATTTCCGGTTCGCCCGGCGACTACGAAGGCAGCATCGCCTACGGCTTCAAGGGCGACAATGCGCGCCTGCTGTTGACCGCCGGCTATCGCCACCGGTCGGAAATGTCGGTGAAGGAGCGCGACTGGGCCCTGCGCACGGGACCTGAAGGCTATCTCGAGAACCCGCTGGGCGGCTGGGCCGGCACGGGCAACCCCGGCCAGTATCAGACCGCCACCACCCCGCCAGTCGGTTCGCCCAACACCGGCTACTCGGCGGGCAGTTTCGCCGGGTCGTTGCCGGACATCGGCTGCGGAGCCAATGGCGGCGCGCCCTACGTCCTGACCACCACCATCGTCAGCCCGACCTCATGCAACTTCCAGTACACGGCCTTTGACAACCTCGTCGAAGACGAAGACCACTACCAGCTCTACGGCAAGCTGAACGTCGACATCACCGACAACATCGAAGGCAATGTCGAGGTCCTCTGGGCCTCGCACAACACTCCGCTGCAAAGCTGGGCGATCACCGGCCCCAACCAGTATCCCGCTCCGATCCTGGCCTCGGGCGCCTCGCCGGGCGGCGGGGTTTCCCCGATCCCGGCCAGCGGCACCGGTGAGCAGTCACGCTTCTACATTCCGAACACCAACCCGGGTCTGATCGCCCTGCTCGGTCAGATCGCCTCGGCGAACTGCACGGGTGCGGTGCTACCCTATGGGGTCGACGCCACCACCTGCGCCCAGGGCCTCGCCACGGCCCAAAGCCAGGCCGCCAACGCCGCGCTCCATGGTGTGGCCAGCAGCCAGACGGCTTGGCGACCGATCGGCTTCGCGGGCAATCCCTACACGTCCGACAGGCACAGCCACTACTCGTACAAGATCGACACGCTCCGCATCGCGGGCGGCTTCAAGGGCAGGTTTGAGAATGGCGTCGGCTGGGAGCTTGGCCTGACCTATCAGGAGCAAGACTTTAACTACAACTTGCAGGACACTTCGGTGAACCGCCTGCAGCTCGGCCTGCGTGGCTACGGCAGCCGGGCGGGCAACGCCGACCAGTGCACCGCGGCGGAAACGGCGAATTTCACCACCAACGCCGGCAACGCCGCTCTGGGCTGCTTCTACTTCAACCCCTTCACGAACGCGATCCAGCAGAGCCTCTCGAACGTCCCGGCCAATCCCTACTATGTGGGCAGCTCCTCGACGATCGCCGGCCTGAACGAGGCCGTCGCCAACCGAGGCGCCGTCTTCGACTGGATGGACGAGGAACAGCGCAACGAGATCACCGACAAGCTGTTCGTCGCCGACCTGATCTTCAACGGTGAGAGCTCGTTCAAGCTCTGGAGCTCGGAAAACATCTCCTGGGCCGCCGGCGCACAGTTCCGCTACGACCGGCGCGTTCAGGATCCGGACGCCATCTACGACGCCAACGCCACGCCTTGCGTCGACAGCCCACCGTTCGGCGACGGTTCGCCGTTCTGTCCGACCACGGCCAATGGTCCGTTCCTGTTCAACGCCAACCTGCGTCCCTACGATGTGGAGCGGAAGATCGGTTCGGGCTTCTTCGAAGTCCGACTGCCGATCACCGACAACCTCGAAGGCACGCTCGCCGGCCGCTACGAGTACTACCAAGGCCAGGGTGAGACCTTCAATCCGAAGGCCTCCCTGCGTTGGCAGGCTCTGGACTGGCTGGCCCTGCGTGGATCGGTCTCCACCACCTACCGGGCGCCGGCCGCCACCATCACCACGACGAACTTCTCTCGCGGCCTCACCAATGCGAGCGGCACCTACCGGGCCAACGACCTATACGGCAACCCGAACCTAGATCCGGAAACGGCGCTCACCTACAGCGTCGGCGCCATGGTCAAGATCGGCGGCTTCAACGCCACGGTCGATTACTGGAACTTCGATTTCAAGGACCAGTTGACCTCCGAAGCCACCCTGGACCTGTTGAACCTGATGTTCCCCACTGGGGGACCCAACAAGTGCGGCAACGCCGCCCTGGCGGCCCGGTTCACGTTCGATTCGGCCGGCTGCGCGGGCGGGCGGCCCTCCGTGCTCTCCTATCGCACCCAGTATATCAACGGCGGTCAGGTGAAGACCGACGGGGTCGACTTCCAGGCCAACCTGCAAGTCGGCGAACTGTTCGGGGGTGACCTGAGCACCGGCTTCGACGGCACCTACCTGCTGAACTACGACGACACCGGCTACACGATCGAGGGTTTGCCGACCTCCGCCGCAGGCGTCATCAAGCGGGCGGGCACATACCGGGCGTCGCTGTTCACCGGCTACAACCGTCTGAGGGCGAACGCCTACGTGAACTGGGCGGCGGGTGGTCAGAACCTGCGCTGGCAAGTCCGCCATGTCTCCTCAACGACCCAGATCGAACCCAACTCGATCAACATCGCCGCGGCGGTGAAATCGACGACCAAGGTCGCCGAGTACTGGCAGCACGACCTGACCTACCGTGCTGAGCTGCCCTGGGATACGGCCTTGACCCTCTCGGTCATGAACCTCCTTGACGAGGATCCGCCGTTCGCCATCGGCACCCAGTACAACTACGACCCGGGCAGCGGAAATCCGCTCGGCCGCGTCTACACTGTCGGCATCAAGAAGCGCTTCTAAAGCGGCCAGCGAGGAGTGGGAATCGCGTCAAGCCCACTCGAGACATAGGACCCACCAAAAGTCTGGACGCCGCCCTCTCACGAGGGCGGCGTCTTCTTCTTCCCTGTGCGGGATGAAGGGCGGCGTGATTCGCGAACCCCTTGAGGATCACCAGGCGGGCTGAGGGTCGGCGCGCGGCCGGAGGCTTCCCCAACGGCAGCGCCTAACCAAATCTCCGACTGACCGTGTCTTTCATGCAACGGCCCCCTCGCGCCAATACCGCGCCGCACGCGTCTATTACTGACAAGTCCGCCAAAAACAGCGCGCATCTTCTGGTGGTATATCGCGGGTCGCCGGGATGCCGGCGCCATTGTTGTGTAAGGGAAGTCCCGAACTGGCTCCCTCATGAGGGGAGTTGCGCCGCGCCGTATCCCTCTTCACACAACGGTTTCCGCTCCGCGATCGCCAAGCCGCCAGTGTGCGCTGCAACAGAGAACGCCGTTTTGTTACCTCACCGAAAAATTTCTGGCGCTGTCGAAGCCGGCGTCGGATGATCGTTTCTTCGTATGAGACAAAAACGCCCGGATCTAAATTCAAGGGCGAAACTCGAGGGGAACCAGTTGATGTTGAAGAGCAGATATTTCTCGGGCGGGTCCATTCTGGCCGTCGCCCTGGCCTTTGGAGCGGGTTCCGCCCTCGCCCAGGAAAGCACAGTCGTTGAAGAGGTTGTCGTCACCGGTTCATTTATCGCCGGCACGTCGGAAAAGGCGGCTCAGCCGGTCGATGTGATCGGCGTGCAGGAACTGGCCAAGCAGGGCGCCCCGAGCGTCGTCCAGCTGGTCAAGACCCTGACCTCGGCCCAGTCCTCGCTCGGCGAGAGCAACCGCTACAACGGTGGCGCTGGCACGGCCTCGATCAACCTGCGGGGTCTCGGCTCTTCCCGCACCCTGGTCCTGATGAACGGTCGCCGCCTGGCGGACACGACCGCGGCGGCCTTCCAGGGCGGCGGCCAGGACCTGAACTTCATGCCCACGGCCGCCATTGGCCGGATTGAAATCCTGAAGGACGGCGCCGCCGCCACCTACGGCTCGGACGCCGTCGCCGGCGTGGTGAACTTCATCACCCGCAAGGACCTCGACGGCTTCGAGGTGAACGGCAACTACGCCTTCATCCAGGACTCCGACGGCGGCGACTGGGACGCCAGCATCGCCTACGGGAAGGTCTTCGACAGCGGCAACCTCCTGCTGACCGCGGGCTACCGCGCCCGCGGCCGCCTCGACGCCCAGGATCGCGACTATGCGGTGCGTCCGTTTGAGTCGGTCTTCTATGGCGGCTGGTCTGGCTCGGCGAGCCCCGGCTCGTACGGCACCCCCTCCGGCGGCCCCTTGTTCCGGGACAATGGATGTAACGTCCTAGGTTCACAGGAACTCTCGGGGACGCTGAAGCCCGTGACCTCCGGCGGCGCCCTTTGCCGTTACCAGTTCAGCAATTTCAACGACCTGGTGAACGAGGAGCATCACTACCAGCTCTATGGCGAGGTCAACTTCGACCTGAGCGACGACATCCGGTTCCACGGTGAAATCGCCTGGAACCGCAACGCGGTGCCCGATCAGCGCATCTCGCCCGCCAACCTCACCACCCAGTTCCCGACCGCCAACACCTCGGGGTCCACGGCGCCTCCCGGCTACAATAACCAGACGCGTTTCTTCGTCCCGGCCAACAACCCCGGCCTGATCGCCCTGCGCACCAACTGCGCCCCGCCGCTCAGCGCGGCCCAGTGCGCGGCCATGGCGGGCGGCGTCACCGCCAGCCAGACGGCTTGGCGCCTGATCGGGGTCGAAGGCCATCCGTTGAACTCGGACGGCGCCGACTACCAGCAGATCGAACAGACCCAGTACCGCATTTCCGCCGGCTTCAATGGCCGGTTCAATGGCGGCCTCCTGGACGGGATCGGCTGGGACACGGCCCTGACCTTCATGGAGAACAAGGGCGTCGTCAGCACCAACGATCTGTTGGTGAACCGCATCCAGCGGGCCTTCAACGGCCTGGGCGGCCCGGGCTGTAACTACACCACCGGCACGCCCGGCGTCGGGAACTGCAAGTTCATCAATCCCTTCAGCAACGGCATCGCCACCAGCGCCATCAATGGCGCCACCAACCCCTTCTATGTCGCCTCGGTCGCCAACGACCCGGCGGTGAAGGCGTGGCTCTATGGCGAGTACACCAACGTCGCCACCAACCAGATCCTCGTTTTCGACGCAGTGATCAACAAGGAAACCAGCATAGCGCTGGCGGGCGGCAACATCGCCTGGGCGGCGGGGGCGCAGTACCGCTTCAATCGCAACCAGGATGAGTGGTCCGATCTCGGCGACGTGCAAGCGACGCCCTGCGTGGACTCCATCGATGGTCAGCAGGGGCAATGCGCAAACCCGACGGGTCCCTTCGTCTTCTTCGGCGCCCA
>NZ_JANPJP010000280.1:0-4132 GCF_031425575.1 Phenylobacterium sp.
TAGCGCTCGGTGAAGGCCTCGATACAGGCGATGGCGGCGGACTCGGGATCAGGCGGGGACATTCTCGAACTCTAGGGAGGCTGCGCGATATCAGCCACGCCGCAGCTTCTGCTCCGCACTGAAAGGTGAGCGCCGAGCCACCTGCCCCACATCGGCGCGACGCGCCCGGGGGAGGATCTAGGACCTACCTCTTCTGGCCGCGGGCCAGGGCCGCCTTGGCCGCCGCCAGGTCCTGGACGCGGGCGTAGGACTCGGCGATCGCGCTGTCGGAGGCCGGCGCCAGGCTCTGGGCCTGCCGGTAGAGGGTCATCGCCTTGCCGTAGTCGCCGGCGCTCTCGGCGCAGACCCCCAGGTCATAGACGGTGTCCAGATTGCCGGGCTGGGCGGCGTTGATGCTGGTCCAGGCCTGGCAGGCCGTGGCCATGTCCCCGCTGGAGGCGGCCTTCACCGCCGCGGTGAACTGCGGCTTGAGGGCGTCGCTCAGCCCCGCGCCCTTGGTCTTCAAGGTGGCCGACAGCGTGGTGTTATAGGGGGCGATATCGCGGCGGATGTCGCCGAGAATGTCGCGCTGGGCGTCGGTCACCATGGCCAGGTCGCCGGTGGACGGCGAATTGTTCCCGCACCAGCTGGTGTTGCGGCTGGCCCGCTTCTGAGTGGAATAGACCACCCGGCCATTGGCGACGTTCACCAGGCTGGGGGTCACGATCAGATCGACGTTCCGGCGCCAACAAGGGATGGGGAAGGACTTGTATTCCTTGCACTTGTCCCCCTCCCACCGCACGCAGCGGCTCTCGCTGCCCTGGTAGCTGGAGGTGTTGAAGTCGGTGCCCACCGTGCCCAGGATCACGCCCTGGGCGCCCACCGAGCGGCCATAGGGCGCCGCGTCGCGCGGATCGCTGGGACCGCCGGTGGCGACCACCGTGAAGTAGGGCTGGCCGTCGAACCGGGCGGCGAACAGCTCGGCCTGCAGGGCTGACTGGAACTCGCGGCCGCCATAGCCGTCGAAGCCGGCCACGGCGATCTTGCGGATATTGGCGGTCTCGGCGTAGCGCGCCGGGAAGCGGGCGCTGATGTCGACGGTGGTGGCGCAGGCGCTCAAAACCATCATCAGGCCGGCGCAAACCGCCAGCCGCGAAATCAGACGCAGACCCATCTCAGACCCCTCCACCCAGAATGGGTGCAGGATAACAGCCAAGCTTGAAACCGCAACTTTGCGTCGCGTGGAGGGGCGCAGGTAGGCCGAAGTTCAGCTTCTCCTCTCCCGCTTGCGGGAGAGGAGAAGAGCTACTTCGTCACTGCGTCCCGGAACCCATTGACGATGGGATAGCGCCGGTCGCGCCCGAAGGCCCTCGGTCCGATCTTCACCCCGGGGGCGGCCTGGCGGCGCTTGTATTCGGAATTGTACAGCAGGCGCTGCACCCGCTCGACGGTCTCGGGCGCGTGGCCGCGGGCGACGATCTCGTCCAGGGTCGCCTCCTCCTCCACCAAACCATGCAGGATAGCGTCGAGCTCGGCATATTCGGGCAGGCTGTCCTGGTCCTTCTGGTCAGGCCGCAGTTCGGCCGACGGCGCCTTGGTGAGGATGCGCTCGGGGATCGGGGAGACCGCCACGCCGTAGGGGTCGTTGGCGTTGCGCCATTCGCAGACCTCGTAGACCTGGGTCTTGTAGACGTCCTTCAGGACGTTGTAGCCGCCGCACATGTCGCCATAGAGGGTGGCGTAGCCCACCGCCATCTCGCTCTTGTTGCCGGTGGTCAGCAGCATCGAGCCCAGCTTGTTGGACAGCGCCATCAGGGCCAGGCCCCGGGTGCGAGCCTGGATGTTCTCCTCGGTCAGGTCCGGCGCCCGGTTCTCGAAATGCGGTGTCAGCATTTCGGCGAAGGCGTCCACCGCCGGCGAGATGGCGATCTCGTCCAGCCGCACCCCCAGGCGTTGGGCGCAGCCCGCCGCGTCATCCAGGCTGTCCTGGCTGGTGTAGCGCGACGGCAGCATGAAGCAGCGGACCCGGTCCGGACCCAGGGCGTCGGCGGCCACCACCGCGACGATGGCCGAATCCACCCCGCCGGAAAGCCCAAGTAAAACACCAGGGAAGCCCGACTTGTTCACATAGTCTCTCAGGCCCAGCACCATGGCCCGGTACACCTCTTCAGGTCCCGACACCCAGTCGGCCATCGGCGCCTCGACGCAGGTCCAGACCCCGCCCTCGCCCTTCTCCCAGACCGTGTTGGCCGCGGCCGCCTCGAACATCGGCAGGCGCATGACCACCTCGCCGCTCGCCGACAGCGCGAAGGAGCCGCCGTCGAACACCAGCTCGTCCTGGCCGCCCACCTCGTTGACATAGACCATCGGCAGGCCGGTCTCGGCCACGCGGGCGGCGGCCGCGCTCATCCGTTCGGCGTCGGCCAGGCGGCGGAAGGGTGAGCCGTTGGGGACCAGCAGGATCTCCGCCCCCTGGGCCTTCAGGTCGGCGCAGACGGCCGGCGCCCAGATGTCCTCGCAGATCGGCACGCCCAGCTTGACGCCTTTCCATTCGAAGACCGACGGGCTCTCGCCCGGTTCGAATACCCGCTTCTCGTCGAAGACGCCGTAGTTGGGCAGGTCGCACTTGAAGGCCACGCCCTGGACCAAGCCGTCGGCCAGGAAGGCGAGCGCATTGCGCGGCCTGCGCCCGGGACCCTCGGCCGGCCAGATCAGGCCCACCAGGGCCGCGCAGCTGTCCTTGGTGGACAGGGCCAACCGCTCGACCGCGGCCTTGCCGGCGGCCCACAGGGCGGGCTTCAGGGCCAGGTCCTCAGGCGGATAGCCGGTGAGGAACAGTTCGGAAAACAGCGCGATGTCCGCGCCGGCCGCATGGGCCTCCGCCATCCGCTCGCGGGCGAGCTTTTCGTTGGCGGCGATGGCGCCGACGGTGGGGTTGGCCTGGATGGCGGCGATGACGAGGCGATTGGTCATGTTCGTCATGTAGCCGCGCCGACCGCCCCTCGCCACCCCGGAAACCTTGACTGGACGAACCCAGGGTCAGCCGTGGCATCGTCAGCGCGAACAAACGACGGGGACGGCGAGATGAGCGACCATGCCAGGACGGCCTATGCCGCGGTGTCCGACAGCCTGCCCAGGGCCGCGGCCCTGCCCCGCGCGGCCTTCGCCGATGCCGACGTCTTCGCCGCCGAGCAGGCCCTGATCTTCCGCGCGGGCTGGATGCCGGTGGCCCGCGAGAGCGACCTGGCCGAGCCTGGCGCCTATCGCAGCGTCGATGTCGGCGGCGCGCCCCTGGTGGTGACCCGCGACGCCGCCGGCGAGATCCATGTCCTGTCGCGGGTCTGCCGCCACCGGCGGCATGCCGGTGGTGGAGGGCTGCGGCGTCGCTAAGGCCCTCACCTGCCCCTACCACCTCTGGCGCTACGGCCTGGACGGCAGGCTGGCCGCCGCGCCGGGCATGGAGCGCTCGGAGGCCTTCGACCGCGACGATTGCGACCTGCCCAGGATCGCCACCACCCGCTGGGGCGGCTGGGTCTTCGCCAATGTGGACGGCCAGGCGCCGCCCCTGGCGCCCCAGGTCGCGCCCCTGGCCGAGCGGCTGGCGCCCTTCGCTCCTCAGGACATGGTGACGGTGGACACCATCAGCCTGGAGTCCCCCTGGAACTGGAAGCTGATGGTGGAGAACTTCCTGGAGTCCTACCACCACATCGGCCCCCACGCGGGCACCCTGCAGACGACCAATCCGGGCCTCACCACCTATGAGGGCCAGGGCGGCGACCTGTTCACCATTTTGGAGAACCCGCCCGCCGGCGAGGGCAACCACGGCTTCGTGGTGGCGGCCATCTTCCCCACCACCCTGCTGTTCTTCTCGGAGGGGACGCCGCTCGGAACCTGGTATGAACTGGACGCCATCGAGCACGGCCGGTTCCGCCTCAACATCCACCTCCTGGCCCACCCCGACCTTGCCGCCATCCCGGAGTTTGTGGCCGGCTTCCGCGCAAGGGTCCTCGCCATCCACGACGAGGACACCCCGGCCTGCGAAGGCGCCCAGAAAGGCGTGATGAGCCCCCTCTACACGCCAGGCCCGCTCAGCCACCTGGAGGCCAGCGTCTGGCGCCTGCACCGGTTCTTGAAGGCGAGGTTGGCCGGGATA
>NZ_JANPJP010000281.1:0-1845 GCF_031425575.1 Phenylobacterium sp.
GTGTTGGGTGTGGTTGGGTGTTCCTTTACCTCGGCCCTCCCCCCCAACACCCACACCTATCTACTCCCCAAACCACACCCACCCCACGAACGTGTTCGAGCATGCAGGGCTCGTGGCGCCCTCCTCATGACGCCGCGTCAGAGTTTCGTCTCGCCGAATTCCGTGACAGCGTAGTCCCGCGCCGGGCCTTCAGAGCCGGCGAAGCGTGACAGCCGAAAGTGGTTTCCGGTTTCGGCGCCCGTCACGCTTCAACAAGGCATTGAGTTCTTCGAGAGCGAAGACCTCAGGGAGACGCTATGATCGGGATCATCCTGCACCACTACGAGGCCTCGCCCTTCTCCCAGAAGGTGCGCTGTTTCCTGGGACTCAAGGGGTTGGCCTGGTCCTCGGTGATCACGCCGAACATGATGCCAAAGCCGGACCTGACCCCGCTGACCGGCGGCTATCGCCGCGCGCCGGTCATGCAGATCGGCGCCGATGTCTATTGCGACACCCAGGTGATCCTGGCCGAGATCGAACGCCGGGCGCCCAGTCCGCCCGCCGTCACCGGCCCCGACTGGGCGGTGAATTTCTGGGCCGACCGCCTGTTCTTCCAGACCACCGTGCCGGTGATCTTCGGCGAGATCGGCGACGCCGTGCCCAAGGCCTTCATCGAGGATCGCGAAAAGCTGTCGGGCCGCCCCTTCGACGTCGCCGCCATGAAGGGCGCGGCGGGCGTCATGCGGCCCCAGTGGCGGGCCCACGCCGCCTGGATCGACCAGGGCCTGGCCGGGCGCCCCTTCCTGTCCGGCGACAAGCCGGGGCTAGCGGACGTGGCGGCCTATATGAATATCGTCTGGCTCAGCAATGTCCTGCCCGCGACGGCCAAGGCCCTGACGGCGGGTCTCACCCGCATCCCCGACTGGGCCGAGCAGATGATGGCGCTCGGCGAAGGCGCCCGCGAGGAGATGGCCGGCCGGGTGGCCCTGCAGATCGCCCGCGACACCCAGCCGGGGCCGCCGCCCGCCCATGACCCAGCCGACGCGCTAGGCCTTGATCCCGGAACCCACGTGACGGTGATGGCCGACGACTATGGCCGCGATCCCATCGCCGGGACCCTGGTGGCCGCCACCGCCGACCGGCTGGTGATCGCCCGCAACTCCGCCGACCTCGGCGCCCTGCACATCCACTTCCCTCGCGCCGGCTACGTGGCCGTGCGCGCCCGACCCCTCTGAAGGAGCCCGTCATGGAAGACCGCATCAAGGTTGATCTGAGGGACGGCGTCGCTGATGTGCGCCTGGTCCGCACCGACAAGATGAACGCCCTGGACGACCACATGTTTCAGGCCCTGATCGACACCGGCGAGGCGCTGAAGACCCGGCCGGGCGTCCGCGCCATCGTATTGTCGGGGGAGGGCAAGGCCTTCTGCGCCGGCCTCGACATGGGCAATTTCGGCAAGATGGCCTCGGGCGAACGCTCGGGCGGCCAGTCCTCCACCGGCGAGGCCCTGCTGACCCCCAAGCGCACGCCGGGCGGCTCCAACCGCGCCCAGCAGGCGGTGATGGTCTGGCGCGAACAGACCGTGCCGGTGATCGCCGCCATCCACGGCGTGGCCTTCGGCGGCGGCTTCCAGTTGGCGCTCGGCGCCGACCTGCGCTTTGTCACCCCCGACACCCGGATGGCGGTCATGGAGATCAAGTGGGGCCTGGTCCCCGACATGGGCGGCATCGTGCTCATGAAACGCCTGGTGCGCGACGACGTGGCCCGGGAGCTGACCTATACGGGCCGCATCTTCAGCGGTGAGGAGGCGCTGCAGATGGGCTTCGCCACGCGGGTCTGCGCCGATCCCCGCGCCGAGGCCCTGGC
>NZ_JANPJP010000282.1:0-1746 GCF_031425575.1 Phenylobacterium sp.
GGCCCGCTTCCTGCATCAGGGCATGACCAGCTCCGACGTCAACGACACCGCGCTCGCCGTCCAGCTCAGCCGCGCCACCGACCTGCTGATCGACGACGTCGACATGGTGCTGACCGCGCTCAAGCGCCGCGCCTTCGAGCATCGCCTGACGCCGACCGTCGGCCGCAGCCACGCCATCCACGCCGAGCCCACCACCTTCGGCCTGAAGCTCGCCGGCCACTACGCCGAGTTCCAGCGCGCCAAGGAGCGTCTGGCGATGGCCAAGTTCGAGATCGCCACCTGCGCCATCTCCGGCGCCGTCGGCACCTTCGCCAATGTCGCGCCCGAGGTAGAGGCCCACGTCGCCGAGCAGCTGGGCCTGGCCGTCGAGCCGGTCTCCACCCAGGTCATCCCGCGCGACCGCCACGCGGCCTATTTCGCGGCGCTCGGCGTCGTCGCCTCCTCCATCGAGCGCCTGGCCACCGAGATCCGCCACCTGCAGCGCACCGAGGTGCTGGAGGCCGAGGAGCCCTTCGAGGTCGGTCAGAAGGGGTCCAGCGCCATGCCGCACAAGCGCAACCCGATCCTCACCGAGAACCTGACGGGCCTGGCCCGCCTGATCCGTTCGGCCGTCGTGCCGGCCATGGAGAACGTCACCCTCTGGCACGAGCGCGACATCAGCCACTCGTCGGTCGAGCGCGGCATTGCGCCGGACGCCACCGTCCACCTGGACTTCGCCCTGCGCCGCCTGGCCGGCGTGGTGGAGCGGCTGGTGATCTATCCGGAGAACATGCTCAAGAACATGGACCGCCTCGGCGGCCTGGTTCACTCCCAGCGTGTCATGCTGGCCCTGACCCAGAAGGGTGTCGCCCGCGAGACCGCCTACGCCTCGGTTCAGGGCGCGGCCATGAAGGTCTGGCGCGGCGAGGGCCTGTTCATCGACCTGCTCCTGGCCGACGAAACCGTCACCCTCTCCGAACCCGAGATCCGCGACCTGTTCGACCTCGGCTACCACTTCAAGAACGTCGACGTGATCTTCGCCCGGGTGTTCGGGCAGGAGGCCATGGCGATGGCGAAGGCCGCGGAATAGCCCAGCCTATCCGGCGACAAAGGCCCGGACATGGGGGTTGCGCGTCTGGTCGAGTTCCCCGGGGGCGCCCTGCCAGACGATCTGGCCCTCGTGTAGCATGGCGATCTGGTCGCCGATCCTGCGGGCCGAGGCCAGGTCATGGGTGATCGAGATCGCCGTGCAGCCCAGCCGCTTCACCTGGTCGACGATCAGGTCGTTGATCACCGCGGCGGTGACCGGGTCCAGGCCGGTGGTCGGCTCATCGAAGAACAGCACCTGCGGATCGGCGACGATGGCGCGGGCCAGGCCGACCCGCTTCTGCATCCCACCCGACAGCTCCGACGGGAAGACATCGGCGACGGCCGGCTCCAGCCGCACCCTGGCCAGGGCGTCGAGCGCCCGACGCCTGGCGGCCTTGCGCGACACCCCGTCGGCGTTGATCAGCCGGAAGGCCACATTCTCCCAGACGCTCAGGCTGTCGAACAGCGCCGCGCTCTGGAATAGCACGCCTGAGCGGGCCAGCAGCCGCCGCTGCAGCCGGCCGCCAAACCCCGGAAGCCCCCGGCCGTCCAGCACGACCTGGCCGCCATCGGGCGCCACCAGGCCGAGCGCCAGCTTGAGCATCACCGACTTGCCCTGCCCCGATCCGCCGATGATCACCATCGAGCGCCCGGTCTCGACGCTGAGGTTCAGCCGGT
>NZ_JANPJP010000283.1:0-9675 GCF_031425575.1 Phenylobacterium sp.
GATCTCCTGGAGACAACAGACCTGAGCGTCGAACAGGTGGCGGCCGAGACTGGCTTCGGAGCGGCCACCACCCTGCGGCACCACTTCCGCAATCGCCTGGGCTTGAGCCCCGCGGCCTACAGGCAGCGTTTCGGGGTGGCGACCGCCGCACTTGGCCCTGCGGCGGCCTAGCTTTCGAGGTTAAGGCCAGGTTCCACCAAGGTGGCTGGGCTTCGAACCGGCACGCGCATGCGGACGCGAATGGGGCCGCCGCCGCGGTCATGTTCCTGCCGAGCGAGCTCGTTGCGGAGCGCCCGGCCTGTCGCCCGCATGATCTTGGTCAAAGACAAAAGCTGGCAGTGCGCGAAGGTCAGGGCTGGCGGACCCTGCATGAGCGTGCGCGCGGGCACGAGGCCTGGGCGAGTTCACGATGCGGTGTCGACCTGAAGACGCCATGCGACGCGACGCAGCTCGCAGGATCAAACGAGGAGATGCGCTGTGAAGGGCTTTGTCGAGGACATCGAGGACCTGACTGTTGAGAACGCCGCGTTCCGCCGCGTGCTCTATACGGGCAAGCACTTGCAGCTGGTGCTGATGGCGTTGAAGGCCGGAGAAGAGATCGGTTCCGAAACCCACGTCGGCCATGACCAGTTCTTTCGCGTCGAGAAGGGCAAGGGCGAGGTATGGATCGACGGCGAGCGCACCAAGATCAAGCGCGACGACGCCATCGTCGTGCCGGCCGGTGCGACCCACAACATCGTCAACACCGGCTCAAAGTCGCTGAAGCTCTATACGCTCTACGCGCCGCCCCAGCACCTTGACGGCCTGGTGCGCGCGACGAAGGCGGACGCCGCGGCCACCAAGGCGGAATTCGACGGAAAGACCACGGAAGGGCTCGCCCCGGCCAAGGCGACAGGTCCTCGGGGAACCCATGAAAAACCCGCCGACTGAGGAGGCGCTCGGCGGCCCTCGAGGTCGGCGGCCCGACGCCGTGTTGGGGGTGGCCGTCAGAGCGCCCCGAGCGTCGCCCCATGCCTCCTGATGACCCAACGACCTGGTTGAGCGGCGCCGAGTGGCGGCTGGCGGTCGCCCTGGCGATTGGCCTGCTGATCGGGCTGGAGCGCGAGCGTCGGAAGGGTGAAGGGAGCACCCGTTCGGCCGCCGGCTTGCGCACCTTTGGTCTGGTTGGCCTGCTGGGTGGCGTTGCGGCGCTGGCGGGCGGTACGGGTCTTATCCTGCTGGCTGGAGGCTTCGTCGCCCTCGGAGCCATGGTGGCGTATTGGCTGGGGGATCGTAAGGACCCCGGATTGACGGGCGAGGTGGCGCTTGTTCTGACCTACGCCCTTGGCGTGCTGGCGCAGACCCGTCCCGCCCTCGCGCTTGGGGTCGGCGTGGTCGTGGCCGCTCTGCTGGCCTTTCGGGTTCAGCTGCACCGATTTGTGCGCGACCGGATCACCGATCAGGAACTTCTGGACGCCCTGACGTTTGCGATCGCCGCCGCCGTCATTCTTCCCCTCCTGCCCAATCGGACAGTCGATCCGTTCGGGTCGCTAAATCCTTTCATGCTCTGGCGCCTCGCCGTGGTGGCGATGGCGCTCAGCTTCCTGGGATATGTCGCGCAGCGCCTGTTGGGTGGGCGGTTCGGGCTGCTGATCGCGGGACTTGCCGCCGGATTTGTCTCAAGTACGGCCGCGGTCGCCGCCATGGGCGCGCGCGCCAAGGCGCAGCCGGACCTGACCGCCGCCAGCGCGGCGGGCGCGATCGCCTCCATGATCGGCAGCCTCGCCTACCTGCTGGCGATCATAGGCGCCGCAAGTCCGCCGCTGATCATCGCCCTGGCCATCCCTCTGGGCCTGGCGTCCCTCCTGACGCTTGCCTACGCCGTCTGGCTCGTGCGCCACACGCCGAAGTCCGCAAACCACGAGACCGTCGGCCGGGCGTTCAGTGGCGGGGCTGTTTTGCTGTTCGTAGCGCTGGTCGGCGTCTTCAGCCTGGTTGCGGAACTGCTCATTCGCTGGCTCGGCGCGGCCGGCGCCCTGATCGGCGCAGCGGCGATGGGCGTCGCCGATGCGCAAGCGGCCTCGGTATCCATGGCCACCCTTCTGGCCGGCGGGCGGATGCCCGAGTCGACCGCCGCGATCGGCGTCGTCCTGGCGCTGACCACCAACATGGCGATCAAGGTTCCGACAGCCTTCGTGACCGGAGGTCGAGTCTATGGGCGCCAGGTCGCCATCGGTGTCCTGCTACTGCTGGCGGGGCTATGGATCGGTGGCGTTGTCGACGTCCTTGCCGGTGGAGGATGGCTCTCAGTGGGGAGGCGATCGTGACTCAGCCATCAAGCCGGAAGTCTGCGGCCACGCGTCCATGCCGGGCGCAAGCGGCATGAATCGGTCGCGCTCGCCAGCCGCTGGCCCACGGTGGTTGCGTCCGCGAACCAGCGGCCATCTGGATGGTCCCATCCAGCTGCGCGTCAACGACATCGGGCAGATCTTTCACACCCTCGACCCCCTTCCGTTTCGCGAGCGTGACCTCGACTCTGGTGTTGAGGAATACATCGTCGGTTGGGCGGGCGAGATCGCCGGGGAGCGAGCGATCACGATCATCGTCCACCTGCCGCCGACGGAAGCGGAGCGGGAGGAGGCGCGGCACATCGGAGAGGCGATGCGCAACTACTTTGCGTACCGCTCGAGAGTCCTGGGATGGGACCTCCGCGATCTGTTCCGCACCGGCCGGGCCTCGCTGGCGATCGGCCTTACCGTCCTGGCGGCCTGCATCGTCCTGGGCAAGGGCGCCAGCGGCTTGTTGGGAGCGGGCTACGTCGGACGGTTTTTTGACGAGGGGCTGATCATCCTGGGATGGGTCGCAAACTGGCGCCCGGTGGAAATCTTTCTCTACGCCTGGTGGCCTATCGAGCGACGGCGCCGGCTCTACCGCCGGCTCTCCGTCGCCCAAGTGAAGATCGAGGCTGGTGACCCGCAGGGAGCAGTTCCAGGATCGACCCTCCACCAAGGCTGACCAACAGATTCAGGAGCCTGGGAGCCGTGCCAGTGCGCTTCAGCGCGGCCCCGCAGAGCCCGTCGCAGCGGGAGGTCAGGCCGGCCCGGGCCGGCCACCGTGGCCGAGCGCCTCGAGCACCCGTTCGACCTGGCGTTCCGTGGGCAGGGCGATGTCGATGACGATCGCTCCCTCCTTCGGAGCTGGGGCCTCCAGGGTGGTAAGCTGCCCAGCCAGCCCCTGCGGGCCTGCGAAGTGGCCTGTGCGTTCGGTTAGCCGCCGGTGCAGGATGTCGCGGTCACCGGTCAGCCAGACGAACCGCAGGCCGGGCCGACCTGCGCGCAGCCCTTCCCGATAGCTTTGCTTCAGCGCCGAGCAGGCCAGCAGACAGGGGGCGTTTTCGGCGCGACGGTCGTCGATCCACCGCCGAACGGCGGCTAGCCAGGGCGCGCGATCGGCGTCGGTCAGCGGCACGCCCCGGCGCATCTTCTCCACGTTCGCTGGCGGGTGCAGGTCGTCGCCATCCTGGCGGGCCCAGCCAAGGCGCGCGGCCAGGGCGGCGGTGAGGGTCGACTTGCCCGCGCCGGACACGCCCATCACCACCACGACCGGGGTCGGCGCTTGCGGGGCTGTCGAGGGACCTGACATGCTGGATTTCTGCCATACCGCGTACTTGAAGACGAGACTCGGAGGGGGATCGGCGAGAGCGGCAAGTCTCAGGCGCGCCTGGGTGCGGCCCGGGACGCACCGGAACCTCGTCGGCTCCAGCCACTGCAGAGCGAAGGCGCTGGCGGCCAGAAGCAGAGCCGAAGGGAGGATTGTGCGGGTCATCAGCCCAAGCGTGCGCGATCTCCGGGCAGGTCACTCTGCTAGGTCCGGATGCGGCGACCGCCCTTGCCCGGGCGCCGCGCCGGCTCCGGCGCACTGGAGGGCTCTTCCAGCAACTCCCGCAACTTCGCGGCCAGGACCGGGGCCTGGTAAGGTTTGTCGAGGATCGGGAACTCCGTGCTGAGCAGCAGATCGGAGTCCACGACGAAGCCTGAGGCCAGTAGGACCTTTAGCTCCGGATGGTCACGTCGCGCCTGGTTGGCCAGAGCGACGCCGCTCATGCCCCCTGGCATCACGACGTCCGAGAACAGCAGCCGGATATCGGGGTCCTCGGCCAGCCTCTCCAGCGCCTGATCGGCCTGGGTGGCGGTGACGACGTCGTAGCCAAGGCCCCGGAGCAGATCGACCGTGAGGGTCAGGACCGCGGGGTCATCCTCGACCACCAGCATCCGCTCCGCACCGCCGACCATCTCGCCGACATCGGCCTGGGGCGCGGGCTTCTGCACGGGAGCCTGGGAGCGGGGGAGGGTGATGTCGAACCTCGCGCCTGCGCCCGGTTCGCTGACGATTCGGACCTCCCCGTCGGATTGCCGCACAAAGCCATAGACCTGGGACAGGCCCAGTCCCGAGCCGCGGCCGACCTCCTTGGTGGTGAAGAAGGGTTCGAAGATCCGTTCGCGCACATCTGCCGTCATGCCCGCGCCGGTGTCCTGCAGGCTGATGCAGATGGCGTCGGCGCTTGTCTCGGTGCGGATGGTGAGGGCGCCCACGCCAGCCATCGCGTCCCGGGCGTTGACCGCCAGGTTGAGCAGGGCGTTTTCCATCTGGGTGACGTCGATGTGGGCAGGCTGGGGGCCGCTGGCGAGGTCGAGCTCGACGCTGACCGCCTCGCCCACCGCCTGCCGCAGCAGAGGGGCGAAGTTACGGATCAAGTCGCCGATGTCGACGGTGACGGGGGTCAGGTTCTGGCGGCGCGAGAACGCCAGCAGCTGGCGGGTCAGGTCGCGGCCTCGCTCGGCCGCCTGGCGAATGGCGTCGATCCGCAGGGCGCGCTTGAGAGTGTCCTCCGGCCGCCGCGCCATGATGTCGACATTGCCCAGGACCACGGTCAGCAGGTTGTTGAAATCGTGGGCCACCCCGCCGGTGATCTGGCCTACCGCCTCCATCTTTCGCGCCTGGGCCAGCTGTTCCTCGATGGAGTGTCGGTCGGTGGTGTCCAGGATGACGCCGAAAATCTGGCTCTCGCCGTCTTCTTCTCCGGGCGCCAGGACCCCCTGATCCGAGAGCCAGCGATACTCGCCGTCCGCACACCGCCAGCGGAATTCGCAGGCGTAGGCGCCGGTGCGAGTGGTGGCCGAGACGGTGTCGATGACCCGCTTGAGGTCGTCGGGATGGATGCGAGACACGCCAAAGCCGGGCTCGGAAACGAAGCGCTCGGAGGGGAAACCGGTGATCGCCTCCACGGCGGCGCCGACGAAGATCGGGGCGAAGGGCGGGGCCGCCCCGCGGGCGTGGAAGACAATGGGCAGGGACTTCAGGATCGCGTCCTGCTGGGCCTCGGAACGGCGCAGGGCGCGCTCGGCCCGAGCCTTGGCCGCCTGGATGCGGGCATTCTCCTCCAGCAGCCACTGACGGTGCTCGGCGAGCCGCTTGGCCTCCTCGGTCTTCAGATAGATGTCGGCCAGGACCGAGACCTTGGAGCGCAGGATGAAGGGGTCGACCGGCTTGAAGACCACGTCCACCGCGCCGGCCGAATAGGCCTGGAAGACATGGGCCTCATCGCGGAAGATGGCCGTCACGAAGACGATCGGTGTCCGGCCGGTCTTCTTGCGGCTGCGGATCATGGCGGCCGTCTCGTAGCCGTCCATGCCGGGCATGTGCAGGTCCAGCAGGATGACCGCGAAGTCGTGGTCCAGCACGCAGCGCAGCGCCTCGGCCCCCGACCTGGCGATGATCAGTTCGTGACCCAGGTCCTCGAGGGCCTCCGCCGCTGCAAAGGCGTTGCGCTCGTCGTCATCGACGATGAGCACCTTGGCGCGCAGCACGGCGTCGAGGTCGGGCGGCGCAAGACCATCCGGCCTTGACCGCCTCACAGGCTGGGTCGCCGTTCCCGGCATGCTAGCCGGCCTGCGGGAGCAGGGTGCCGACGATGTCGCCGGCGACCCGCAGGGCGTCCGAACGTTGCACCGAGACCCGCAGCACCGAGATCAGGTGATCGATGTCGACCGGCTTGGAGACATAGTCAGAGGCGCCGGCCTGGATGCACTTCTGCCGGTCGCCCTTCATCGCCTTGGCTGTGACCGCGACGACCGGAAGGTCGACGAAGGCGCTGCGTGAGCGAATTTCGCGGATGGTCTCGTAGCCGTCCATATCCGGCATCATGATGTCCACCAAGACCACGTCGACCTCCGGATTGGCGTCCAGCAGGTCAAGTCCGGCGCGACCGCTCTCGGCGTACGAGAGCTGCACGCCATATTCCTCCAGCGCGCTGGCGAGCGAGAAGATGTTACGGATGTCGTCGTCGATCACCACGATCTTGCGGCCCGCCAGTACGGTGTCGTCATGGCGGCTCTGGCTGAGCTTGGCCTTGGTCGGTTCCGAGAGGCTCTGAACCGGCTGGTGCAGCAGCAGACTGGTCTGCTCGATCAGCTGCTCGGACGTGCGGGCCAGGCGCACAAGGCCGCCGAACACCCCCAGCCGCAAGCGACGCTCGTCCTCGGCGGGCATCTCATCGGGCGCATAGACGACCACGGCGGAGGACTCGGCCTGCTTGAGCCGGTCGATCATCTCGCCTACCGGAGCCGCCGAAGACTCCACCACCAGCGCGTCCGGACGGCTCGCCTGGGGTCTGGCGAGGACCGCGGCCAGATCGTCGGTGAGCTCCACATCCGGGAAACACTGTCGCAGCGCCTGGCTGGCCTCGCCCTCGCCGCCGACCATGACGACGGAGCGATCAGCCTTGTCCACGAAGGTCTTCACCTCCTGCAGGGTGGAGACCACCACCTCGCGCTCCACCGGCTTACGGGTAAAGCCGAAGGCGCCCATCGAGAGGCCCAGGCCGCGCTGGTCGTCAGCGGAGATGACGTGGACCGGAATATGGCGAGTCTCCGGCAAGCGCTTCAGGAGGTCGAGCAGGGCCAGGCCGTCCATGTCGGGCAGGCCGATATCCAGCATGATGGCGTCGGGCGAGAACCGGCGCGCGAGGGACGGCGCGGCCGCCCCTTCACCGGTGACGACTCCGAGGAAACCGCTGTCCCGCACCAGGGAGAGCAGAATCGAGGCGAAACGAGGGTCGTCCTCGACGATAAGCACCACGGAGTCGCCTGGCTTGACGTCGTCGCGGTCGTCGGCGACCGGTTCCGGCGTCTCGTCCGAGAGGCTGGACGGCATCAACATCCGGGGCGGAGGCGCGATGGCGCGGCCGCTGGAGGGGGCCTGGACCTGCGGGCTGAAGTTCAGCGGCACGAAGAGGGTGAAGGTCGAGCCCTTGCCGGGCCGGCTCTCCACCTTGAGTTCACCGCCAAGCACCCGGGTGATTTCGCGGCTGATGGAGAGGCCAAGGCCCGTGCCGCCGTATTTGCGGCTGGTGGTGCCATCGGCCTGCTGGAAGGCCTCGAAGATGATCCGCTGCTTCTCTTCGGGGATCCCGATGCCGGAGTCCTCCACGGTGAAGGCGAGCACCTGGCCGGCGGTGTTCATGTGGTCGTTGGCCATGCTCCAGCCGCTCTCGACCCGGCGCACGCCGAGCTTCACGAACCCGGTCTCGGTGAACTTGAAGGCGTTAGAGAGCAGGTTCTTGATGATCTGCTGCAGGCGCTTGTCGTCGGTGTACATCGACTGCGGCAGGCCGGGATCGATCTCCACCTGGAAGTCGAGCTTCTTGTCCTGGGCGATCTGGCTGAAGGTCCGGTCGACCTGGTCGCGCAGGCTGGCGAAGGACATCTGGCCGATATCCAGGGTGACGGTGCCGCTCTCGATCTTCGACAGGTCGAGAATGTCGTTGATCAACACCAGCAGGTCGGCGCCGGCGTCGTGGATGTTGCGCGCGAACTGGACCTGCTTTTCCGACAGGTTGCCCTGGCCGTTGTCGCTGAGCAGCTTGGACAGGATGAGCAGGGAATTCAGCGGCGTGCGAAGTTCGTGGCTCATATTGGCCAGGAACTCCGACTTGTACTTCGAGGTCAGGGCCAGCTGTTCGGCCTTGTCCTCCAGGGCGAATTTGGCCTGTTCCACCTCGCGGTTCTTGGCTTCGACCTGGGTGTTCTGGTCCGACAGCAGCTGAGCCTTTTCCTCCAGCTCGGCGTTGGTCTGCTGCAGTTCATCCTGCTTGGTCCGCAGCAGTTCCTCCGATTGCCGGAGCGAGGCGGCCTGTTGTTCCAGCCGGTCGTTGGTCTTGGTCAGTTCCTCCTGCTGCGCCTGCAGTTCGGAGGTCAGCAGCTGGGACTGTTTCAGCAGACCCTCGGTGCGCATGTTGGCGGCGATGGTCGACAGCACGATGCCGATGGATTCCATCAGCTGGTCGAGGAAGGCCTGCTGGGTCTCGTTGAACTCCCCGAAGGTGGCCAGCTCGATCACCGCCTTCACATCGCCTTCGAACAGGGCGGGCAGGACGATGATGTTCTGCGGCGCGGACTCGCCCAGACCTGAGGAGATCTGCACGTAGTCGGCGGGGACGTTGGTCAGCAGGATGCGCGACTTCTCATAGGCGCACTGGCCGATCAGGCCCTCCCGCAGCTTGAAGGACGCGCCCAGGTGCTTGCGGTTGTTGAAGGCGTAGGCCGAGGCGAGGTTCAGCACCTCCTGGCCCTCTTCATCCATTTCCGAAACGTAGAAGACGGCGTGCTGGGCGTTGATCAGCGGGGCGAGTTCCGAGAGCACGAGGTTCGAAACGGTGGACAGGTCGCGCTCGCCCTGCAGCATCCGGGTGAACCGCGCGAGGTTGGTCTTCAGCCAGTCCTGCTCGGTGTTCTTCAGCGTTTGATCCTTCAGATTGCGGATCATCTCGTTGATGTTGTTCTTCAGCTCCTCCACCTCGCCCGAGGCTTCCACGGTGATGGACCGCGTCAGGTCGCCCTTGGTCACGGCGGTGGACACCTCGGCGATGGCGCGGACCTGGGTGGTCAGGTTGGCGGCCAGTTCGTTCACGTTATCGGTCAGGTCGCGCCAGAGACCGGCGGCGCCAGGCACCCGCGCCTGGCCCCCCAGCTTGCCCTCGATCCCCACCTCGCGGGCGACGTTGGTCACCTGGTCGGCGAAGGTCGCCAGGGTTTCGATCATGCCGTTGATGGTGTCGGCGAGGCTGGCGATCTCGCCCTTGGCGTCCAGGGTCAGCTTGCGCTTCAGGTCACCCTCGGCCACCGCGGTCACGACGTCGGCGATGTTCCGCACCTGGCCGGTGAGGTTGGCGGCCATCATGTTCACGTTGTCGGTGAGGTCCTTCCAGGTCCCGGCGACGCCCGGCACCTGGGCCTGGCCGCCCAGCTTGCCCTCGGTGCCCACTTCGCGCGCCACCCGGGTCACTTCGGAGGCGAAGCCGTTCAGTTGGTCCACCATGGTGTTGATGGTGGACTTCAGCTCGAGAATTTCTCCGCGCACGTCCACGGTGATCTTCTTGGAAAGGTCGCCCTTGGCCACCGCGGTGGTCACGTCAGCGATGTTGCGCACCTGGCCGGTGAGGTTGGAGTCCATCAGTTTCAAGTTGTCGGCCATCTCCTTCCAGGTCCCGGCCACGCCCCGCACCTGGGCCTGGCCGCCGAGCTTGCCTTCGGTCCCCACCTCGCGGGCCACGCGGGTCACTTCGGAGGAGAAGGAGTTCAGCTGGTCCACCATGGTGTTGATGGTGTTCTTGAGCTCCAGGATCTCGCCGCGCACGTC
>NZ_JANPJP010000284.1:0-3767 GCF_031425575.1 Phenylobacterium sp.
AATGTGACGCTCGGCCTGCCCATCGTCCGCACCTCCCCCGACCATGGCACCGCCTTCGACATCGCCGGACGGGGCCTGGCCCGCGCCGACAGCCTGGTCGCCGCCATCCGCATGGCCGACGAGATCGCCACCCGCCGCGCCGCCTAGATGGACCTCGAACACCTTCCACCCCTGCGCGACGTCCTCGACTCCCATGGCCTGATGGCCAAGAAGAGCTTCGGCCAGCACTTCCTGTTTGACCTCAACATCACCCGCAAGATCGCCCGCCTCGCTGGCGTCGGCGAGGCCGACCACGTCATCGAGGTCGGCCCCGGCCCTGGCGGCCTGACGCGGGCCCTGCTGGAGACCGGCGCCCAGGTGACCGCGGTGGAGAAAGACCCCCGCTTCTTGCCCCTGCTGGCCGAACTCAGCGAGGCGGCGGGCGGCGCCCTCACCGTCCATCTGGACGACGCGCTGACCGCCGACGAGACCGCGCTCGCCGCCGGACGGCCCACGGCCATCGTCTCCAACCTGCCCTATAATGTCGGCACCCCCCTGCTCATCAAGTGGCTGACGGGCCCCTTCCGGCCCACGTCTCTCACCCTGATGTTCCAGAAGGAAGTGGCCGAGCGCATCGTCGCCGCGCCGGGCTCCGACGCTTATGGCCGCCTGGCCGTCATCGCCCAGGCCACGGCGGATGCGCGTCTGGTGATGGAGGTCTCACCGCGCGCCTTCACCCCGCCCCCCAAGGTGACCTCGGCCGTGGTCCACCTGGTCCCCCACCCCCAGCGGCTGGACCAGGCCCTGCTGGATAGCTTGCAGACCCTCACCGCCGCCGCCTTCGGCCAACGACGCAAGATGCTCCGCTCCAGCCTCAAGCAGCTGGGGGGCGAGGCAATCTGTGAGAAGGCCGGTCTCGACCCGTCACGCCGAGCCGAGACCCTGGATGTGGAAGAATTCCTGAAGTTGGCCCGCGCGCGTTAGCGGGCCATGAGCAACGCCGCGCCATCCCAGGCCAGCTTGCCCCCCACCACCACCAGCAGGCTGTAGATCACCTTGTAGAAGGCCTGCCCCGGCACCCGCCGCACCAGCCACACCCCGGCCCAGGTCGAGGCGATGGCCAGCGGCAGCAGGGCCGCCGCGGTCGACAGGCTCTCCGTCGTCACCTGGCCCAGCGCCAGATAGGCCGGGACCTTGATCCAGTTCACCACCGCGAAGAAGATAGCGCTGGTGCCGATGAACACGTCGCGGGGCAACTGCTTGGGCAGGACATAGATCTGGAACGGCGGCCCGCCGGCGTGGCTGATCTGGCTGGTGAACCCCGCCGCGACCCCCGCCAGCACGCCCCGCCACGGCACGCCCTCAGGCGCCGCCGCCCGCACGGGCGCGCCCCTGCGCTCCAGCCACAGCCGCTGTACGGAAAACAGCACCGAGATCACCCCGACCGCCAGCTCCACCGCGCCTGGCCTGACGAAGGCCGCCAGGGCGAACCCGGCGAAGATCCCCACCGCCGCGCTAGGCAGCATCAGCAGCAAGATTCCCCGGTCCCAGGTCTTGCGGAACGCCCACACGCTGACGACGTCCTGCACGATCAGGATCGGCAGGGTGATGGAGGCCGCCAGCACCGGCGACACCGCCAGCGCCATCAGCGGCACCGCGATCACCCCGATGCCGGAAAACCCGCCCTTGGCCAGCCCCAGCAGGATCACCGCCGGCACGGCCAGGGCGTAGAACCAAGGGTCGGTGATCAACGCCTGTGGCCCGTCACGTCGGACCCGGTCATGATGTCGGTGTCGGGACCCCCGTCGCGGATGGTCTTCCCGCGGTAGATCACCGCCCCGATCAGATTGGGCTTCTGGCCGATGGCCTCACAGAAGTCCTCCCAGTGCTCGCTGGGCGCCCACAGGCAGGGGCTGCGCGGGTCCTCGTCGATGGCCAGGTCCACCATGGTCTTGATGCTCAGCATGCCGCGAGCGCCGCCACCCGCGCCGCCAAGGCCACGTTCACCGCCTCATAGGCCGGCCTGAAATCCCGCGCGATCTGCGCCTGGGAAAAGGTCAGCGGGATCAGCCCCGCCAGGTCTTCCCCGTGCAGCACCCGCGTCCCGGCCGGCACGGCTTCCAGGGTGAAGTGATGCCGCCCCCGGAACAGGAGCGGCACATGGCCGGCCCAGGCCAGGGCCTTGCCCGGCTCACAGGCCACAAGGGTCACGGTCTGGGAAATTTTCGCCCCGGGCTTGGCCGAGGCCAGGTTGCGGAACACCATGGGGATCTTGGCCCCCAACACCGCCTGCCCATGCGCCTCCAGGTTCAGCGGGTTCCACGCGCGGTAGCTGGCGAAGTCGGCCAGCACCGCCCACACCGCCTGGGGCGGGGCCGCGATGACCGCCTGGGTCCTGATCTGGTGCATCGCTTAACCCCCCTCGCCGCCCAGCCCATGGGCGCGCCTGCCCCACTGATTGCACGCCTCCAGGAACTTGGTGACGGCGCCCGCGCCCCCGATCGCGGACTTCGGCACCACCACCGGGTCCCCGCGGTCCAGGACCAGCACCACCTGCCCCGGCGCCTCGCGGATCATCGCCACCCGGGCCCAGCTCACCAGGTCGCCGTCGCCGAGCCGCAAGCCCTGCGGCCCCACCTCCAGGCTCACCTCACGTTCAGGCGCACCAGGCCGTCCCAGCCACCAGGCCTGGGCCGCCAGACAGGCCAGCCAGAACCCCGCCCCGCCCAGCACCGCGCCCGTGATCCCCAGCGCCGCTCCGTCGCCCAGCGCACCAAAGCCCGCGACCCCCAGCACCGCCGCCCCCGTCATCCCGGGCCAGAACCACAGCCGCCGCGACACCTCGCGCGCCGCCAGCCTGCGGCCCACCGCCACGTCCTCCGGCGTCAACAGGTAGCGCATGGCCTCAGCGCTTCTTGCCCAGCTCGACAGCGATGTCCTTCACCATCATGCCGACCTTGCGATAGGCGCTGATGATCTGGTCATGGGTCACGCCCCAGCGCTTGGCCCAGTATTCCACCTGGTGCCGCTCCTTGGGATCCAGCCGCGGCGAATCCCTGAAATCCCGCTTGCCCTTGGGTTCGGCCATCTGGGCGCTCCTTGCAAAGTCCTGAAGTGTCACCGCAGCCGCGATTGAGCAAGCCTATCTCCTCCTCTCGCCACCCCCTAAGCTCCCCCCATGTTCACCCACCGACCCGGCGTCCTGCTCGCCATCGCCTCGGCCGCCCTGTTCGGCGCCAGCACCCCCTTCGCCAAGCTTCTGCTGGGGGGCGGGGTCAGTCCCTGGCTGCTGGCCGGCCTGCTCTATCTGGGCTCGGGGCTGGGGCTTACCCTGGTCCACCTGGCGAGGGGCGCCCTGGGGGTGCCGGCCGCCGAGGCGCCCCTGCGCCGCGCCGACCTGCCGTGGCTGGGTCTCGTGGTGCTCAGCGGCGGGATCATCGGCCCCCTGCTGCTGATGCTGGGCCTGGCGACGACCGCGGCCTCCACCTCGGCCCTGCTGCTGAACCTCGAGGGCCTGGCCACCATGGCCATCGCCTGGATCGTGTTCCGCGAAAATGTCGACCGCCGCCTGCTGCTGGGCGCCGCCGCCATCCTGGCCGGAGCCGTCGTGCTCTCCTGGCAGGGCGGCCCCACCGGCCTTGGCCTCGGCGCCCTGGCCATCGCCGGCGCCTGCCTGGCCTGGGGGATCGACAACAACCTGACCCGCAAGCTCAGCGCCGCCGACCCGGTCCAGATCGCCCTGATCAAGGGCCTCGTGGCCGGCGCCGTGAACCTGAGCCTGGCCCTGG
>NZ_JANPJP010000285.1:0-8535 GCF_031425575.1 Phenylobacterium sp.
GCGCCGAATTCAACCCTCGGTGAATACCGCGAGTTCGTTCCCGCTGGGGTCGCGGAAGTGGAAGCGGCGGCCGCCCGGGTAGCTGTAGATGGGCTTGACCACCTGGCCGCCAGCCGCCGTCACCTTGGCCAGCATCGCCTCCAGGTCCCTGGCGAAGATCACCACCAGGGGCGCCACCGAAGCCTCGGACGCATCGGCCTGGAAGCCGCCGTCCAGGCCGCTGTCGCCGAAGGCCGCATAGGTCGGGCCGAAGTCGGTGAAGCGCCAGCCAAAGGCCTCGCCGTAGAAGCTCTTGGTGGCTGGCAGGTCCTGGCCGGGCAGCTCCACATAGTCGATCTTGCCGTCTTCGCGCATATCGGTCGCCGCTCTCAGTTCCGTGTTTGTTCTCGTTCTAGAAGCTCAACCGGGAAGAGTCCAGACTGAGGTCTTCTTGACCTCCTGGTCCTCGAGCTCGCGGGTGGTGGCCACCTGGTACTCCGCCAGCTTGGTGAGGCCCGAGCGGGGGAAATAGCTGCGGCCCGGATCGCCGATCAGCACGGTGGTCCCTCGCTCGCGGGCGGCGGCCAGCCAGGCCATGACCGCGTCGGCCATGGGCTTTTCGTAGCAGATGTCGCCGGCCAGGATCACGTCGGCCTCGGGTGCGGGCGCGTCCAGGAGGTTGGCGTCGGTGAAGTCCAGGCTGACCCCGTTGGCCTGGGCGTTGAGGGAGAGCGCCGCGCCGCAGAAGCCGTCGATGTCGGCGGCCAGGACGCGCGTTGCGCCGGCCCGCATCGCGGCGATCCCGACGATGCCGGACCCCGAGGCGAAGTCGACCACCCGCTTGCCGGCGACGACCTCGGGGTTGTCCAGGACGTAGCGGGCCAGGGCCTGGCCGCCGGCCCAGGCGAAGGCCCAGAAGGGCGGCGGCAGGCCGATCTCGGCCAGGGCCTCCTCGGTCATCTTCCAGATCGGGGTGATCTCGTCGGCGAGGTGCAGGTCCAGCTCCGGCGTGTGGGGCGGGGTCTGCAGCCGGGTGTTTTCGAGGATGAAGGCGCGGCGGCCCTCAAGGCTGGGATCGATCATTCCCCCGCTTAGAGACTTTCAGCTGGAAACTGAAAGCCTCTAAGTCTTTTGCTGGGTCGCGTGACGGACGCCTGAACCGGCGACCACTTCAGGCTGTCACGCTCTCGCTGGCAGGCTTCCCCGCCGCCAGGGACAAGACCTTCAGATACCCACCGGGCTCCACCAGCATGCCCTTGGTCACGCCCGCCTTGGCCAGGGCCCGGTGGGCGCGGGGCAGCTGGTAGCAGGGCAGGTGCATGAACATGTGATGTTCGCAGTGGTAGTTCACATAGTAGGGGGCCAGCAGGGCGCGCTCGATTAGATTGGCCTTGGTGGTCCGCGCGTGGCGCAGGGGATCGGGCTCGTCCTTGGCGACGCAGGCGTGCTCGGCGATGTTCCGCAGCCGCGTGATCATAGGATACCAGGTGGCCTGGGGCAGGACCCACAGCACGGGCCAGGCCCACCAGGCGCCGAAGGGCAGGCCGATGGCGGTGATCACCACGCCCCCCATCAGCCAGCGGCGCTTGCGGCGGATTTCCTCGGTCAGGATGGGCAGGAGGGGTTGGCCGGGCTTGCGGGCCTTCAGCCGGGCGACCAGGTCGCCGAACCGCTGCTTGAAAAAGGTCTGTCCGGTCAGGTCACGCACCAGCTTGCGGCGCAGGGACAGCCGCGTGATCGGGAAGGGCGCCGACAGGCCGAGGTCCGGATCCTCGGCCTGCTGGGCGAAGCGGTGGTGGGTGAGGTGATAGGGGCGGTAGCGGGCCAGGCCGCCGCCGGTCAGCCACTCGCCGGCCCAGTCGTTGACCTTGAGGTTCTTGTGCAGGGCGCCGTGGGCGGCGTCGTGCATGAGGATGGCCAGGCCGAGTTGGCGACCCCCGATGATCATCACCGCAAGGGGCAGGGTCAGCGGCCAGACCACCACCATGACCCCGGCCGCCAGGATGACGATCCAGGCGTGGGCGAGCAGGGCCAGGCCCCGCCAGTTGGAATGGGCGGCGAGGCGCGCCCACTGGTCGGGGGGGAAATAGGTCTTGGGATCGACGCGGGATGCGGCTGCCATGACCGCATTCTCCCACAAAAAATCGTGACGAAACAGCGTGACGCAAGGTCACGACAGGCCTTGGGGAACAGGGCCGAGCGTCCTAGGTATGGCGGCAGGATTTCCCCGGAGACCCGAATGCGCCCCCCGATCCGCCTGGTATTGCTCGCCCTGACCGCGACCTTGATGGCCGGGGGCGCCCAGGCCGCCAGCTTCAATTGCGAACGGGCGCGGACGCAGGACGAACTGACCATCTGCGCGACGCTGAAGCTGAACGACCAGGACGTGCGCATGGCGCAGCTCTACGACATCGCTCAGCATCTGGTGGCGATGGGCGGGCGGGGCGCCATCCAGGACGACCAGCAGGCGTGGCTGAAGACAAGGCGGGCCTGCGGCGCGTACCGCACCTGCCTGGCGCGGGCCTATACCCGGCGGATCGCGGCGCTGAACAAGGTGCTGGAGCGCGCCTACCAGAAGGGGCCGTTCTAGTCCTCTTGCCGGGCGCGCTTTCCAGGCGGCGAACCGGCGGCCACTTCGCCTGAAATCGCTTAGAGCGCCGAGGCCGGCCCGTCCCACATGCCCGCGGTCATGGCGATCACCAGCAGCAGGCCCGCGAGGCTGTTGGACTTGAAGAGGGCCAGGGCGGCCACGCCGTCCTTGACGTCCAGCCGGGCGGCCTGCCGCGACAGGTGGACGCCGAACATGGCGGCCGGCGGCAGGAACAGGGGCCCCAGGCCGCCGACCCAGGCCGCGGCCAGGGCCAGGACGAAGGCGGTCACATAGAAGCCGAGCACGGCCTTCGGCGCGGCGTCGCCCAGCCGCAGGGCCGAGGACTTCACGCCGGCCAGGGCGTCGTCCTCCAGGTCCTGGACCGCGTAGATGGTGTCGTAGCCCAGGGTCCAGAAGACGCCGGCCGCATAGAGCAGGATGGCGGGCCACGAGAGGTGGCCAAGGACGAAAAAGTCGGAAGAGACGCCGACCGAGGCGTAATGGCCCGTGAGGCTGAGAATTTGGAAATAAAGCCAGAGCACGCCTGAGGCCCCGCCTGTTGCGGCGGCATAGCCCAGCAGGGCGCCCCAGTTAAAGGTGAGGCCCAGCCAGGCCTGGGGCCACCAGGTGATCCGCTTCATGAACGGATAGGCCGCCACCAGGGCCAGGGAGGCGACGCCAAGGCCGATGGCCACTGGCCCCATGGTCAGCAGGATGGCCAGGGAGATCACTGCGCAGGCGACGACGAAGGCCCAGGCCTGGCTGACGCTGATCTGGCCCGCCGGGATGGGGCGGGCGGCGGTGCGCGCCACCTTGGCGTCGAAGTCGCGGTCGACGATGTCGTTATAGGCGCAGCCGGCCGCGCGCATCAGGGCGGCGCCCAGGAAGAAGGCGGCCATCAGCAGCGGATCCGGCCATCGGCCCTCCATGGCGGCGGCGAGCGCGATCCCCTGCCAGCCCGGCAGCATCAGCAGCCAGATGCCGGTGGGGCGGTCGAAGCGTCCCAGTTTCAGCCAGGGGCGCAGGGCCAAAGGCGCGTGGCGGTCCACCCAGTTGGTGGGGGCGGCGTCGGGGAGGTGGGTGGTCATCTTGGCCTCTCCATAGCAGCACCGTGGCTTTCGCGCCGCAGTCAGAATTTGGCGTAACGCGGTCGCTTGACGGGGGAATCCGAGCCGCCTAGCTTCCGGCCTCCACACGAGACCGGAAAGGAGGGTCATCAAAGATGAAAGTCATCGCAACGACCACCCTCCGCCGACGCGCCGCCGGGTCCTTCTGCTGACCTGAGAGATTTCCCCGGCCCGCGCGTCCGCTGCGACCGCCCCAAGGGATCCCTCCCGCGACCCGTGCTGGACCTCCAGCCGCTCCCATTCTCCATGACGTCGATGATGCGCGCGCCGCGCCCCTCGCCGTCACCGCATTCCGACGGCTCACATGACGCAAGCTTACGACGACGAGGACGCCGACCGTCCCCGCATCCTGACCAACAGCCAGGTGATCGGCTTCATGGCCGGCCACTGGATGGGCGAGCCCAAGCGGTTCGTGCTGATCGCGGCGCTGATGCTGGCCTCGACGGCCTGCGACCTGGCGATTCCCTGGGCGACCCGGGCCCTGATCGACGCTGTGGCGACGCCCACCTCGCCCACTGACAAGGCATGGATGGCCTGGGCCGCGCTCTCGGGGCTGTACCTGGCGTTCTACTGTCTGCGCAGCGGCATGTTCCGTCTGTCCAACGGCTTCTATTCGCGGATCATGGCGCGGATGGTGACCCGGGCTTTCGGCCGCGTGCAGGCCTTCTCGGCCGACTGGCACGCGTCGAACTTCGCCGGCGCCACGGTTCGCCGGGTCAGCCGGGCCATGTGGGGCTATGACAGCGCCTCTGACGCCCTGCTGTGGATGCTGACCCCGACCCTGGTGGTGCTGTCGGGCCTAGCCATCTCCATCGGCCTGAAGTGGCCGGTGGCGGGCGTGTTCGTCGCCGTGCTGGTGATCGCCTTCGCCATCTTCAACATCCTGGTCTCGACCTACTACATCCGTCCGGTGAACCTGGCCTCGACGGCCCTGGACTCCCAGATCGGCGCCAACCTGGCCGACGCCATCGGCGGCAATCCGGTGGTGAAGGGCTTCGGCGCCGAGGCCCGCGAGGAGAAGCGGTTCGCCGACCACGTGGCCATCTGGCGCGCGGCCCAGCACAGAACCTGGAACAGCTTCAACACGGTCAGCTGGGGGCAGAACCTGTTCCTGGTGGTCCTGCAGGCGGGTCTGACGGGACAGCTGGTCTATGCCTGGAGCCACGGCGACGCGACGCCGGGCGACGTGGCCTTCGGCATCACCTCGTTCATCGTCATGGCCGGCTACATGCGGAACTTCAGCGAGATCACCCGCATGCTGCAGAAGGGCCTCGACGACATGGTGGATGTCGCCACCTACATGCGCACGCAGCCGCAGCTGGCCGACAAGCCGGACGCGGCGCCGTTCCGCGGCGAGCTGGGGGAGGTGGTTTTCGACCGCGTGACCTTCGGCTACGAGAACGCCGCGCGGCCGCTGTACCAGGACTTCACCCTGGTGGTGGCGCCCGGCGAGCGCGTGGCCCTGGTGGGGCCGACGGGGGCCGGCAAGTCGACGTTCGTCAAGCTGCTGCAGCGCCTCTACGATGTGCAGGGCGGCCGGATCCTGATCGACGGGCAGGACATCGCCCATGTCGCCCAGGGCAGCCTGCGGCGGGCCATCGCCGTCGTGCCCCAGGACCCGGCCCTGTTCCACCGCACCATCGCCGAGAACATCAGCTATGCCCGGCCCGACGCCACGGAGGACGAGGTGATCCTGGCCGCCAAGCGGGCCCGGGCGCACGACTTCATCGCGGCCCTGCCCAAGGGCTATCACACGCTGGTCGGTGAGCGCGGGGTGAAGCTGTCGGGCGGCGAGCGCCAGCGGGTGGCCATCGCGCGCGCCTTCCTGGCGGATGCGCCCATCCTGGTGCTGGACGAGGCCACCTCGTCCCTGGACGTGGAGACCGAGCGCCAGGTGCAGGCGGCCATGGAGGAACTGATGATGGGCCGCACCACGGTGGTGATCGCCCACCGGCTGTCGACCATCCGGGGCGCCGACCGCATCCTGGTGTTCGAGGGCGGACAACTTGTTGAAGAGGGCCGCCATGCGGACCTGGTGGCGCGCGGCGGGGCCTATGCCCGGCTGCACGCCGTGACGGAGGCGGGCGCGTGACCGAGCACTATGAGGAGGTCGACGAGTCGGCGAACCGGGTCCTGAGCAACCGCCAGGTCCTGGGCTTCGTCATGGGCTACTGGCTTCGACGGCCGTGGCTGCTGGCCGGCACCCTGGTGACGACCCTGGCCGGAATCGGGTTCGACCTGGCCATGCCCTGGGCGTCGGGTCGGCTGGTGGACGCGGTCACCGCGGGACCTTCGTCGCAGGACACCGCCTGGATGGCCTGGGGCCTGTTCGTCGGCGTCTATCTGGTGGGATCGCTGATGCGCAATCTCGCGCCACGGTTCTGGATTCCCCTGGCGGCCGGCAACATGCGCGAGATCACCGAGGAGGGGTTCGGCAAGGTGCAGTCCTTCTCCGCCGACTGGCACGGCGACAACTTCTCGGGCGCCACGGTGCGCAAGCTGAGCCGCGCCATGTGGGGCTATGACGAGGTCTCCGACGCCGTGGTCATGTGGCTGGGCCCGGCGCTGGCGGTGCTGCTGGGCCTATCTGTGATGATGATCCTGCGCTGGCCGATGGTGGGCCTGTTCTCCCTGGCCACGGTGATCATCTACATCGCCTCCAACGTCTTCCTGACCAGCACCTTCGGGCGGCCGCTGAACCTCAAGTCGGTAGGGCTGGACAGCCGGATCGGCGGGGCGATCGCCGACTCCGTCGCCTCCAACGCCACGGTGCGCGCCTTCGGGGCCGAGGACCTCGAGGCGACCCGGATCGCCGGGGTGACCCAGCTGTGGTCCAAGGCGGTGCAGCGCACCTGGACCCGGTTCACCGACATCTGGCTGGTGCAGAACCTGCTGCTGGTCCTGCTGCAGGCGGGGCTCACCGGCCTGCTGCTGCGGCTGTGGGCGCGGGGCGAGGCGACGCCCGGAGACGTGGCCTTCGGGGTGACCTCCTTCATGCTCATGAGCGGTTATCTGCGCAACATCGGCGACAATATCCGCATGCTGCAGAAGGGCCTGGACGACGTCGAGGACGTGGCCCGCTATCTGACGCTCGAGCCGCAGGTGGCCGATGCGCCGGGCGCGCCGGCCTTCGCCGGGGACCTGGGAGAGGTGGTCTTCGACCACGCCACCTTCGGCTACAAGTCGGCGCAGACCGCTCTCTATCGCGACTTCTCCCTGCGGATCGCGCCGGGGGAACGGATCGCGCTCGTCGGGCCGACGGGGTCGGGCAAGTCGACCTTCGTCAAGCTGGTCCAGCGGCTCTACGACCTCGACGGCGGCCGCATCCTGATCGACGGCCAGGACGTGGCCAAGGTGACGCAAGGCAGTCTGCGGCGCGCCATCGCCGTGGTGCCGCAGGACCCGGCCCTGTTCCACCGCACCATCGGCGAGAACATCAGCTACGCCAGGCCGGGCGCGACCCCCGACGAGATCGAGTTGGCCGCCCGCCGGGCCCGGGCCCACGACTTCATCACCCGCCTGCCCAAGGGCTACGAGACTCTGGTGGGGGAGCGCGGCGTGAAGCTGTCGGGGGGCGAGCGCCAGCGGGTGGCCATCGCGCGGGCCTTCCTGGCGGACGCGCCGATCCTGGTGCTGGACGAGGCCACCTCGTCCCTCGACGTGGAGACCGAGCGGGAGGTGCAGGCGGCGATGGAGGAGCTGATGGTGGGCCGCACCACCATCGTCATCGCCCACCGCCTGTCGACGATCCGCGGCGCCGACCGCATCCTGGTCTTCGACAACGGCCAGGTGGTCGAGGAGGGTCGCCACGCCGAGCTGGTGAGCAAGGGCGGGGCCTATGCCCGCCTGCACGCGGTGACGATGGGGGCGGTTTAGGCGCCGCGTGAAGTGGTGTCGCCACCCCCTGAAAGTGGTTAGGGTTCCGAACTAGTTTGGGCCGCGGCGAGGCGTGGGGCCAGATCGCCCTTGGGTTCGACGCGGACGGAGGTCAGGCCAAGCCAGCCCGCCATCAGCTGAAGTTCGGTCATCAACTGGCCGGGCGTCTCCGCGTCGGCCCAGGGTTCGGCGTGGGCCGACTGCACCAGCAGGACGCCGGCCTTGCGGTCGGCCTTGAGGTCGACGCGGGCGGTGATGGCCTCGCCCTGCAGGAAGGGCAGGACGTAGTAGCCGTGCACGCGCTTCTCGGCCGGGGTGTAGATCTCCAGCCGGACGCGGACGCCGAACAGCCGCTCGGTGCGCTCGCGGAACCAGATCAGGTTGTCGAAGGGCGAGAGCAGGGCGCCGGCGGTGATCTTGCGCGGTCGCCGGGCGGCGGGATCGAGATAGGCCGGCTGATCCCAGCCTTTCACGGACACCGGCAGCAGGTCGCCGGCCGCCACGAGTTCGGCGATGCGGGCCTTGGTGTCGGCCACCGGCATACGGAAATAGTCGCGCAGGTCGCGCTCCGTCGCCACGCCCTGGGCGCGGGCGGCGATGCGCAGGAGCTGGCGCTGGGCCTCGTCGCGGGGCGGGGTCGGGGCGTCGCGGACGGACCTGGGATACACGTCGCCCGGCAGGCCATAGACCCGCTCGAAGGTGCTGCGCCGGGTGGCCGTGGTGATCTCGCCGGCCCAGAACAGACACTCCATGGCCCGCTTGCCCTCGCTCCAGCCCCACCAGCCGCCGCGCCCCTTCTCGCCGATCTCCAGCTCGCCGGCCGAGATGGCGCCGCGGGCGTGGATTTCGGCCAGCGCCTTGTCGATGAAGGTCCGGTTCTCGCGCAGGAAACGGGCGACCCCCCTCCAGGTCCCGAGCCCCTCGCGGGCGTCGTCCATCCGCCAACGCATCAGGGGCTGCAGG
>NZ_JANPJP010000286.1:0-2702 GCF_031425575.1 Phenylobacterium sp.
AGCGGCGGGCCAGCTCGTCGGTGACCAGGCCGACGGCGGCGTCGAGGGAGAGGCCTGCCTCGACGGAGGCTACCAGCAGGTCCAGCAGGTCGGGGAAGCCGTCGGCATATTCCCGCTCCCGGTCCTTCTGCCGCATGGAGAGCGCCTGGTCGGGGCCGAGCAGGGCGATGAGGGCCAGGATCGCGGCCAGCAGGACCGGGGCCATGCCGTGGCCGGGCTTCAGGGCGAAGGGCAGCAGGACGATGGTGCCGAGGGTCGCCGCCGCCAGGGCCGCGGCTCGGGCGCCGAGATAGTAGATCGCCGCCTCGCGTCCGAAGAAGCCTGCGCGGACCAGGCGCATGCGGACGTCGGAGACCTTGGACGGGTCGCGGACGGCGGCCTGCTGGCCCAGACGGCGGACGCTGGCGGTGACCTGGCCCAGGATGCGCACCTCGCCCCAGCTCGGCTCGATCGCAGGGCCGGCCGGATCCTGGAAGCGGGCCTTGCGCAGGGCGCGTACGCGAAGTTCGCCCATGGCCAGCACGCCGCCGCCGGCCACGCCGACGCCGACCAGGGCCAGGCCGGACCAGAGGATGAGGGTCTGCAGGTCCATGGGCCTAGATCCGCATGTCGACCATGCGGCGCATGATCAGGTTGCCGATGGCGATCCATATTCCCATGGCGATCAGGCCGGTCTGGATGAAGGGCTCCCCGAGGACCTCGCCATAAAAGTCAGGATTCATCAGGTGAATGGCGCCGCCGGCGATGAAGGGGGCGGCGGTGAGGATGAGGGCCGACATGCGCCCCTCGGCCGACGCGGCCTTGATCTTCAGGCGCATACGGTGGCGCTCGCGCACGGTGGCGGCGTTGAGCTTCAGCAGTCCGGTCAGGTTGCCGCCGGCCCGCTCCTGCAGGCGCACGGTGGCGGCGAACAGGTCGACATCGGGGTGTTGGCAGCGCTGGGACATGCGGCCGATGGCCTGTTCGAGGGTGGCGCCGTAGGCGATCTCGTCGGCGGCCATGCCGAACTCCGAGCCGATGGGATCGGCCATCTCGCGGCCCACCAGCTGGATCGCGGTGGGGACCGGGTGGCCGGCCTCCAGGCTGCGGACGATGATCTCAAGTCCCTGCGGTAGTTGGTGGCCCAGGGCCTTGGACCGCCTGCCGGCCATGAACTTCAGGAAGAAGATGGGGCCGGCGCCGCCGAACACGATCGCGCCCACTGGCGCCATCAGCAGGCTGTGGGTGAAGAAGGCCAGCAGGACGCCGCCCGCGACAGCTGCGGCGATCACCGCCATCAGCCACTTCCGGGGATCATAGGGCACACCGGAGCGGACGATCAGCTCGGCCAGCCACTTCACGCCCGCCCGCAGGTCGCCGGCGGCGGTGAGGCCTCGCTGCTTGCGCAACTCCACCACCAGCTCCTGGATGCCGCCGATCCGCTCGGAGACCTTCAGGCGCTGATTGACCTTCCGCTTGACCTTGGCGGTTCCCAGCAGGCCGAAACAGGCCTGGCCGGCGGCGAAGACGGCCGCGAAGACCAGGACCAGATAGGCGCTCTTGGCGTCGAAGCCCATCAGCCCAGCACCCGCGACGGGTCGAAGTTGGCGGTGTCGTAGGCGATGCCGCGGCGGGTCATCTCGTCTAGGCAGCGGGCCCGCAGGCCGCTGGCGCGGAACTCGCCATGCACCACGCCGTCAGCGGTGGTGTGCAGGCGGTTGAAGAAGAAGATCTCCTGCATCTGCACCACCTGGCCTTCCATGCCGGTGATCTCGGTGACGCTCATCAGCTTCCGCTTGCCGTCCGAGAGACGCATGATCTGGATGATCAGGCCCACCGCCGAGGCGATCTGGCCGCGGACCGCCTCAGGCGACAGCTTCATCCCCGACATGGCCACCATCTGCTCGAGGCGGGTGATGGCGTCGCGGGGCGTGTTGGCGTGGATGGTGGCCATGGAGCCCTCGTGGCCGGTGTTCATCGCCTGGAGCATGTCGAAGGCTTCCTCGCCCCGGACTTCGCCAAGGATCACCCGGTCGGGACGCATGCGCAGGGCGTTCTTGACCAGCTCGCGCTGACGGATCTCGCCCTTGCCCTCGATATTGGGGGGCCTGGTCTCCAGGCGCACGATGTGCGGCTGCTGCATCTGCAGCTCGGCGGCGTCCTCGATGGTGATCAGCCGCTCCTTGTGGCTGATGGCGGCCGAGAGCGCGTTGAGCAGGGTGGTCTTGCCCGAGCCGGTGCCGCCGGAGATCACGGTGGAGACGCGGGCCTTGATGGCGCCGTGTAGGAAGTCGGCGACGCACTGGGGCATGGCGCCCACGTCCACCAGCTTTTCCAGGGTGTAGGGCTTCTTGGAGAACTTGCGGATCGAGACGCAGGCCCCGTCGATGGCGATGGGGGCGATGGCGGCGTTGACCCGGCTTCCGTCGGGCAGACGGGCATCCACCATGGGCTGGCTCTCGTCGATGCGTCGGCCGACCCCGGCGACGATGCGGTTGACGATCCGCAGCAGGTGATCGTTGTCGCGGAAGCGGACGGCCGTGGGCTCCAGCTCGCCGCGGCGCTCGACATAGACCTGGAAAGGGCCGTTGATCAGGATGTCATTGATGCTGTCATCCTTGAGCAGGGGCTCCAGAGGCCCGAGCCCCATCATCTCGTCATAGACCGACGAACCCAGGTCCTCGAGTTCGGCGGTGTTGAGCACCAGGCGCTCGGCGCGGGCG
>NZ_JANPJP010000287.1:0-21468 GCF_031425575.1 Phenylobacterium sp.
CGGCCGCGCCGAAGCCGGCCGCGCCGGCGGCTGCGCCCAAGCCCGCGGTGGCTCCGAAGGCCGCCGCCAAGCCCGCGGCCAAGAAGCCTGCCGCGAAGGCCGCGGCGCCCGCCAAGGCCGCTGCGCCGAAGGCGGCCGCGAAACCTGCCGCCAAGGCTCCGGCCAAGGCCGCGGCTCCGAAGGCCGCCGCCAAGCCCACGGCTGTGAAGGCGCCCGCCAAGGCCGCCGCCCCCAAGGCTGCGCCCAAGCCGGCCGCGACGCCCGCCGCCGCCAAGCCCGCTCCGAAGGCCGCTGCGGCCAAAGCCCCCGAGAAGGCGCCGGCTCCGAAGCCCGCCGCCAAGGCCCCGGCCAAGCCCGCCGCCGCCAAGCCCGCGCCGAAGGCTGCAGCCACGCCGGCCGCCAAGCCCGCAGCCGCCAAGAAGCCCGCGACGGCCAAGAAGGCTGCCGCCCCGAAGGCCGCACCTAAGAAGAGCTGATCCCCTTTACCGCTCACCCTTGCGAAGGCCGGGGCCCAGATCCCAAGGCTCTGAGCATCCGGAGAAGGGTCTGGAAGTCTCTCCGCAGACGCATTGCTCTACGACCTGGGTCCCGGCCTTCGCCGGGATGTGCGGATGCTAGTTAGTTCGCTGACCGCCTCAGCGCGACCAGGGCCTCGTCGAGGCAGGCCCGGTCGCCGGCCATGACCATCTGGCCGCCCTGCTGGCCGACCGGGTTCCCGCGCCAGTCGGTGACCAGGCCGCCGGCCCCTTCAATCAGTGGGATGGCGCTCTCGATGTCCCAGGATTTCAGGCCGGCCTCGATGACCATGTCCATCGTGCCGGCCGCCACCATGGCGTAGGCATAGGCGTCGCAGCCCAGCCGGGCGAGCTTGGCCGCCGCCCGCACCTGGGTCCAGGCGCCCAGCTCTGCGCCGCTGAAGCAGCCCTCGGGGTCGGTGGTGGCGATGATGGCGTCGGTCAGCTTGGGGCAGGCGCGCACCCGCAGCACCTTTTCGGTTCCCCGCGCGATCAGGCGCGAGCCCCCGGTGTGGCCGATATAGAGCTCACCGATATAGGGCTGGCCGATTGAGCCCAGCACCGGGCGGCCTTCGTGCCGCAACCCGATCAGGGTGGTCCAGACCGGCAGGCCGGCGATGAACGCCCTGGTCCCATCCACCGGATCTAAGACCCAAACAAACTCCGCCTCCGGGCGGTCCTCGCCATACTCCTCACCGATCACCCCGTGTTCTGGGTAGCGCTCGGTGATCAGCTTGCGGATCGCCGCCTCCGCGCCCTTGTCGGCGGCGGTGACGGGATCGAACCAGGTGGCCGTGCCCTTGTCCTCCAGGCCGTGATCGGCCCGGAACAGCGGGGCGATGACCTCGGCGGAGGCGCGGTTCAGTTCGATCAGGAAGCTGTCGAGAGCAGCGAGACGGTCGGGAGCGAGCATGCACCCGCTTTATCCCGCCGCTCGCGCTTCCGATATCCCCCCAGATACGCAAAGCGGGGGCTTTAGACGGCCTCGTGTTCGCCGTTGAGCGACTTGGCGAGGTCCAGCAGCCGGCGGCGCGGACGCTCACCCAGCTGGTAGTAGGCGCGGATCAGGTCGAGGGTTTCCTTGCGGGCGAACATCTCGCCTCCGCCGTCGGCTTCGTTGGCCGGCTCGCGCTGGGCCAGTTCCGAAAGGCCGTCATAGAAGTAGCCGACCGGCACTTCCAGGGCTTCGGAGAGCTGCCAGAGGCGCGCGGCCGAGATGCGGTTGGCGCCGCATTCGTACTTCTGGATCTGCTGGAACCGCACGCCGCAGGCGCCGGCCAGTTGCTGCTGGGTCAGACCCAGAAGACGGCGGCGCCGGCGAAGGCGCTTACCGAGATGAACGTCGATGTCGTTACCCATGGGTTGCACCGCCCCCTTCTTCGTATCTGTTGGCGCCCGTCCCAAAGCGAGACGGTCTGGCCTGAAATGGGCAAGTCGCGCGCCAGGAGACTCCGGCTCGCGTTGCACGACTGGGGGGCTGCGGTTAGGAGAGGCCATGGCGGAGACACGACCCTCCCTGGCCCAGCACGTCGTGTGGCGGCTCGAGGCCCTGGCCTACGACCTGGTCACAGGCCTGGCGCGGCTGTTCCCCATCGATGCGGTGTCGGACTTCGGGGCCTGGCTGTTCCAGCGCCTGGGGCCGCTCACCAGCACCCACAGGGTCGTGCAGACCAACCTGCGCATCGCCTTTCCCCAGGCCGACGAGGCGGAGATCGTCCGCCTGACCCACGAGAGCTGGGCCGAGGCCGGACGGGTGGCCCTGGAATTCCCCATCCTCGACAAGATCATCAATGACCCGACCCGGGTCGAGGTGGTGAACGCCGCGCGGCTGAGGCAGATCGCCGACAGCGGGGAATCGGTCGTGTTCATCTCGGGCCACTTCTCCTCGATGGAGGTGATGCCCGCCGCCATCGTCCATGCCGGGATCACCTGCCAGATCACCTATCGGGCGATGAACAACCCTCATGTGGACGAGAGCTTCCGCCGCAGCCGCTTCCGCTATGGCGTGCGGCTGTTCGCCCCGAAGGGGACCGAGAGCGCCCGTGAACTGATCCGCGCCCTGGGACGGGGCGAGTGCGTGGCCCTGATGAACGACCAGAAGTTCAATGGCGGAGTAGCCGCGCCGCTGTTCGGGGTCACCTGCTACACCGCGCCGGGCCCCTCCAGCTTCGCCCTGCGCTTTGGCATTCCGCTGCAGCCCATGTCGGTGCAGCGCACCCACAAGGCCCGCTTCAAGGTGGTGGTCCACGACCTGATCCACCTGGCGAACACCGGAAACCGTAACGCGGATATCGCCGCCGGAGTGGGGAAGGTGAACGCCTTCATCGAGGACCGCATCCGCGACCGGCCCACCGAGTGGTTCTGGGTCCACAAGCGCTGGCCCAACGAGGTCTACAAGCGCAGCCGCAAGTGAGCGGGAGCGATGGCTTCTCAGCCTCTTGACCGTGCCACGGTGGCAGGCGGCGGGGGCCAGATCAAGCCAAGCTAATGTGCTTTGCCAGGCCGCCCGGACCTCGCCGATTTTCCGGCCATGACCCCAGATATCTCAGGTGACTGGCACGGCGTCCTCGACACCGGCCAGGCGAAGGTGAAGCTCGGCCTCCGGTTCGAGGGCGACACCGTATGGATGAATCGACGGTCGGGCGCCGTCGACCCTCTGGCGCTGCGCCGCGACGGCGATGGGGTCGGCTTCGAACTCCTTCCTGTAGACTTGGCGTTCGTCCTGCGTCCGGTCGGCGATCGGCTCGAGGGGACCTGCTTGCACAACAGCGTGGATTTCCCGGTCAGCCTCGCTCCCGGGGTGGCGCTGCCTGTCTCCCACTCGGTCCGTCCGCAGACGCTCACACCGCCCTTTCCGTATGAGGTGGAGGCGATCAGTTTCACCGGCGCCGACGGCTCGAAGCGATCGGGAACCCTGACGCGCCCGCCGGGTCTCGGCCGGCCCCGCGTCATCGTCCTTTCCTGCTGGTTCGGCGAGGTGGACCGCGACCAGACGGTGGCTGGCCACAGGCCCATGGCGCTCTGGGCCGACCACCTGACCCGCCGTGGCTTGGCCACCCTGCGCTATGACAAGCGCGGCGTGGGCGCTTCGGAGGGCGTCTTCGACACCGCCAGCACCGGGGACTTCGCCGCTGACCTGGCGGCCGCCATCGCCTTCCTGAGGACCCGGTCCGACATCGGCGCAGTGGGCCTGCTGGGCCACAGCGAAGGCGGCCACATCTCGGCTGACCTCGCCGCCGCCGATCCGCATATCGCCTTCTGCGTGATGATGACCCCCACGGCCCTCCCCGACGAGGACATCCTTGAAACCGAGATGTTCAACGCAGCCCGCCTGGTGGGCGGCGTGCCTCGCGACTTCGACCGCACGGTCGGCTTCGTCCGCGCGCTCGCCGAGGCCTCCAGGGCGCCCACGCCCGAACAGACCCTCGCACGGGCCCGGGAGATCCTAGCCGCCGCGGCCTACCCGGCAGAGCGCCTGGAGCTGCGGGCCGCCATCGCCGCCAAGCCCTGGCAGCGCTATTGGGCCACCCACGACCACACGGCCGGGCTGCGCGGCTTGACCTGCCCGGCTCTCGTGCTGCTGGCGGAGAAGGACCTTCAGACCCCGCCCCGGGCGCACGCGGCGGCGCTGAGGGCGGCCAATCCCGCGGCGACGGTGGTGACCCTTCCCGGCCTCAATCACCTGCTGCAGCCGGCGGTAACCGGCGCGCCATCCGAGTATCGGGAGATCGAGACCAGCCTCGATCCGAGCGCGATCGACGTTGTGTGTGACTGGATCTCGGCGCTCTAGGCCGGCGTCCTCGCCCCCACCATCAGGGTGGGGTCCAGGTTGCGTCCGTGCCACTTCATGCGCCAGCAGAGGTGGGGGCCTGTCGCCCGGCCCTCCTTGCCCACGGCCCCGATCACCTGGCCCTGGCTCACCATCTCGCCACGCCGGACATCCACGCGGGACTGGTGCAGGTAGAGGCTGATCAGGCCCTGGCCATGGTCGATCATGGTCAGGCCGCCCTCGAAGTGCATACCGGTCTCGGCGAAGGCCACGAGGCCGGCCGCCGGCGCGCGGATCGAGGCGCCGGTGGGGGCGGCGAGGTCGGCGCCGTAGTGGGGCGTGCGGGGTTCGCCGTTAAGGATGCGCTGGCCGCCGAACCGGCCGCTGATCCGGTACTTGGCCAGGGGCGCGATGAAGCCGGTCTTGAACCCGTCCAGGTCGGCGCGGCTGGCGAAGCCCTGGGCCTTGCGACCGGCCTGCGCCCTGATGCGAGCCAGCAGGGCTTCGCCCGTCGGATTGACCTGGTTGCTGGCCAGGCCGCCGATCCGCTGGATGTCGAAGTCGCCGGGCGCGATCTGGGCGATGTGGCTGGCCTCGCCTTCGCTGTTCACCACCCGGATGATCGCCTGGGGCCCGGCGTCGCGGTCGAAGCCGACGACAAAGTAGCCGGCCTCCGAGGCCAGGCCCTCATCCGCCCCGTTCACGAAGACTCGGGCGCGGGGGCTGGTGCGGCCGATGGCGAAGCCGCCCTGTTGGTAGCGGCCGGTCAGCGACAGGCCGGGCGGCGCCGCGCGCGCCGGGGTCCAGAGGCCGATCGCCCCGAGACCTAGAAGGGCGCCACGCCGGTTCAGCGGTTGGTCGCCTGCCAGCGGGCCAGGCTCTCAGCGGGGCCGGCATAGGCTTCCTGCAGGGGGGCGCTCCAGTAGCGTAGGGCCTCCAGCGGCACCTTCACCCCGGAGACGGCGCAGACCACATAGCGGCCCGGCTTCAGGACGACGAACTCGCCGTCGCCATAGTGGACGACAGCCAGGTCGGCGGTGGATCCGGATAGGTCATGGGCGTTCATGGGCGCCATCCTAAACGAGGCCGCCGCCTCAGAACAGATCGCCCTGCGCGGAAGGTGTCGAAGTCGGCTTGGTCGGGCGGACCGAGCGCGCAGGCGCCGGCTGCGGATCGGGCGCGGCGGTCGGCGTCCCGTCAATAGTGGCCTCGCGGGTGGTGTCGGCGAAGACCAGGCTCACCCCCTCGCCGCTGCGCAGGGATGCGCCGTCCAGGGCCAGGGACCCATCGGCCCGGATCACCTTGGCGAAGCCCCGGCGAGGCGGGGCCTTGGGGTCGAGGGGCGCCAGCAGCTTGGCCTGGTAGGCCAGCCGCTCGGTCATCCGCTCCAGGCCCCGCGTGAGGGCCGGACGGAGGCGGACCGACGTTCGCGCCAGCGCCTGGGCCTGCTGGTCCTGCGGCCGCTGCAAAAGGGCAGGGACCAGGCGTGCGGTGAGGCGGCCAAGTTCAGTGCGGTGGACCGCGACATTGCGCGTGAGCCCAGCCGCCAGCCGCGACGCGGCCCCGGCCAGCCGCTCGGCGCGGACCTGCTGCGGGCGCTGCAGCAGGCCGGGCGTCAGGCGCGAGGCGGTGCGGATCAGCTGGTTGTCGTGGATGGCGATGTTGCGATTGAGCGCGGCGGCCAGGCGGCTGGCGGCCAGGTTGAAGCGCTGGGCGGCCATCTCCACCAGGTCAGGCACGCGGGCGAGCGCCCGGTCGGCGTTGGCCACCCGCTGCCGGCGGTCCTCGACGATGCGGCCACCCTGGCGGTGCAGGCGCGACGTCAGATCAAGGGTGGCGGCGCGCAGCTCGGCCAGGACGGGCGTGGCCATCTCGGCGGCCGCCGTCGGCGTCGGGGCGCGGCGGTCGGAGACGAAGTCGATCAGGGTGGTGTCGGTCTCGTGGCCCACCGCCGAGATCAGTGGGATCGTCCCGGCGGCCACCACCCGGGCCAGGCCCTCGTCGTTGAAGGCCCAGAGGTCCTCCACCGACCCGCCGCCGCGCGCCACGATCAGCACGTCGGGGCGCGGCACGGGACCGTCCGGGGGCAGGGCGTTGAACCGCTGGATGGCGTTGCTCACCTGGGCGGCGGCGGCGTCCCCCTGGACCACGCAGGGCCAGACGATCACCCGGCAGGGCCAGCGGTCGCGGATGCGGTGCAGGATGTCGCGGATCACCGCCCCGGTCGGGCTGGTGATCACGCCCACCACCATCGGCATGGCGGGCAGGGGGCGTTTGCGCGAGGTCTCGAACAGCCCCTCGGTCTGGAGTCTGGCCTTCAGCCGCTCCAGCTGGGCCAGCAAGGCGCCGACCCCTGCGGCCTCCATGGTCTCGATGACGATCTGGTAGCGGGAGCCGGCGGGGTAGGTGGTGATCTTTCCGGTGACGATCACCTCAAGCCCCTGTTCGGGCCGGACCGACAGGTTCTTCACCGAGCCCTTCCAGACCACCCCGTCTATGGCGGCGCGCTCGTCCTTCAGGGTCAGATAAACGTGGCCGTTGCCGTGGAAGGTGACCTTCGAGAGCTCGGCGCGCAGGCGGACAAAGCCGTAGGCGTCCTCAAGCGTGCGCTTCAGGGCGAACGCCAGTTCTGAGACAGAATAGGCTTTGGCGTTGGAGTCGGTCGACTCTGCCAGGACATCGGTCATGGAATGAGATTAGCGAGGGCCGGGTCGAAACCCAAACCCTCGCCCGCTGTCCAGGCGGTAAACTAGATGTACCGGCGCAGCGAACGGGCCAGTTCGTTGGGGCCTGAGCGCTTCTTGGCCTGGGCCGGCTGATAGGCGACCCGGGCGTGTTCGGCGCAATAGGGGCCGTCATCCTGGCGGCGGCCGCAGAAGGTGAAGCCGTCGGTGGAGGGATCGCCGATCGGCCACTTGCACATGTGGGCGCCGAGAGTCAGCACGGTGGCCGAGCCGGGGGCCTCGTCGATATAGCGGACCGGGGCCGGCACGGGCGCCTGGGCCACCAGGGGCTCGGCGATGCGGCGCGGGGCGGCGGGCTGGGCCACGGCGCGTTGCGGACGCGGGGCCTTGAAGACCGGGCGGGCGGGCTTGGAGGGGGTGGCGCGGCCCGACAGGCCCAGCCGGTGCACCTTGCCGATCACCGCGTTGCGTGTGACGCCGCCAAGCTGCTTGGCGATCTGGCTGGCGGACAGGCCGTCCTGCCAGAGCTTCTTGAGATTTTCGACGCGTTCGTCTGTCCAACCCATGGTCTTGCTCCGCGTGTCCTGGTTCCATCAGCCCCGCGCGGCAGACCCAGGATCAATATGTTGTGGCAGCGCGCTACTCACGACATCACCAACTACCAGATATCGTAAACAGATCCTTAAGACCCACAATAGGCGCCCCTGTCTTCATCCACAGGAACCACATATAGCGTCGGAAGGCCGCACCCTTGCGCTTCGCGCGGCCTGGGCGCACATGAGCGCCCATGAAGGATATGCCCGACGCCGCAGCCGTTATGCCGCCCGAGCCCCGGGGCTATCACGGGGTCAACTGGGCGGGCTTGCGCACCCTCTATCTCCGCGAGATCCGCCGGTTCTGGAAGGTGGGGATGCAGACCCTGGCCGCCCCGGTGGTCACCGCCCTGCTGTACATGATGGTCTTCGTGGTGGCCGCCCAGGGGGCGCGGGCTCCCGTCCACGGGGTGGAGTTCGCCACCTTCGTGGCGCCCGGCCTGATCATGATGCAGATCCTCAACAACGCCTTCGCCAATGCGTCCTCCAGCCTGCTGCAAGCCAAGATGAACGGCCTGACCGGCGACTTCCTCACCCCACCCCTGACGCCCCTGGAACATGTGGCCGGCTTCGCGCTCGGCGCCGCCACCCGCGGCATCGTGGTGGGCGCGGTCACCTGGCTGGCCGTCCTGCCCTTCGCCGACCTGCCGGTCACCCACCTCTGGGCGATCCTCTATTTCGGCGTCGGCGCCTCGCTGATCCTGGGCCTGCTGGGCGTCATGGCCGGTCTCTGGTCGGAGAAGTTCGACCACATGTCGGCGGTGACCAACTTCATCATCATGCCCATGACCTTCCTGTCGGGCACCTTCTACCTGGTGGAGCGCCTGCCCGAGCCCTTCCGCTCGGCCAGCCACTACAACCCGTTCTTCTATTTGATCGACGGCTTCCGCTACGGGTTCATTGGCCACGCCGAGGGCTCGCTGATCGCCGGCGTGGGCATGACCGCCGGCCTGGTGATCGCCTTCAGCTGCATCTGCCTGTGGATGTTCGAGACCGGCTACAAGCTCAAGACCTGAGCGCGTCACACACCGGTCGTCGCCCAAGAATATTGACAGAGCGGGGTTCGAAGACGAAAACGTCGAGCCTCCTGTCCCCGCCGCCACGCGCCGGGGACGCTTCTCTTTTGGGAGGTATCCCCAGTGACTGAAAAGACCGCGACGCAAGCCGCGCCCGTCCCCAGCGATCACATCATGGGCGTGTACAACCGCACCCCGCTGGCGTTCGAGCGAGGCGAGGGCGCGCGACTTTTCACCACCGATGGTGAGGCCTATCTCGACTGCATGGCGGGCATCGCCGTCAACGCGCTCGGCCACGCCAATCCCAAGCTGGTGGCGGCGGTGAAGGACCAGGCCGAGAAGCTCTGGCACGTGTCCAACATCTTCACGATCCCCGGCCAGGAAAAGCTCGCCAAGGTGCTGACCGACGCCACCTTCGCCGACGAGGTGTTCTTCACCAACTCCGGCGCCGAGGCCATCGAGTGCGCCATCAAGACGGCGCGCAAGTATCACTGGGCCAAGGGCGCCCCTGAGCGCATCGACATCATCGGCTTCGACGGCTCTTTCCACGGCCGCACGCTGGCCGCCGTGAACGCCTCGGGCAACAAGGCCTACCTGGAGGGCTTCGGCCCGCCCATGCCGGGCTTCGTCCAACTGCCCTACGGCGACCATGAGGCGTTGAAGGCGGCCATCGGCCCCACCACGGCGGCCATTCTGATCGAGCCCGTGCAGGGGGAAGGCGGCGCCCGCGCCCTGCCCGAGGTCTGCATGCGCGGCTTGCGCCAGTTGTGCGACGAGCACGGCATCCTGCTGATCTATGACGAAATCCAGTGCGGCCTGGGCCGGACTGGCAAGCTGTTCGCCCACGAATGGGCCGGCGATGCGGCCCCCGACATTATGGCGGTGGCCAAGGCGCTCGGCGGGGGCTTCCCGGTCGGCGCCTGCCTGGCCACGGCCGAGGCCGGCCGCGGGATGACCGTTGGCAGCCACGGCTCCACCTACGGGGGCAACCCCCTGGCCATGGCCGTGGGCCTGGCGGCCATGGAGGAGCTCAACAGCCCCGAGCTCCTGGCCCACGTCCGGGAGGTCGCAGGCTATTTCGTCCAGCAGCTCTCGGGCCTGCAGGAACGCTTCCCCGACGTGGTGGAGGATATCCGTGGCAAGGGCCTGCTGATCGGCATCAAGCTGAAGACCCCCAACCGCGAGTTCATGCAGCATGCCCGCGACCAGCACATGCTGATCGCCGGCGGCGGCGACAACTGCGTACGCCTGCTGCCGCCGCTGACGCTGACCCTGGAAGAAGCCCAGGAAGCGATCTCGAAACTGGAAGCGTCCTGCGAAGCGGCGCGAACCCAGGCGAAAGCCGCAGCCTGATTAACTCCGCTCATCCCGGCGAAGGCCGGGACCCAGATTAGGACTTCTCGCTCTCAGGATGAACCTGGGCCCCGGCCTTCGCCGGGGTGAGCGGGATTTGGGGGATCCCCAATGACCCAAGTCAGACACTTCCTCGACCTCTGGCGGATACCTCCCGCCGACCTGCGCGTGATCCTCAATGACGCCAGGGCCCGCAAGGCCGCGCGCAAGGGCTGGACGCAAGGCCGCATCGACGCCGACGCGCCAGGCACCGAGCGGACCCTGGCCATGATCTTCGAGAAGAACTCCACCCGCACCCGCTTCTCTTTCGACGCGGCCATGCGCCAGCTCGGGGGCGATGTGATCATCTCCACCGCCAACGACATGCAGCTGGGCCGCGGCGAGACCATCGAGGACACCGCCATGGTGCTCTCGCGCATGGTCGACGCCGTGATGATCCGCGCCAACCGCCACGCCGACCTGGAGACCTTCGCGGAGGTCGCCACCGTGCCGCTCATCAACGGCCTGTCGGACAAGAGCCACCCTTGCCAGATCCTGGCCGACCTGCTGGCCTTCGAGGAGCGCTGCGGCTCTGTTGAAGGTAAAACGCTGGCCTGGATCGGGGATGGCAACAACGTCTGCTCGACCTTCATCCACGCAGCCCCCGTGTTCGGGTTCAAGCTGAAGATCGCCAGCCCCGCCAGGTACCATCCCGACCGCGTGGACCTGGCTCGCGCCGCCGAGCTGCAGGGCCGGATCGAGGTGAGCGACAATCCGCTCGAGGCCGTCACCGGCGCCGACTGCGTGATCACCGACACGTGGGTCTCCATGGGCGACACCGACCGCGATGACCGCCTCGCCGCGCTCGGCCCCTATCAGGTCACCGAAGCCCTGATGGAGAAGGCGAATCCCGGCGCCGTCTTCATGCACGACCTGCCCGCCCACCGGGGCGAGGAGGTGACGGCTGAGGTGCTTGACGGTCCCCGCTCCCTGGCCTGGGATGAGGCGGAGAACCGCATCCACGCCCAGAAGTCGATCCTGGCCTGGTGCTTCGGGAAGATCTGAGTCCCGAGGGCTGCGTCAACGGCCCGCCTGATAGGCGCTGACCTCGGCCAGAGCCGCCGATTTCAGGGCGGCGGGATCGACCCCCATGGCGCGCAGCGAGCGGGGTGCGACGCCCTGCTGCATCTCCGCGATCACGGCGACCACATCGCCACTGAGCAAGGGAGTCCTTTGCTTCCGGGCCGCCAGGGCCTTCAACACCGCCTGCCCGGATGCGGCGGCGTCATAGAGGCGCGTCGGCTTGGCCGGCGGCTCGACGCTGTCGGCGTGCGCCGGATCGAGGCCGACGGAGGCGAGCGCCTCGCCATATTGCTGGGTGATGGCGCGCCTCAGGCCGGCGGGGTCGGCGTGCAGCCGGGCGAAGGCCCGCCCGGCGGCGCCGTCCGGCAGGTCGAGGGCGGCCAGCAGGAAGTGCTCGGCGCCGGGCTGGCGCTGGTGGTCGGCGAGCGCATGGGCTTCGGCTTGCAGGCAGAGGGACTTGAGCGTGCCCATGTCCTTGAGGCGTCGTTGGAGGGCGGCGAACATCGGGGCTCCTAGGATGAGCGGGTTTGGGGAATGGTGTCCTTCAGGCGCCTGTGGGCGGCCTGTTTCGAGACCCCCAGGGCCTGGGCGATCATGGTCCACGACCAGCCTTGATCCACGGCCGAGATGACCGCCCGGCGCTCCAGGCTATCGGCCAGGCGGCGCAGGGCGACCACCGCGGCCAGGGCCTGCTCGGGGTCGTCCGGGGAGGGCAAGGCGTTCGCGTCGATCATGCGTCAACAATAGTTGACGGCCAGCACTTGTCAACACCTGTTGACGGTTGGTTGTCGGCACCCAACGCGGCAAGGCTCGCAAAACGGTCGGCCTTTCCCTATATGGCCGCCCCATGAGCATCGACACCAACGCCGCCCCCGACGATCTCGTCGCCCCCTTCCAGATCGAGGGTGAGCCCGTGCGCGGCCGCCTGGCCAGGCTGGGCGCCGCCGTGGACGAGATCCTGGCCGCCCACGACTATCCCGAACCCGTCGCCAACCTGCTGGGCGAAGCCTGCGCGCTCGCCGCCCTCGTGGGCTCCAACCTGAAGTTCGACGGCCGGCTCATCGTCCAGGCCCAGGGCGACGGCCCGGTCCGCTACGTCGTGGTGGACTACGACACCGACGGCGCCCTGCGCGGCTATTGCCGCTATGACCCCGACGCCGTGGCCAAGGCGGCTCAGGGTTTCGTGCGGCCGGGCGCCAAGACGCTTCTGGGCGAGGGGGTCTTCATCATGACCGTCGATCAGGGCGCCGACATGGACCGCTACCAGGGCATCACCACCATCGAGGGCGAGACCCTGGCCCTGTGCGCCGAGCAGTACTTCGCCCAGTCGGAACAGACCCCCACGCGGGTGCGGCTGGCTGTGGGTCAGGCTGATCTGGGCGACGGCCTGCGCTGGCGGGCCGGGGGCATGCTGATCCAGAACATCGCAGAGGACGAGAACCGCGGGCCGACGGCGGAGGCCTGGGTCCGCACCCAGGCCTTCTTCGAGACCATTGGCGAGGACGAACTGATCGACCCCACCATCTCGGCCGAAACCCTGCTGTTCCGCCTGTTCCACGAAGACGGCGTGCGGGTCTTCGAGGCTAAGCCGCTGAAGGCCTTCTGCCGCTGCTCCCAGGACCGCATCGAGAGCGTTCTGACCTCGTTCTCGCCCGAGGAGCGCGCCGACATGGTGGAGGACGACGGCCTGATCAAGGTCACCTGCGAGTACTGCTCCAGCACCTATTCGGTGGACCCTGCCCGGCTGACGGCGGAGGCGTAGGTGATCGTCCTTCTCCCCTTGCGGGAGAAGGTGGCCGGTCGGAGACCGGTCGGATGAGGGGGCGACAGACTTGTCGGCCAAGCCTTGCGGACTGAACGGAGAGGGGAGTGCGACCCCTCATCCGTCAGCTACGCTGACACCTTCTCCCGCAAGGGGAGAAGGACACCTCTAAGCCGCGTCCAGCGCCCGCTCGACGTCGCGGATCAAGTCCCCCGACCCCTCCAGCCCCACGCTCATCCGCACCCAGCCCTCGGTCAGGCCAATGCTAAGGCGCTCAGCCTCCGGCATGGAACGGTGGGTCGTGGTGGACGGGTGGGTCGCCATCGACTTGGCGTCGCCGAGGTTGTTGGAGATGTCGACGATGGCGAGCGTATCGAGGAAGCGCCACGCGGCCTCGCGGCTGCCCAGGTCGAAGGCCACCACGCTGCCGCCGCCCGACATCTGGTTGGCGATGATGGCGGCCTGGGGGTGGTCGGGGCGGCCGGGATAGATCACCCGCCGGCATTTGGCGTGCGCGCCGATGGCGTCGGCCACCTTGGCGGCGTTCTCCGTCTGGCGGGTGACCCGCAGCTCCAGGGTCTCCAGGGCCTTGACCAGCACCCAGGAATTGAACGGCGAAAGCGCCGGCCCGGTGTGGCGCAGGAGGTCCTTGTAACTTTCGGTCATCAGTTCGGCGCCGCCGAGGATCGCGCCCCCCAGCACCCGGCCTTGGCCGTCGATATGCTTGGTGGCCGAATAGACGACGATGTCGGCGCCCAGCGCCAGGGGCTTCTGGAAGAGCGGGGTGGCGAAGACATTGTCCACCACCAGTTTGGCGCCGGCCGCATGGGCCACGTCGGCGACGGCCCCGATGGCGGTCACCTCCAGCAGCGGATTGGCGGGCGTCTCCACCAGGAAGGCCTTGGTGTTGGGCCGCACGGCGTTCTTCCAGGCCTCGATGTCGGTGGCGTCGACGAAGGTCACCTCCACCCCGTAGCGGGGCATCAGTTCCGACAGGATCCAGCGGCAGGATCCGAACAGCGCTCGGCCGGCCACGATGTGGTCGCCGGCCCGCACCAGGCCCTGCAGGGCCACATGCACCGCAGCCATGCCCGAAGCGGTGGCGCGGCACTGCTCGGCGCCTTCCAGCAGCGCTAGGCGGTCCTCGAACATCTGGGTCGTGGGGTTGCCGAAGCGCTGGTAGATGAAGCCTGGCTCCTCGCCGGAGAAGCGCTTGTCGGCCGCGCTGGCGCTTTCGTACGAAAAGCTCTGCGTCAGGAAGAGGGCCTCGGAGATTTCGCCGTACGGGGAGCGGGCCATGCCGCCGCGCACCAGCTTGGTCTCTTGCTGCCAGGTGTTCGGATCTTCGGCCATGGGGCGCTCCTATAAAGACGTCCGCAGAAAGCGCCTTCGCGCGCCAAACCGGAATCCAGTTTTCCTGCGAAAGCCTTCAGGGAGGCGGCATGAACCTCACGGCGCGCGCCGGGGTCAAGCTTCACCGTTCGCCGTCTGGCTGAATCGGCTTCCGACTTGCCCAAAAACACGGCAACCTCAGCTTAACTACAGGGAGGACACCACCTAATGCCGCTCAATATGCTGTTTCGCCTTCTCGGCCTGATCCTGGTTGTGCTGGGCCTGCTCAACGTCGCCATCGGCTTCCTGCCGGCCTCGGTCCTGGCTTCCATTCCGAAACAGCTGATGCTGGTGGAAGGATTCGCCCAGTCGGTGAGCCTGCTCGGTCTCGGCGCCATGATCTATCTGCTGGCCGAGATCGCCGCCAAGCGTCCCGCCAAGAGCTACTAAGGGCGCCATGCCGGTCAATTTCGCGATCCGGGTCTTCAGCCTGATCCTGACCTTCTTCGGCGCGCTGAACCTCGTGATCCTGGCTCTGTCGGACCATCTGCAAAGCTGGGTTCCGGCGGTGCTGCGCCCGGCGGCCAACTTCGGTGAGGCGCTCGCCCTGTTCGGGGTGGGCGCCGCCATCGCCATGCTGGCCGAGATCGCCGCCAAGGTCGGACGCAAGCACTAAGGCGAGCGGGGGCGGGGGAGGAGAGACCCCAGCCCCCGCCTGCCTGACCGTCATCCTCAGGCTGTCCCGAGGATCCATGGACGCTGTGGCGCCGGGCGCTCTCGGCGGTGACGTTCGCGTCCTCTGCGGAGAGGCGGAGATCATGGGTCCTCGGGACAAGCCCGAGGGTGACGCTGGATGTTCAAACCGCCAACACGCCGCACTTGCCAATCCAGCCCCTCCCGGCGAGTGTCCCGCCGATGACCGACGCGACCCGCGCGGGGATTCTCCCCTGCCAATCCATCGATGACCTGATCGCCCAGGGCGCTATCGCCTCGGCGACGCCCTTCGACGCCGATCAGGTGCAGCCCGCCAGCCTCGACCTGCGCCTGGCCGCCCGCTGCTGGCGGGTGCGGGCGAGCTTCCTGCCCCGCCTGGGCCGCACGGTGGCGAGCCGCATCGCCGACGTGGCCATGCATGAACTGGATCTCTCCAAGGGCGCGGTCCTGGAGAAAGGCTGCGTCTATATCGCCGAGTTGCAGGAGCGCCTGCACCTGCCCCCCGGCGTCTCGGCCCGCGCCAATCCCAAGAGCTCCACCGGGCGCGTCGATGTCTTCGTGCGCCTGCTGTCGGACAACCAGCCGGCCTTCGACGACGTAATCGAAGGCTATGACGGCCCCACCTATATCGAGATCGCGCCCCAGACTTTCTCCATCCTGGTGCGCGCCGGCACCCGGCTGAACCAGCTGCGCCTGAAGCGCGGCGCCCCGCCGAAACTGCTCACCAAGAGCGTCGGGGTCGACCTGTCGGACGGCGTCGCGGGCTTCCGCGCGCGCCGCCACGCCGGCGTCATCGACATGGACAATGTCGACGGACACGACCCGCGCAACTTCTGGGAGCCGCTGATCCCGCAGAACGGCGAACTGCTGCTGGATCCGGGCGAATTCTACATCCTGGCCTCCAAGGAGGCGATCGAGATCCCGGTGCTGCAAGCCGCCGAGATGACCCCCATCGACCCGTCGGTGGGCGAGTTCCGCGTCCACTATGCCGGCTTCTTCGATCCCGGCTTCGGGACCGAGGAGGCGCAGGGCGTGGGCTCCAAGGGGGTGCTGGAGGTCCGCAGCCACGAGACCCCCTTCCTGCTGGAGGACGGCCAGACCGTCGCTCGCCTGGTCTATGAGCCCCTCACCGCCAAGCCCTCGCGCCTCTATGGCGACCAGGGCAGCCACTACCAGCGCCAAGGCCTGAAACTCTCCAAGCACTTCCAGCGCTGGACGGCGAACGGTTGACCAGACCTGAGCCGTCCGTGGTCAAGCGGATCCTTTGGAGCTGGCTCAAGTATGCGTTGGCATTCGAGGGGGTGGTTCTCGGCGGGTTTGCCTATGTCGCCTTCAGAAACCACACGGTCTTCTACCGCGACGCCGAGGCCTTCGAGGATTTCCTCGTCTACTCCGTCGTCGTGGTCGGCGCAGCAGCCATCCTGGCGGTGGCGGGCGTGTTGAGCGGCGAGGAGGGCTGAGGGAGCTCGCCTGCGCCTCCGACCTCCCCACCCCGGCCACATTCGAGGCCTAGATCGTCCGCACACTGCGGCGGGTCGCCACAGCCAAGCTGTTGATCGCGTTAACCATATTTAAGTTCGACTCGCGGTTTCCTGGAACGTGAGGGACCAGGAAAACCCGCCATGTCCGACGCGACCTACATCGCCTTCGTACCCACCGCAAAGCGCGACCGCCTGCGGGCGATACTGCAGACCGAGGACACCGGCCCCTTGGCCTGGCGCGAACAGCGCACAATGTTCGGCAGCGAATTCTACTTCTCGGGCCCCCCCGGCCTCGCCCGCAAGGCCCAGGCCTATGTCGCCGAATGGGTCATCACCGGTTAGGCGCTTGAGTGGGCTCCGGAGACCCGCTAGAGAACCCCCACTGCAAGCCTTACCCGATAAGGCCTTCGCGGGCGTAGCTCAGGGGTAGAGCGTCAGCTTCCCAAGCTGAATGTCGTGGGTTCGAATCCCATCGCCCGCTCCATAAATTCAAAGACTTAGCGTCCACTTTCGGGACGGGTCTCGGGCAGTCGGGAAATAGTCGGGAGTTTTGTTCCGGCTTCACCCCTCCGATTCGCGCTTCCGGATGCGCTCGGCGAGGTCGCGGACGATGGCGTCGCGGTCCACATAGGCGGCTAGAAGCCGCTCCACGCGCTCTTCATCCCAGCCGATCACGTCGGCGATCTCTGAGGCAGAGAGGCCCGCCTTGCGCAGGCGCGTGCCGAAGGTCCCGCGTGCGTCATGCAGGTGCTTGTCGACGCCGGCGAGGGTCTTGGTGTCGATCACCGCGCCCTCCAGGCCTGAGGCCGTCCAGGGCAGGCCTCGGGTGTTGGTCAGGACAGTCGTGGGTTCGGGCGGTGCCGGGCGGTACTCGTCAGGCCGTCTGGCCTTGCGAGGCTTCGCGTGGAGCGCCGCATGGCGGGCAAGCTGGTCGGCGCGGATATCCGCCAGGAGCTCGCGCGTCTCCTTCAGCAGCGGGATCACCTGAGTCTTGCGACCGCGGCTCTTGCCGGTGGGCATGACGATGGCAACGTCGCTGATGTGGCTCCAGCAAAGGCGGGTCAAGTCGCTGCGCCGGAAGCCGGTGAGGCAGGCCAGAGCCACGATATGCCGGTGCTGCGGCGTCACGGCGGCCTTGGCGTAGGCGGCCAACTCCTCGGCCGTCCATATCTGGTCCGCGCGGTCACTCTCGTAGAGTTGCCCGACGCCGGCGGCGGCGTTGAGCGCCAGCAGGCCCCGGTCCATTCCGAAGGCCAGGACGCGAGACAGGACCTGGACGGCGTAGTCGGCGGAACGTGGGCGGTCTGCCCATTGATCGCGCCAGGCCAGGAGGTCGGCGCGCACGCGGCGGTCGTCCAGCGCCTTCAGCGGCAGGCCGCCAATATCGAGGTCAGCCGCGTCGGCCTCAATCCGATCCAGCCAACGGCGCCACTCGGCCTTCGTGGTATCGGCGTTCTTGTTGAACTCCGGCGAGGCGCGATAGCGGCGCACCAGGCTGGCGAGGTTCTGTTCGTCGGGCTTGGCCTTCCGCGCGGCCACGGCGTCGTTGTAGGCGGCCATGAACTCGGGCTCGCCCGGCTTCCCAGGCAGGCGTGGGCCGCCCTTCCACGCCCACCAATAGGTCACGCGCGAGCCGTCCGCGAGAATCCGCGACTTCGAGTTCAGGCCCTTAAGGCGCACGACGGCCACGCTGCTTCTCCCGCCAGCTGTCTAGGTCGTCCACTACGCCGAGGCGTGCGGGCGGGGTCAACCCGTCGGCGGGTTTGGCGGCTGGGATGATCTCGACCTCTCCGCCGGGCTTGATCGTGATCGAGGCCGCCACAAGGCCGCGCTGGTCGAGAGCCGCGAGAGTGCGCGCCAGTGCAGCCTTGGACATGGAGCGGCTCACCTGGGCAGCCTCTCGAACCCCAGCTGCTGAACTGCCCCCTCGATGTATCTCGCCGCGCAACGGATCAGCGCCTTCTGGGTGAGCGGGTTCGTCTGCCTTACGGCCTCGTCCGCGCTCCGCCGCGCCGCCTCGATCATCCGGGCGGAGGCCGACCCAGGGGCCGCGAGGGGGGCATTGTCGTTCGCGCCGACGGTCATCAGTTGAACCTGTCGCCATCGGTGAGAACGGCGTCGAAGATCCTCGCGGCTTCCGGGTTTGCGATCCCCTGACGGGTGCGTTCGGCAAGATTCTTGGCGTGCTCGCTGCACATTTCGCGGAGCCTGGACGGGGTTTTGGCGTCTGGATGGGTGGCCATCATCATGCCCGCCACCAGGGCCATCGCGTCCAAGACTTCGCCCATGGGCAGGTAGACCGCGCCCTGCTCATCCTTGGGTGAGGGGCATTATGCATCGCATATGTGGAACAGCGGCTCTGTCGCTGATCATCATTTTTGTTTCGACACCGGTGCTTGCTCACGGCGGCGGCCTGAATGCAGAGGGCTGTCACAATGACAGGAAGAACGGAGGGTATCACTGCCACCGGGGCGCTCCGCAGACATCCCGACCGGCGTACGGTTCTGGTGGCAGCCCGGCAAAGGCGGTGCGGTCAAACAGCGGCGGTGCCTTTGCGAACTGCACAGCAGCGCGCGCAGCGGGAGCAGCGCCCGTTCGCCGAGGCGATCGGGGATATGGTCCACACCTAGATCGTGATGGAGATGGCGTCGGATGCGAGTAGCCACTGAGGGAGACAGCCCACTTAACACGTCTCCGACAGAGGTTAGCTAGACAGCGCCAGGTGGGCCCAAGTCTTCCATGACGTCCTCCAAGGCCGGAACGGACGGTTCGGCGGCGACTTCGTCGAGGATAGCCATCCTGGTGGCTGCGGCCTCGCCAATTAGCTGGCTACGAGTCCTCATATCGGTCGGCTCGGTGGCTGCGCTAAGGAGCGCCTCGACGTAGTTGGCGCTCTCGTCTGTATTTTGCATCGCCAACCCTCCGCGCGCTCGGGTACCATCGTTATCGGCTCAGCGCGAACAATAGATTAACCATCCCGCCGCCGGGGGCTACTTCTTCACGCCCTCAACAATGGCGCCCTTCGCCGAATCCAGCACGCCACCCACAATGGGGCTCGTTCCGGCGCTTTTTCCACCCGAAGACCCGGGAGGGGCGGAGCAGCCGATCCGTTGTTGTGAGGACCAAGGCGTCGGTAGGTTCGTGCCGGCTGAGAACTTCATCACGACGGTCTGAGAGCCGCAGATCTTGGCAGCTTTCAGGGCGGCGTCCGCGGCGGGCTGGAGATAGCCCAACGCGGTGGAGCAATTCTGCATGCAGTTGCTAAGATGTCCCATGTTGGCTTGCTGATTGTAGCAACTATTATGATCTGTCTTGCTTGCCAGCAGGGCTCCGGTGACGCCCAAGGTCGCGGTACATGAACAATGGGCTGACTTGAGCCCTTTGCAGGAATGCGCCTGCGCCTCAATGCTCCAGGAAGCGGCGCTAAGGCCAATTATCACGGCCGCCAGTTTCGAAATCTTCACCCCGGTCACTCCTCGTGGCTTGCCTTAACAATTCAGCATGGTGAAGCTAGGCGCTTTGACAGCTTGAGTATTGCAATATTTAGCGGCGCGATGGCTGAGCCTGGCTCGCACACCTCTATATTGGCCGAGGCGACCGTCAGCGGCGTCCGTCCCCAGTCCCTGAAACGCTATCGCTCGACGAGCCGGTCTGGCGCGAAGAGGCGATGTCCTGGCGCCGCTGGTAAGCCCTCGCGGGGTGAGACACCGATCCTCGACAAACTCGTCAGGAACTCCTCGGTCAGGGTGGCGAACTCCGCCGTGCCAGCAATCACGTTGGGTCTGATTACGACAGCTTCCGGCACCACGAAGCCGCCATGCACCCATCGCTCCATGACGCCCAGACTGACCAACCGGTTCATGCGGCGGCGAGCGGTCTCGTAAGGCATGAGCATGAACTTCGCGATGGCGATGACGCTTACAGGGGTCCGGTGGCCGTCCGATGGTATGTCGGCCAAGCCGCCAAACTGAGCCCCGAGGATGGGGTCATGAACCAATCGATCCACATTCGCCAACGAAGTCGCCCGCAGCAAGAGCACGTCTACGAAGTCAAGCTCCATGACCCTGGCCATCAGGCAAACCGCGTCCAGGAAGTATTCCACTGAGAGCCGCATGGTCTGCCGACTGACGTCGCGAGCTGGCGCGCTGCTGCACACATTGGAGGTGACGCCAAACCTCTCCAACTGCACCACCAGGTTCGTGGTCAGGGCAGCGTTCTCCTCAATGGCCCGAAGAAATCCTGGACCTTGGAGGACGGCGCGCGGCACGACCAATCCACCGTCAATCAAGACGCACAGTCCAGTCGCCTTGAGGTTCGCAACGTGTCGTCGCGTGGTTTCGTAGGGGAGGCCCAGCTCGCGCGCGACACGATAAACGGTGACCGGCACGCGGACGTCGTCGGGCGGAACTTCGCTCAAACCGCCGAACGCAGTCACGGCCTCGGCCGTTGTGGCGAAGGCGCTCACATTCGCTCTCGAGATCGACAGGAAGATCAGTGCCTTGATCACGTCGCGGTCTATCGCCTGGGCGACCACCCTTGCGGCGTGGAGCACATAGTTTGATCCCAGCCGATAGGTCTGACGGCGCATGTCACGTAGAACTGTCGCGGAGGTGTCCGAAATCGAAGTCATACCAGCGTCCCAACGGGCGCGCGGCTCGCACTCCCTACTGACCCGGGACACCCCAGTCAGTGAAGCCGAATTGCCACGCAAGCCATTTGAATAACCTGGTTACGTGAAGTGCTTTTGTTCCGACGGCAAGTGCCTGACCAGCAATTCCTACGTCACCACTACCCGAAGCACCTTCCAGTACCCCCCACCGCCCCGCTCGATCTCACACAGCGCGCTCTCGCCGATGAACTCCGGGACCTCGTGCGGCTCGAAGAAGCGGTGCTGGCGGCTGCGGCTGCCGGACTTGATCATGAAGTAGACCGTCTTGCCCGCCAGATCGGTGCGGCGCTCGATCTCACGGACTTGGGTGGCGCGCATGTTGTCCTCCGGCCGAAGTCCTAGAGCCGGTGAACAGGACGAGTCGAGACAAATGTTCCACATTTGTTCTGAAGAAGGACGGGAACCCGCAAGCTGGCCGCGCTCAAGGGTGTGGGCTTAAAGCCTGATCCGGACTGAAAGCGGAACGCTCGGTTGGGCGCTGCTGCACCAACGGCGCTTCGAGGAGCTGGCGCATCTGG
>NZ_JANPJP010000288.1:0-1812 GCF_031425575.1 Phenylobacterium sp.
GAACCGGCGCCAGGGGCAGGTGTTTCCGTTCACCCCGCCGTTCAACTTCTCGGGCCAGCCTTCGCTGAGCCTGCCGCTGGAGATGGACGCGGGCGGCCTGCCCATCGGCATGATGTTCACCGCCAAATATGCCGACGAGGCGACCCTGTTCCGACTGGCGGGACAGTTGGAGAAGGAGGCCCCGTGGGCCGCGCGCCGTCCCCAGGTTTGGGGGTGATCCCCCCTCTGCCCGTCATCCCCGTCTTGTACCGGGGACCCATGGCGCCGCTGGTGCGGTGATCGACGGGTTGCATGGCGTCGATGCCCCGCCCGCCCGTTCTGCGGCATCAGGGCGTCGGGACGATGGGTCCCCGGCACAAGGCCGGGGATGACGATCAAAATTGAGGTTTGGCGTGAAATTCTGGACCCGACGCACCTGGATGACCCTGGCCGCCGTCAGCGGGTTTGCGGCGGTGGCGGTCGGCGCGTTCGCCGCTCATGGCGTCCAGGATCCCAGGGCCCAGGAGTGGCTCCGCACCGGTTCGGTCTATGGCTTCATGCACACCCTGGCGACGTTTGCGTGCGCAACCTTCATGCAGGTGGGTGCGCGCCGGGCCCGGTTTGCGCCGGCGTTCTTCCTGTCGGGCGTGGTGCTGTTCTCGGGCAGTCTCTACGCCATGGCGCTGGGCGCGCCGCGCTGGCTGGGGATGGTGACGCCCGTGGGCGGATTGCTGTTCCTGGCCGGTTGGGCGGTGCTGGCCTGGGCGGCGCGGGGCGTTGACCCCAAGGCGTGACCTGAGACATTCGAACCCGATCTCTTCGTTGAAAGGACACCCCATGTCGGCGCTCACGACCATGATGCCACCGGTCCAGCAGGCCGCGGTAGACGGCGTGGACATCGCCTACTATGAGGTCGGGCCGCGCGGGCGAGGCGTGCCGATCATCTTCTGCCACGGCTTCCCGGAACTGGCGTTTTCCTGGCGCCATCAACTGAAAGCCTGCGAGGCGGCGGGTCGTTGGGCCATAGCGCCGGACCAGCGCGGCTATGGCCTGTCGTCCAAACCCCATGTGGTCGGCGCCTATGATATCGACCACCTGACAGGCGACATGGCGGGCTTGCTGGATCATCTGGGGGTGGAAAAAGCGATCTTCTGTGGCCACGACTGGGGCGGCATCGTGGTCTGGCAGATGCCCCTAATCCACCCGGATCGGGTGGCAGGCGTGATCGGCCTGAACACCCCCTTCATGCCCCGGGCGCCCGCCGACCCGATCGCGATCATGAAGGCGCGCTTCGGACCCGACATGTACATCGTCTGGTTCCAGACCCCCGACGAGCCGGAGGCCGTACTGGGCGCGGACACCACCAAGACCATGGCCTTCTTCATGCGCAAGCCCGCTGCGTTGGCCGCCGCAGTCCAGCCCAGCGCGTCGGGCTCTACTTTCGCCTTCAAGGACCTGTTGCGGAGCTGGGACGGGGTGACCGGCGGCGACCCGCTGCTGACGCCGGACGAGCTGGCGGTGTTCGCCGATGCGTTCAAAGCCGGCAGCTTTTTCGGCCCGGTCAGCTGGTACCGAAACTTCACCCGCAACTGGGAGCGCGCCGCCACCCTGCCCACCCGGTTGGACGACCTGCCCTGCCTGATGATTACCGCCGAACTGGACGCCGTATTGCCGCCATCGGCCGCCGAACACATGCCGGGGGTTATCGGCGACCTGGAGACCCACATGATCGCCGGTTCGGGCCACTGGACGCAGCAGGAAAAGCCTGACGAGGTGAACCAGCTGATCCTGGGCTGGCTCGACCGGCGGTTCCCGACGTAGAAGGCCCGATGG
>NZ_JANPJP010000289.1:0-17115 GCF_031425575.1 Phenylobacterium sp.
GGATAGAGGACTGCCAGCTTTCCGCGGCGAAAGCCAATATCGGCGATCAGAACCGGCCCGAGATCACGAAGCCCACCGCCCGGGAGCCATCAGCGCCGCCCTGCGACGTCCGCTCTTCCACGCGCTGGACCACCCCTGAGCTGCGGTCGGTCTGGAAGAAGGTTCGCGTGCGCTCCTCCGACGAGACCAGGATGTTGTTGATGTACAGCCGCAGGGTCACCGGCTTGATCGCCGTGGTCTCGAAGAACAGGTCGAGCCTGGGCTTGGGTCGGACATATTCGAGGATCTCGGCCCGGCGATACTCCTGGCGGCCGGCCCACTGGAAGAGCGTCGCCCCCCAGGCCGCGGAGATGTCGGGCAGATTCTGGCGGAAGTTCACCAGATAGGCCCAATCCTTGTTGGCGGCGTTGAGCGTCTGCGACCCCGCCGCGGTGCCCTGACGTTCCAGGGGATTGGAGAACGACCGCTCCTCGCCGGTGATCGGGTCGGTCACCCGCGTCTGCTGATAGAGGCCGCTGAACCGCAGTTCGGCGTTGGGCAGGCCGACCCCGCGCAGGGGGATCGTCGCCCGCACCTCGGCCCCGATCCGCGTACCGACGCCGATATTGCCGTAGGCGTCCAGTCCGCCCACCACCACCAGGTCGTGAACATCCTCCACCCGGTCGGCGAAGGCCGCCAGCGTGATCGCCGCCTTCTGGTCGAAGCGGCGCTCCAGCTCCAGCCGCGACTTCCACGCCCGCTCCGGAACCAGGTCCGGATTGCCCTGGATGGTGGAGGTGTTGAGGAAGTCCACCGCGCTGCTGAACTCGGCGAAGTCGAGCTGGGCCACGTCGCGCTGCAGCACCAGCCGCACCGTGGTGCGGGGGTCGAAGGCATAGGTCGCCGTCAGGTGCGGCTTCACATAGTTGAAGCTCCGCTCCTTGGTCTGGTCGCCGGTCTGGGTGATCCGGGAAACCTCGAAATTGACCCCGGTCTCCACCGACAGCTTGGGGCTGACCGTCCAGATGTCGTTGGCGTAGACCTCGCCGCGCAGCTCCTCGACCCGGGCGTTGGCCACCGCCAGGGGCACGCGCACCGGCGCGCCGCCCTGCGGCTGGTTGATGATGTCCAGGGTGGTGTCGCGGAAATTGAACGCCCCCTCGCCGCCGAACTCCAGGGTGTGGGCCGGCGTGGCGTCCCACTTCACCTGCATCCGGCCGATGCGCTCGCCGCTGCGGGTGGAGCGGTCCTGGGTCCGCAGCGTGCGGGCGGCCGGCGCGGTGAAGATGTCGAAGCTGTCGAACTGATCGACGCTGGTATGGGACATCAGGCCGATCAGCTTGACCGTCAGGTCGGCGCCGAACCGGTGCTCCCAGTCCCCGCCGAACTCGGCCGAATAGTTGTTGTCATAGGCGATCACCCCGTCCAGCGAACTGCGCAGGGCGCCGCTGGCCACCGCCTCCAGTTGGACCGACTCCGAGCCGTTCCAGACCGGAACATATTGCAGGTTGAGGTTCACCGCGTCGGCCGGCGAGGGCCGCCAGCGCAGGCTGGCCGAGCCCTGGAGGGTGCGGTTGTTGGCCTTGCTCACCTGATAGCGCGTGCCCGTCAACACCCCGGCGCCGCTGGCCAGGCGCTCGCGCACCACCCCGCGTCCCAGGGTGTTGGGCGCCTGGATGTCCAGGGCCAGCTCGGCGGTGGGGGTCAGGGATAGGGTGCGGGACGCCTGCAGGGCCCAGCCGATCCGGTTGGAGTACTGGATATGCCGTAGGCCGGCGACAAAGGTGGTGGCGGAGTCGGCCCGGGTCGCGCGGTTCACCACCACATTGACCACCTGGGACTGGCCGCGGATGTCGATGGCCGAGTTGCTGCCCGACAGCAGTTCGATCCGCAGCACGCTGGCGGCCGGGATGCGCTTGAGGAGATCCGACGGCGCGGCCTTGGAGCTGGGCCGCTCGCCGTTGACCAGCAGGTTGCCGGCCGTGGCGGCGAAGCCCCGCCGGTTGTCGCCGTCCCGCAGCTCGAACCCCGGCACGCGCGCCACCATGTCGGCCGCCGTCACCGGATTGTACGGGGCGAAGAAAGCCGCCGGGAAGCTCGCGCCAGCGTCCGGGGCGGTCTCGCCGGATGAGGGTGGGGCGGGGGCAGGCGCCTGGGCCAGGGCCGGGGCGGCGCAGGCAAGCGCCAGCAGCGACGCTGTCGAAAGCCACCGCAGGCTGGTCTGTCTCTGGCGCGTCATAATTCCGCTCCCCATTTACGAGTCTACTTTTTGGACTCACAATGGGAGGCGTTTCCGGCGGGGTCAACGCGCCTCTTGGTCCGCCCCTCGGAAATGGAGGAACGCCCATGCGGTGGGACGAACTGGCCGGCGACGACTGCCCGATCGCCAGAACCCTCTCGGTGATCGGCGACCGCTGGAGCGCGCTGATTCTGCGCGACGCCCTGCGCGGCGTGACCCGGTTCGACGGCTTCCAGGCGCGGCTCGGCTGCAGCCGGGAAATGGTCTCGCGGCGGCTGGCCAACCTGGTGGAGGCTGGCGTCCTGGAGCGAAAGCCCTACCAGGCCCATCCCGAGCGCTTCGACTACCTGCCCACCGACAAGGCGCGGGCGCTGGGCCATGTTCTGATGATGATGGCCCAGTGGGGCGAGGCCTGGCTGCCGACCCCCACATCGCGGCCCCTCGAACGCCGCCACAGGGCCTGCGGCCACAGCTTCAGGCCCACCCTGGTCTGCTCGGAGTGCCTGGCCCCCCTGGAGCCGGGCGGCGTCGACTATCCGGGCAACACCCCGCCGGCTTGAGCCCGGCTGCCGCGGGCCCCGCCAGGGCGCGCCGGGCCTCGCTCACTCGCCTTCTGTATCTTCCCCGCGCCTCGCCTCTTCGAAAACCGACCAGTCCGCGGGCTTTCCCAGGGCGCCCCTCGGAAGCTCCGGACCAAGATTGAACGCCTTGGGACGTTCGGGAACGCTGAACCTCGCGTCGCACCAGGCCGCGAGGTCGCGCCGGAGCGCGACCACATCCGGCGGCGGGGAGACCGGCACGATGAAGGCCTTCAGGCGCGCGCCCTCCTCCGGCCGCATCAGGCGCACGGCCACGTCCTGCACCATCGGGTGTTCGCGCAGGCGCTGAGCGACCAGCTCCGGCGACACATTGACGCCGCCCACCTGCACAGCATGGTCGCGCCGCCCCTCCACCCGGAAACAACGGTCGTCGCACCAGGCCAGGTGATCGGGGGCCGCCGCCGTCTCGACCGATCCGTCGGGAAGGGTGCGCGCCAGGGTGGAGTCGTCGCGTCCGCGGCTCCAGTATGAGAACAGGCCAAACGCCGCCTCAGGATGCTCGCGGACGGCCAGGCCAGCCGTTTCCGAGGACCCGTAGACTTCCACCAGCCGCGCTACGCCCCGCTCGGTGACCGCGCGCGCCACATCGGCAGGACACGGCCCCGTCGAGGTGACGCCGATCACGTCGGATGTCGTGGCGACCCCGGCCCGGACGAACGCCGTCCAGAAGGCCGGGTGTCCGATGACGAGGTCCCCGTCCCGGAGCATCGCGCCGACGCTGGTCGGCGATCGTCCGCGGATGTCGATCACCCGGGCGGCGAGCCGCTGCGGCAGCAGAATCGAGAAGAGAAAGCCGTAGATGTGGTGGGCCGGCGCCGCGCTGAGGATACGGAGGCGGCCCGGGAACAGCGGCGCCAGCTCCTCGACCTCCTGCGCGAGCCTCACCAGCTCATGCAGGCGCGCCGTGGGCTCTGCGGTCGTTCCTGAGGTGCGAAAGGTCAGCTCGTCGGAAAACCGTTCAAGGCCGGCGGCGACGATATCGACCCAGTCACCGATCGTCCGGCGGGCCAGCAGATAGTCCTCAACGCCCGCCCGGTGCATCTGCACGGCTTCTGCCACCGCGCTGGCCAGGTTGAGCAATTCCAGCGAGTCGCACGCCAGGCCGGTCGAATCGACAAGGCCCAGCGCGCTGTCCCAGGGACGGGCGGGGGGCAGGGCGCCGGGGCGAAGACGCGCCAGCTCGTCATGGACCAGGTCAACGACGTAGCGGTGCAACGCCTCGGTGTCGCGCCACCATGTCTCCAGACCCGGCATCGCCCAAAATCGCCGTCGGCTCAGACCCGCTTGACGAAGACCCAGTAGGTATCGTCGATCAACGCCTTCTTCATGTGCACGCGCACCTTGGTGGGCTTCATGTTGTAGTCGAAGGTGTACTCGAAGATTTTGTTCAGCGCGCCGGTGGCGACCCCCTTGTCGAACTCGCCCTTGAACGCCGGCTTGTTCGTGCAGGGCGCGACTTCCGTGAAGAAGCTCTTTCCAAGGGTGGCGCGCGGATCGCGCCCGGTGATCTCGCCCTCCATCGCATTGTACTGAAGCACGCGCCCGGTCCGATCCAGCTGGATGGCCCCGAAGGCGAGCTTATCGATCTCGGCGGCGGACTTGTTCTTCAGCACGTTGTCTATGTCGTCCGACCCAAACGCGACGATCTCGAGTCCAGCCATGATACCCGTCTCCCATGCGAATCTACCGGGCTCGCGCCCGCGATCAATAGAGTTCTGGAAAGCTTAAGAATTGCTTATTTCCGGATCATCATACCACGACGCGGGTCACGCGTCGGCGCGAAACCTGGGCGCGACAAGCCGTTCCGACGCTGGCCGCGGATGAACAAAATCTTAATTCAGTCCGGGACGGACCTCCTGCCCCTATGCGTCCGGGATACCGACCTACAGGTCGTCTCGCCCTCACAAGCCCACCGTGCTCATCGTCACGGTGACGATGAGCAAAAGGCGGGCTAGAACCTTGACGCCGCCCGACCTGTGACAGGCGCGGTTCATCAAAGCTGAACTACAGGGCCCTGGAGACGGCGCCTGGCAATGTGCCGACTCAGCACCCTGGGAGCTCAATGACCCCTACGCCCGACAAATTGAAGCCCCTGCTCTGGGAGCCCAAGAACCTGGTGCGCGCCATCGATTCGGCCGGGGTCACCCTCTGGTCGTGGAATGTGGACACCGACGCCCTGGCCATGGACGACCATTCCTACGACCTCTGGGGCGTCCCGCGCAGCCGCGACGTCACCTTCGAGGATCTGTCGGCCCACATTCACCCGCACGATCGCGATCGGGTCCGGGCGGCCTTCAACGCGACGCGGGCGGTCACCGGCGCCTTTGAAATCGACTTCCGCATCCTGGTCGGCGAGGAGCTCAAGTGGATCTCCGCGCGGGGTCAGGGCGATGACGCGGGCATGGTCCAGCGGGTCATGTTCGGCATCTTCATCGACGTGACCGGCCGCAAGCAGGCCGAGGAGGGCCGCGAGCTGCTGGCCGGCGAGATGAGCCACCGGGTCAAGAACCTCCTGGCCATCGCCTCTGGGCTGACGGCCATCACCTCGCGCTCCACCAAGACCGTCGAGGACATGGCCCGCGAACTGACGCTGCGGCTGACGGCCCTCGGCCGGGCTCACGACCTGGTGCGTCCGGTGGCCGGCCAGACCGAAGCCCCCTCCGCCCTGCTCGGGGACCTGCTGACCGTGTTGCTGGCGCCCTACGACGATCTGGGCGCGTTCAGCGGCCGCATTCGGGTCTCGGTGCCACGCATGATCGTCGGCGAGTCGGCGACCACGATCGTCGCCCTGATCGTCCACGAGCTGGCGACCAACTCCTTGAAGTACGGCGCCCTGTCGGTCGATACCGGCATGCTCAACGTCTCCTGCTCCGCGCACGACGAAGCGGTGACCATCGTCTGGACAGAGACCGGCGGTCCCCTGGTCAAGGCGCCCGAGGAACCCAAGGGCTACGGAAGCAATCTGATCGAGCGCAGCGTCAACGGCCATCTGCGCGGCGCGATTAAGTACGACTGGCTCGAGGCCGGCCTGGTGGTCACCCTGAGGGTCGATCCTGAACGCCTTGGAACCTGAGGCTTTTTCGCGCACCGAATCATGCGTCATCGGCAGGTGCGGAAGGGACCCATGTCCAGATGCAGGTGATCGTGGTGGGCGGCGTTGTAGTCCGGGCTCAACGTGACCCGGAACACCTTGCAGGCCCCGTCGCGCGCCGCGCGCAGGAACCGCCCGCGCGGGCCCTCGTCGCTGAAGTGGGCGGCGACGGTCACCCGGCGGCCGTCGCGTAGCCGCACGCCGGCGAAATCGAAGGCGTTGGCGTGGGCATGCTCACTGATCCGGCCCGAGCTCTGGCCGTAGACGCGGCGGCAGGCATAGGTCCCGTAGTGGTCGATGGCCGCGACCTCCGCGCCCAGGATGTCCCGCGCCGCGGGGCGCAGCACCTGCCGGTTCCACAGCGTGAAGGCCAGGGCCTCCTTGCAGGTCATCACCGGGCCCGCCGGCGACAAGGCCCCGCCGCCCACCCGGCCGGAGTCAAGGGTCGAGCAGAAGCCGTCGCGCTTGGCCGGCGTCTCCGTGAAGGCGACCTTACCCGCCGCCAGGGCCGCCTTGCACCGGGCGGGGTCGGCGGCGATCCGCGCCAGCTTGCCCGAGGTCGCCAGGCCGATGGGCTGGTTGAGGGAGAAGGGCTTCCAGGGCAGGTCCTGCGGCGGGGCCGTCCGATCGACCACCATGAACAAGAGCAGGCCGGCCAGCGCCGCATCGAGCAGCAGCGAGCCGAACCCCGCCATGGCCCGGGCCTGCGCGGAGGGCGGCTCCAAGACTGGCAGGGCGACCTTCATCAGGTCCCCCTCCTCCATCGAGACGGCGGCGTAATTGCGGTGATCGGGGGACGGAATCGCCATCGCCTCGGACCCTGGCGTCAGGCGGCCGGCGTCACCGGGTCGTCAGCCCCCGGAGATACCGATATCGGCCAGGCTTCTACGCCAGGGAGGCCATATTGCGCCGCTAACCTGCCTGTGAAAATGTGCCGGCCATGACTCCGCCGATGGCCGTTCCAGGCGCCCACAATGCGTTTTTGGTCGTCCTGTCGATCCTGATCGCCATCCTCGCGTCGTTCACGGCGCTGGATGTCGCCAGCCGGATCCGAACCTCCGATGGTAGGGCCCGCGGCCTGTGGCTGTGCGCCGCCGCCGTGGCCCTCGGCGGCGGCATCTGGGCGATGCACTTTGTCGCCATGCTCGCCTTGAGTCTCCCGGGCGTCCAGATCGGCTACGACCTGGGACTCACCCTGGCCTCTCTGGCCCTTGCGGTCCTCTTCACCGGCGCCGGCTTCATGGTCATGGCGCGGCCCGCCCCGGTCCGGGGCCGTATCGTCGTCGCTGGCCTGCTCATGGGCTGCGGCGTCGTCGCCATGCATTACCTCGGGATGACGGCGATGCGGATGGATGCGCACATTCGCTACGATCCGGCATGGATCGCGGTCTCGGTGCTGATCGCGCTCGGGGCGGCCACGGCGTCGGTATGGCTGGTGTCACGCGACCAGAGCCTTGGCGGAAGGCTTGTGGCGGCCGTGCTCATGGGGGGCGCGGTTTCGGGCATGCACTATGCCGGCATGCATGCGGCCACCTTCACCCACGACGCCTCGCCCGCCGCGGCGGGCGGGATCTCCACGGTCTACCAGACCTATCTGGGCGTCGGCGTCAGCGCCATGACGGCGCTCATCTTGCTGCTGACGCTCGCGAGCGCCCGGCTGGAGCGGCTTTTTGATCGCCTTGCCCGTCGGGCGGCCAGGACCGCTCTGCGGCTGAGGGTCGCAGACATCCTTCGCAACGGCAGCTCCGTCGAGGCCCTCCACGAAGTGGCCGCACTCATGGGCGAGCACTTCGGGGTCAGCCGGACAGGCTATGGCCAGCTCGATCCGGTGGAGGATGTCTTCACCTATGACGTCTGCTGGACCGATGGGCAGGTGGCCCCGCTGCTCGGGCGGTTTCCGGCAGCGGCCTTCGGGGTCAAGATCGTCGCGGCCCTCATGGCCGGCGACACCGTCGTGGTCGAAGACCTCCTGACCGCCAACCTGAGCGATGAGGCGCGGACCCGCGACACCGCCCGGGACGTCGACACCCGCTCGATCCTGGTGGTGCCCTTTGTGCGCGATGGCCGTCTGCGGACCATTGTCTACCTGAACGCCCGCCTCCCCCGCCGCTGGCATGCCGATGATATCGCCTTCATGGAGGAGCTCGCCGAGCGAACGCGGCTGGTCATTGAGCGGGAAGCCGTCGAGGCGAGGCTGCGTGACCTGAACGCGACGCTCGAAGCGCGCGTGGAGGCGCGCACCGCCGAGCTGCGCCTGGCGCAGGAAGCGCTCCAACAGAGCCAGAAGATGGAGGCCATGGGCCAGCTGGTGTCGGGCCTGGCCCATGATTTCAACAATGTCCTCGGGGCGGTGGTCGGCGCCTTCGACCTGATCGCGCGGCGCGCCGATGATCCCGACCGCGTCCGCGACCTGGCGGAGGCGGGCGTTCAGGCCGCGGAACGCGGCTCCAAAATGACGTCCCAGTTGCTCGCCTTCTCGCGTTCGCAGAGCCTCCAACTCCAACCCATCCTGGTCTGCGACATCATCGAAGACATTCGGGACATGCTTGCGCGCGCCCTGGGGCCGGCGATCGTCCTGACCCTGGACCTCAACCCGACACCCGCCGCGGTGCTCGCCGACCCCACCCAGGTGGAGATGATGCTGTTGAACCTGGCCATCAACGCCCGCGACGCCATGCCGACAGGCGGCAGCCTGGCCATCGGCACATCGGTTCAACATGTCGTCGCCGACGCCGAGCTGGCCCAGGGCGACTATGTCGTGGTCGCCGTCCGCGACACCGGCGTCGGCATGGATGAGGAGACGCTGCGGCGGGCCATGGAGCCCTTTTTCACCACCAAGCCGGTGGGCAAGGGAACCGGGCTCGGACTGGCCCAGATCTACGGCGGCGCCCGGCAGTTCGGCGGAGCCGTCCGCATCGAGAGCGCGCCCGGCAAGGGGACCTGCGTGCGCGTCTATCTTCCCTGCACGCAGCGCAGTCCGGTTCGGCCGGGCCCCTCCGACGCAGGTCTGGAGGATACGCCACCTTCGCCCCTGAAGGTGCTGATCGTGGACGATGACCAGGATCACCGAACCATCATCGTCAAGGTGCTCGAGTCCCTGGGCCACAGGGTGACTGAGGCCAGCGACGGGCCCTCGGCGCTCTCGATCCTGAAGGTCGAGGCGCCGGACGTTCTGCTTCTCGACTTCGCCATGCCCGGGATGAACGGCGCCGCGGTGGCCCTCGAGGCGCGGCGCTACTGGCCGTCCCTGCCCATCGTCTTCGCCAGCGGCTTCGCCGACACCCAAGCCATTCAAGCCGGCGCGGGGATGGACCCGATCATCCTGAGCAAGCCGTTCCGCATGAACGACCTGCAGCGCGCCCTGCGACGGGCGACGGGTTCGGTCGCAAGCCTCAAGGGCGGCCCGCTTTCTGGCGGGCGATGAGCCATCGCGCGATCGCCTGAAGGCTCGGGCGAACCTTTAGAAAGATCAGGTAGGCGCGCTCCAGAAGCCACTGGACCGGCGGTGGCGAGGCCAGAGCCGCGAGGGGGCGAAGGCCTGGAAGCACGCGCCACATGGCCACGAAGGCCGCCGCGCCAGAGACCATGGCCCCGCCGCGCGGCTGGGCGTGCAGACGGGCAAGGCGGGCTGCGCGATCGGTCGGACACCCGCCGGCCAGGCTCAGGTCGACGAACGCGATCGCCGAGCTGCTGTCGAGCCTCCGCATGAGTCCGATTTCAGCTGTGCAGATTGGGCAGTCGCCGTCGTACCAGACGGTGAGCTCGCCTGGCCTCGGGTCCGATCCGGACATGGTCGACATCGTCTCCATCGGTGTATCTCCATTTTGTCCTGGACAAATACGCCTTCATGGGAGAATGTCTAGGCATGAACTTAGACCTGTCCATGACAAATGCGGAAACCCTCGAACCGGCGGCGCCCATGAGCATCGCCTCGGTTGAGCGGGATTGCGGCCTGCCGAAGGACACCTTGCGGGTTTGGGAGCGTCGCTACGGGTTCCCGAACCCGCTGAGAGACAAGCAGGACGAACGGCTCTACCCGGCCGATCAGGTCACGACCCTTCGTCTGCTGCGCCGTCTGGTGATCGCGGGCCATCGTCCCGGGAAAGTCGTCGGGCTCCCGGACGACCAGTTGAAGAAACTTCTGGAACAGGTCGGCGGCCCCGATGAACAGCCGACCGCCTTCGAGGCCGAACAGGTGCTCGATCTCCTGAGGGCCCACGACGCCGTCGGCCTGCGAAATCATCTGAACGCGATGGTCCTGCGATCCGGGCTGGGGGCGTTCGCGTCCGTCACCGGTCCACGGCTGGTGGAAGCGATAGGTCTAGCCTGGTCGCGGGGGGGTCTTGAGATCCATCAGGAGCACGTCTTCACCGAACAGTTCACGACGGTGCTGCGTAGCGCCATCAACGCCAGCCAGGGTTCGGGTTTCCCGCGTGCTCGCCCGCGCGTCCTGTTCGGCACCTTCCCACAGGAACCCCATGCCTTGGGCCTGATGATGGCCGAGGCGATGTTCACCCTGGAAGGCTGCCTCGGCGTTTCTCTTGGGGTTCAGACGCCGATTCCTGAAATCGCCGCGGCCGCGAGGGCGCACAAGGCCGACATCCTGGCCCTGTCATTCTCAGCCATAATTCCCGCGGCCCAGGCGTCAGCCGGGCTCGCTGAACTGCGGCGCCTTGCGCCCGAGACCACCGAGATATGGGCTGGCGGCGCTTGCTCCGGTCTGCGTCCCAAGCCGGGCGTCTACGTGCTGCGGGGGCTGGCGTCCATCGGACCCGCCATTGAAGCCTGGCGGGCCCGCGCGACCCTCACGGAAGGGTCTGATGGTCCCGCGCCCGGAAAAACAGATCAATTTTCATCGATAAATCAAGGGGAACAGTCATGAGAAGACTCGTCGTATTTGCTTGGAATTATGTGTTCAATCACAACGTAAATCCGCTTCGCCATGTCCAGGACATCCCGACGCGGCACATGATCCTCCAGGTTCTGGGCTGGATGTGGGCCGCGTCTTTTGCGATCGCCATCGGCAGCTATACGTTCCTCGCTGTCAGCCTGGTCGGCCATATCGCCCTGATCGCGGCGGCCGCCATCACTGTCGCCACCTACACGGCTGCGGAAAAGAGGCCGTCTCTCTTCGCATCCGCCTCGGCACGTCGCGCCGACGGCGAGCACGAATAGGCGTCAGCGGGACTTGCGGTGACAGGGCGCTACAGCGCCCTTTCACGGTGAGCCGCCGAGCGCCTCAGGCCGGCGTTCAACTAGAAAGACGACGTGACCTTGATGTTCGGCGATCCGACCACCCGGAGTGGAATCTCGAAATAGGCTTCGACGTTCTTCCGCGCCCGATCCCTGGCCAAGTCCACGAACTGTCGCTGTTGCGCCTGCGCGACGAACGCTTTGCGCGCGGACCTGTAGTTCACCCGGTTGAGGTCCTGGACGACGTCGGCGTTCAGGGTCAGCACCCCACCGTTCGCCGCCCGGGCGCGCTCCGGTTGGAACGCCGGATCACCGATCATCAGCGGCGGCAGCTTCACGTGAACCGTCTGTGTCGCCTGATCGAAGGCGACGTGCTCCAGCCGCAGTTGCGACAGGTCCACGAAGTAGCTGACCGTGGCCGGAACGGTGAGTTCCTGGGTGGTCTTCAGCAATCCTCCGAGGTCGGACTTCTCCGCCGCCACGCGGACGTCGCCGGTATATTGGTAGACCACCAGCCGGTTCTCCGCCTGGAGGTTGGTGACCGTCGCGGCCAGGACACGTTCCGTCTGCTGGCTGAAAACGCCGAGGCTCCTGACCTGGGTGTCAGACAACGCCCCCCGCGCCGCGTCATAGCCCGCGTAGTAGCCCCCTGCGACGAGGGCCGCCGCAGCGCCGGCGCCGACGATCCAGGTCAAAGTCTTCCCGGCCATGCCGCGCCTCTCAAGGGGTGATCAGACGATACTACCCGGACAGGCGCACATCGCTCCATCCACGTTCTCTCCGTGACACTGTAAGAAATCGACCGTCCAAAAGGTCCCGCTGCACTTCAGGTCCGGCCGCAGGCTTCCGGCCGGGAGCCTGCCGCGACATCTGGACCTAGCAAGCCGCGGAAGGCGACGCTAACCTCCGCGCCAGAGCGTGACCGTTCAAGGCAGCCGAGCCTCACGCGCGACAAGAAAATGGCCGCCCCCGGAGGAAAGTCCTGACCATGATGAAGCTCTATTCCGGGGACCTTAGTCCCTATTCCGCCCGCGTCCGCATGCAGATCTACGCCAAGGGCATCACCGACATCGCCATCGAGCGGCCGCCCACCTTCGGCACACCGGCTTTCCGCGAAAGCCATCCGATCGGCCGCATCCCGGTGCTCGATATCGACGGCGACATGATGCCGGAATCCGAGGTCATCTCCGAATACCTCGAAGAAGTCTATCCAGAGCCGAGCCTGCTGGGGACAAGTGCGCGGGAGACCGCCCAGATCCGCACGATGGCGCGCATCGGCGACGTCTACATCATGAACAACATGTTCCTGCTCAGCGGCCAGACCTACGTCACGCCCCGCAACGAGGGGACCATCAGCCTGCTGGCCGGCCAGGTGAAGCGCAACCTCAAGGCCTTGGACCGGATGATCGGGACCGACGGCTTCGCCTGCTGCGGCCGCCTGACCCTGGCCGATTGCGCCCTGGTGCCCGGCCTGTTCATGGTCGAGAACACCCTGCCCTTCGCCGGCCTGGAAGACCCCATCCCCAGCCTGCCCAACGTCGCCGCCTACTGGCGCGCGATCCAGCAGAACGAACATGCCGCCAGGACCCTGGTGGAACTCCATCGCGGCCTCGAGGAGCGCCGCGCCCTGATCAAGAGCGGCGCCTTCGCGAAAATGATGACGGCCTTCCGCGCCGCCCAGGGCGAGGATGCGTGATGGTGCGGTGACCTGATCCGGGCTTCACTTCGGCGCGTGTGTCCGGGGCGGCGTATCGCCCAGAGCCTCATCAGCCGCGACCAGCATTTGGGGAAGTCGCATCGTCACGGTCATCCAGACCTGGCTCTCGGCCACGTGCTGATATCGGTGCCGGAACACGTTCCCGGAGTCTTGGATTTGGCGCCAAGGGAGGTGGGGGAAACGCGCCTGCTGGCCGGTCCCTAGGTGGCGGGACGCCTCGGAAATGATCTCCAGGCACCGGGTGACCGCGTAGAACCGCATTCGATCATCCCCGAACGCCTCAGCCGTCAGACCGCCCACAAAGTCCTGCGCTAGGCGCACGTTGTCTTGGATCGCGCGCCAGGCCAGCTGCTCTTTCGACGTCATCTCGACGTCAGAAGGCATAGAGCGCTTCTTTCTCCGCCGTCCGCCGAACGGGCTCGATCAGCATGGCGCGGTCTGCCACGTCGACCGGCAGCGAGAACAGGTCGGCGATATATTGGGTGATGCCAACATAGCCGTACACGTCGACGTGTGCCGCTGGGTCGAGTTCCACGAGAATGTCCAGGTCACTGTCGTCGGTCGCCTCGCCGCGAACCGTTGAGCCAAACAGCGCCGCCCGCGTGACGCCTTGGCCGCGCAGCGCCGCCTCGTGGGCTCGCAAAATGGCAATGACCGCGTCCGGGCTCATGTCCACAACATACCGCAAATTGTCTTTAGGGCGGAGGGTATCCTTTGGGCGCTGATGGCCGGCCCAATCAACGCGGTCAATGAGTGCTCTTCCCCAAGTTAAGTGCACTGTCACCGTAACCTCCGCTACGAGGGGCTGGGGCAGTAATTGCCGTGACAGTGCACTAAATCGTCTTCGGCTTCGGCCCGCGTTGCAGGGGGCGAGCGACCGGCCTGACCGGGCCTCCGGTTCCGACAAGAATTACGGTGACACTGTACGAAATGGATACTCCGCGCCCTCGCCCAGGCAAGGTGGCGTTCGAACGCCCTTCCCTTCCTAACGACGACAGCGGCTGCCGTCTGAGATCGGGGGCTTCGCTCCCGCTTCGGATCCTAGTCTTCCCCGGTTCGCCACAGGATCACAGCCTCGGCAACAAGCAGCAGGCCGAAAACTACCAGGAGACCGGTAAGCCAGTTGGCTGAGCCAGTCAGTAACCGGATTGCCCCCACTCCGACTAGGAACAGACCGATAGCAACGTCGGGCTTCTTGCTCTTAGGCTTCATTGGACAGCGCTATGTGCATTGCAGCCGCCCTGGATCAGCGGCGCTTGATGAAGTTTCGCGTACCCAGGAAGAGCGCGAAGCCGGCCGCGGTCAAGGCCCCGCTTGGCTTTACCCGGTAGCGCCGACGGGCTTTCGTTCTCCACCGCGAGCGGATGCGGCGGGCACGCTTCTTAGGCTTGGGCCCCTTGGGCGCTATCAGGCAATTTATAAGTGAGCCGCTTGCGGACCACGCATTGCAGTGCTGTCACCTCCGATGGAGCCGCCTGAGCGACGTATAGCTCGGGATCAACTCGCCGCCCCCAATGCCCGTACTAATGCATTGAATTACGGTGAAACTGTATGAAATAGGCGAGGCCTCGGGGAACTCGGTGACATGATATCAAATGCGCAAATGACTGCCGAGGTGCTCGGCTCCGCCCGCCCTTGATCGCATCTCATTTGAGATACATCATGAACCCTCCGCCAGGAGGATCCGCCATGACCGCTCAAACCTCGATGCTCCACGTGCGCGTGGACAACCAGCTCAAGGCCGATGCTTCGGAGAAGCTCGCACGCGTCGGTCTCACGCTCTCCGATGCTGTCCGCATCCTGCTGACCCGCGTCGCCAAGGAGGGGGGGCTGCCCGCCGGACTCACAGCCGGTCCCGAGGCCCATGACGCCTGGTTCCGCGCCAAGGTGCAGGAGGCCCTTGCCGACACAGGCCCCACGGCGCCCCATCGGCAGGTGATGGACGAGGCGCAAGCGCGCATCGACCGGAAACGCCGTGACCGCGCGGGCGCTTGAATGGCGCGACGCGGCGCGGGCCGACTTGCTCGCCATCGTGGATTACATCTCCGACGACAATCCCGACGCCGCCCAGCGGTTGAAAGACGAGATCGAGGATAAGGTTTCCAAATTGCCGGGTCGGCCGAAGGTCTATCGACCGGGACGTGTCGCAGGCACCCGGGAAATGATCATCCGACCCAACTACATTGTCGTCTACGCCGAGGACGACCGCGCCGTGGTGATCCTGCGCGTGCTTCATGCCGCTCGGCAATGGCCGCCCGGCTGAGGCGTGACACGGCCGCGCTCGTCGGGAACGCCTTTGGCTCCAGGAGTCGTACGGGGATCGGACCCACAATTCCTCAGCCCACACAGCGTTGCCGTAAAGCGGTGAGTCGGCGCAGGATTGGACATGCGCGCCCCGCACGGATCATCCACGAGTTCCTGAGGTGGGTATGGCCTGCCACCTTCGGGGCGGTCCAGCGCACTTGAATCCGCCGGTGCTGGTGGGCGCAGGTCGCTGAATTTGTGCATTGTCACCGCAACCACAGTGTCACCGTCGTCCGATCCCATTCCAGGTGACGCATGCCCCGAATTGCGCCTCAAGCGTGAAATTTATTGAACATCGATCTATTGGGTCGGCGCGGCCGGCTCGGCCATGGAGCTACAACATGAGCCAGAGGCGTATTCTGATACTCTTGGGTCTTATGGCCATTTTCACGCTCGTAATCTTGTTTACGCTAGTAAACCACGACGACGTTCAAGATGTTCTATTTGACCCAGAAGGTCATGGCTCTTCCGGACAAAAATTCGGCGTCCAGATCGGCGGATCCCGCGCCGCTGGAGGCGAGAGACTGTCAAACTTGGGGTTAGTCAAGATCAAGACCAAATCGGGGGGCGATTGCATACATCGATCTTTCTCTTCGGAGGTAACAATAGATGTATACTCCGATGACTCTTGGCGCCAAGGCACTGTGTGTATTGCCTCAGAGCGAGGCCGGATCACTGAGATAGTGTGGGCCTTCAATCCATTTTCTCCCTGAGTTAGAAGCCGCATTACGCATTACGGTGAAACTGTAAGAATTGGAGCCCACCGCAGCCGAACCTCGGAATTACGGTGAGGAATTGCGAATTACGGTGACACTGTATGAAATCGGCGAGGGCTTGGGACTGCCCCACTGTTCGTGTGGTTCGTGTGGTTAGTGTGGTTCGTGGTTCCAAATCTTGGGGCCATGACGCCCGCGCGGCCGGACAAGATTGTCCACGAACCACACGAACCACACGAACGGGGTCGATGAGGATGAGATGCGCCGCCCCTACCTCCGCTCATCCCGGCGAAGGCCGGGACCCAGATTCATCCCGCACGGTTAGAGGTGGTCGCCCGCCGATTTCCGGCTTCGCAAGAAGGTCGGGTGGATTTCACCTGGGTCCCGGCCTTGGCTGCTTCGCGCCGCCCTTCGGGTCGCCGGGATGAGCGGGTGGGCCCCTACCCCGCGATCGCCGCCGCATCCCTATCGCCGGTCCTGATCCGCAGCGCCTGTTCCAGGTCGAGCACGAAGACCTTGCCGTCGCCGATCTTGCCGGTGTTGGCGGTGCGCGACACCGCCTCGATGACGCGTTCGGCGATGTCGTCGGGGACGGCGATCTCCAGCTTCACCTTGGGCAGCAGCTTCACCTCGTATTCGGCGCCCCGATAGACCTCGGTCTTGCCGCGCTGGCGGCCGTAGCCGCGCACCTCGGTGACCGTCAGGCCCGAGGCCCCGGCCTCGGTGACGGCGTCCAGCACCGCGTCGAGGCGGCTGGGCTTGATGATCGCGACGATCATTTTCATGGGCGGATCTCCGGCTGGGTCGCCCGGGGGCGGCCGTGTGAACCTTCAAGCTAGGGCGAACCGGGCCCCACTCCAAGGGGGGCCCTAGTCGGATCGGCGCGGCGCCCGCGAAACAGGCGCCCGGCTGGCCGGCAGGGGATTGAGGGCCGGGACCGCCACCCGGACCCGGGCGCGGTGGGCGCGGGGCTTGACGGCGAAGGTCTGTTTCACCGCCTCCATCAGAACCAGCCCTGCGAACCCCGGCCACAGGCGCGAGCCGGCCTGTTCGAAGCCCTCGGCCCAGCCGGCCATCCAGGGGACCGGCGGCAGGTACAGCGCCCGCGTCCAGCCCGAGGGCTCCAGCTCGGCCTCCCGCAGCAGTTCGGCCAGCTGGCTTCGGGTATAGGGGCGGCCGTGGCCGAAGGGGGTGGCCTCGGCGTTGGCCCAGAGGCCATTGCGCGCCGCCACCACCAGGATCACCCGGCCCGAGGGCGACAGCACCCGCCAGACCTC
>NZ_JANPJP010000290.1:0-4311 GCF_031425575.1 Phenylobacterium sp.
GTCGATGTGGGCGCCGGGATAGACCGAGCCCGCGCCCGCGCCCCCCTGCCCCAGCACGCCGAGACCGTGGGCGTCGTCCACCAGCAGCCACGCGTCATGCGCGCGGGCGAGATCGCTGATGGCGTCCAGGGGCGCCAGGTCGCCGTCCATGGAGAAGACCCCGTCGGTGGCGATCAGGCAGCGGGCGGCCGCGCCCCGCCGGGCGGCCAGCTTCTGCGCCAGGTCGGCCATGTCGTTGTGACGGAAGGCCAGCACGGTCGCGCCGGACAGCTGGGCGCCCGACCAGATGCAGGCGTGGGCCAGCTCGTCGGCCAGGATCAGGTCGCCGGGCCCCATGACGGTGGGAATGATGCCGGCGTTGGCCAGGTAGCCGGAGCCGAAGACACAAGCCGCCTGCTTGCCCTTCAGCGCCGCCAGCCGCGCCTCCAGCTCTCCGAAAACCGGATGGTCGCCGGTCACCAGCCGCGAGGCCCCGGCGCCGGCGCCGTAGCGCTCGACCGCCGCCATGGCCGCGGCCTTCACCGCGGGGTGGTGCGACAGGTTCAGATAGTCGTTGCAGGAGAAGGACAGCAGGCGCCGCCCGCCCCGCTCCACCCACAGGCCATCGATCCGGTCGGTGGGAACCAGTGCTCGCCGCAGGCTGCGGCTCTCCAGCTGATCCAGTTTCTCGGCGGCGAAGGCGGTGAGACTGTCGGTCATGGCGCGCCGATATGCACCCGCCGTGGGGTTGGGGGAAGGGTGCACCCTCCCCCGCTCATCCCGGCGAAGGCCGGGACCCAGGTGAGACCCCCGGCCTCCGAGGCACGTCGACGCTCACCCTGGCCACCTCGTATCGCATCAGATGAATCTGGGTCGCGGCCTTCGCCCCGGCGGTGTGGGCTCGCCAGATAGTGACAGCACCAGCGCCAAAATTTACCCAAGCTTGACCCTGCGGCCCCATAATGGGGATCGGTTCCGTAAGAGCCTGGAGTACCGCGTAAATGTCAGCCGTCCCCGCCCCGCCCGATGACCTGTCGACCTTCTTCGACGTCTCGCTGGACATGCTGTGCATCCGCGACATAGCGGGCCGGTTCGTGCGGGTCAGCCCGTCCTGGACCACGGTTCTGGGCTGGACCGCCGAGGAGCTGGTGGGCCAGCCGCTGCTGCCGCTGATCCACCCCGACGACGTACCGGCCACCGCCGACCTGACGCAGGCCATCCAGTCGGACGGCGAGATCGTCGGCTTCATCAACCGCTACCGCCACCGCGACGGCCGCTACCGGCAGCTGGAGTGGCGGGCGCGGCTGTCGGGGGACCAGGTGTTCGCCGTGGCCCGCGACGTCACCGACCGGATGGCCGCCGAGGCGCAGATGAAGGCCGCCCATGCGGCGGCCGAGGCCGCCAACCAGGCCAAGACCGACTTCCTGGCCAATATGAGCCACGAGATCCGCACGCCCCTGAACGGGGTGATCGGGGTGGCGGCGGCGCTCGCCCAGACCGAGCTCTCGCCTGATCAGCGGGAGATGGTGGGCCTGATCGAGACCTCGGGCCTGACCCTGGAGCGGCTGGTCTCCGACATTCTCGATCTGTCGAAGATCGAGGCCGGACGCCTCGAGATTGAGACCGCCCCCTTCCATCTGGCCGAAGCGCTGGAGGGCGTGCTGCACATCAACCGGCTAAAAGCCGATGAGAAGGGCCTGGCCTTCGCAGCCGACTTCGATGAGGGCGCGCGGGGGGAGTTCCTAGGGGACGCCACGCGCCTCAAGCAGGTGGTGGGCAACCTGCTCTCCAACGCCGTGAAGTTCACCGACCAGGGCGGGGTGCGGCTGCGGGTCAGCCTGACCGAGGCCGGCGACGGCCCGGCCCATCTCACCGTGGAGATTCGCGACACCGGGGTCGGCTTCGATGCGGAGACGGGCGCCAATCTGTTCCAGCGGTTCAGCCAGGCCGACGCCACCATCACCCGGCGGTTCGGCGGGACCGGCCTGGGCCTCTCCATCTGCAAGGCCATCGTCGAGATGATGGGGGGCGAGATCACCGCCAGCTCCGAACCGGGGCGTGGCAGTGTCTTCCGGGCGACCTTCCCCCTGCCCAGGGCGCCGGCGGCGGTCGACCCTGACGCCCGTCCCGCCACGTTCGCAACGCAGCTGGCCCGGGTCGACGCCCTGTGGGTGCTGCTGGCCGAGGACCACCCCATCAACCAGAAGGTCGTGCAACTGATCCTCGCGCCGCTTGGGGCGGAGATCACGCTCGCTGAGGACGGCGCCCAGGCCCTGGCGGCGTTCCAGGCCGGCTTCTTCGACCTGGTGCTGATGGACATGCAGATGCCGGTGATGGACGGCCTGACCGCCACCATGGCCCTGCGCGACGAGGAACGGCGGCGCGGGGCCGCGCGGACCCCGATCATCATGCTGAGCGCCAACGCCATGACCCAGCACCGCCGCGACGCCATGGCCGCCGGCGCCGACCACCACATCGCCAAACCCATCACCGCCCACCTGCTGATGGCCGGCATCGAGACGGTGCTTGAGCGGGTCGGGGCCGAGGCGGAGGCGGTGGGGTAATCCCTTTCCTGCCCCGTTTACGGGGAAGGGGGACCGCGCCGCAGGCGTGGTGGAAGGGGCGAGCCCCATCTACGGCGCCCGGTCGCGCGCCCTCCACCGCCTATCGGCGGTCCCCCACCCCCCTAAACGGGGGAGGAATAGGTCGCTGACCTTTCTACTTCGCCGGATAGAGCCACCGCAGGGCCCCGGCCTGCGCCGGGGTGAGCGGATTTAGGGGTGGGGGAGTTTACCGACGCGCGGCCAGCAGGTCGGTCCAGCGCCAGGCGCCGGTCCCGAGCGCCAGGCGGCTGGCCCCCGCCCCGTCCCCGAGCGAGATCAGCACCAGGCCGCGCATGGGTTGGGCGCGGCAGGCCGCCGGGGCGAAGGCCACCTCCATGGCGATGGCCTGGCGCAGGCCCGCGAGGCCCTTGCCGGCCTGGCCCGGGTTCTGCACCCAGTCGCCGTTCCAGACGTGCAGGGCCCGACCGCCGGTTCCGCGCCGCGCGCCCTCGACGACGGCCGCGATGTCGGCGTCGCGGCGCAGGGCGGCCTGCAGGCGTTCGACCATGTCGCAACGGGCCCCGCCGGAGCCGCCAGAGCCGCCGCCGACGCCCTCCCCCGATCCGCCGCCGCCGGAGCCGGCGGTGACAGCGCCCACCAGTTGGCCGTCGCTGAGGGTGGCGAAGGGCTGGCTGACCGGCGCCGGGGTCACATGGACCGGCGGGATGGGCGCAACGACCGAGCGGGGGACGTGGACCCTGATCTTCGGCGCGGGCCTGGCGGGGGGAGACGGCAGGGCGGGGACGGCGTCGGCGGGGGCCTGGGAGGCAGGCGCCGGTTGCGGTTCCGGTGGCGGCGGTGGGGGTGGAGGCGGCGGCGGTTCGTAAAGAGTCACCAGAATCGGCGGGTCTTCCAGGGGCGGCTCCAGGGGCGCGCGGGCGGTGAGCATGGCCAGCGCCACCAGCAGGTGCGCGGCCGCGCTGAGGGCGACGGCCCACCCGGTGGCGTTCCGCCAGCCGGCCCGCCGGGGCCGCTGGAACAAGGGATTGCTCATCTCCGTCACGGCGCCATTGGGCCACGGGGGGGCGTCAGGAACGTGGCGCCTTGGCCGTGGACGCCGCACCCCGCCGGGCGGGCTCGCGGGACCGCCTAAGGTGCAGCTGAGCCAGATTCCGGGCGGATTGTCGTCGTCACATCGCCACTCTGGGCCCGCCTGATTTCATCAGCGCAAGATCTTGGGCCACGCGCGCCCGACGGGAAGGAACCTGACCTTGAAGAATTCGATCCTGAAAACGACCGCCCTGGCCGGCGTCCTGGTGATGGCCGGCGCGGCGACCAGCGGCTGTGCGACCAAGGGCTTTGTCCGCGACCAGGTGGCCGTGGTGGACGGCCGCGTGACCACGGTGGAAGGCACGGCGGGCGAAGCCCTGAGCCGCGCCAAGGCCGCCCACAAGCTGGCCGAGGGCAAGTTCCACTACCAGGTGGTGCTGTCCGACGACTCGGTGAAGTTCCCCACCGACCGTCACGCCCTGTCGCCGGAAGCCGAGGCGCGGCTCAGCGAGCTGGCCGAAAGGCTGAAGGGCGAGAACAAGAACGTCTACCTGGAGATCCAGGGCTTCACCGACGCCACCGGCGACGCCGCGTACAACGACAAGCTAGGCGAGGCCCGGGCCGAGGCGGTGCGGCGCTATATGAGCCAGCAGGGCGTGGCCCTGAACCGCATGGCCACCATCTCCTACGGCGAGGCCACCCCGGTCGCCGACAACACCACCCCCGAAGGCCGCGCGCA
>NZ_JANPJP010000291.1:0-7519 GCF_031425575.1 Phenylobacterium sp.
CGATCATGCCGGGCGGTATCCCTGTCCGCCACGGCTTGTGACGAGTTTCTAACATGCCGATGTGCGGCGCCGCCAAGGCTTTTGCTGCGGCGCAGCGCGAGGAGGCCCGGCGACTGTGGCGCGGACGCCGCGATCGGGCCCGCCGAGGCGCAACGAAAAGGGGCGGTTCCTCGCGGAACCGCCCCTGATCGTATCGGTCTTGGTCGGTCGGGTTACTTCCCGGCGGCGGCCAGGGCGTCCATCAGTTCCGGCACGGCGGTCTTATAGTCGGCCACCAGACCGAAGTCGGCGACCTGGAAGATCGGCGCGTCGGCGTCCTTGTTGATCGCCACGATGATCTTGGAGTCCTTCATCCCGGCGAGGTGCTGGATGGCGCCGGAGATGCCGATGGCGACATACAGTTCCGGGGCCACCACCTTGCCGGTCTGGCCGACCTGGTAGTCGTTGGGGGCGTAGCCCGCATCGACCGCCGCGCGCGAGGCGCCGATGGCGGCCCCGAGCTTGTCGGCCAGGGGGTCGATGACCCGCTGGAATTCCTCGGCCGAGCCCATCGCCCGACCGCCGGAGACGACGATCTTGGCGCCGGCGAGTTCGGGACGGGCCGACTTCACCAGCTGCTGGTCCACGAACTTGGTCTTGGGCGCGCCGTCGCCGGCGCCCGTGCTCTCGACCGAGGCCGAGCCGCCCTCACCGGCCGCCTTGAAGGCGGTGGCGCGGACGGTGATCACCTTCTTGGCGTCGGAGGACTGAACGGTCTCCAGCGCGTTGCCGGCATAGATCGGCCGCACGAAGGTGGAGGCGTCGATCACTTCGACGATTTCCGAGATCTGGGCGACGTCCAGCTTGGCCGCGATGCGGGGGCTGTAGTTCTTGCCCTGCGAGGTGGCCGGCGTCAGGACGGCGTCGTAGCCGCTCATCAAGGGGACGACGACCGCGGTGACGGCTTCGGCCAGGCCCTGACCCAGGGCGTCGCTTTCGGCCAGCAGCACCTTGCGGACGCCGGCGATCTTGCCGGCGGCCTCGGCGACGGCCTTGGCGCCGGAACCGGCCACCAGGATGTCGACGTCGGACGACAGCGCGAGGGCTGCGGTCACGGTCTTGTGGGTGCTGTCCTTGAGGGACGCGTTGTCATGATCGGCGATAACGAGAACGGCCATTAGAGCACCCCCGCGGTCTTGAGGTTGGTGACCAGGTCGGTGGCGTTTTCCACCTTGATGCCGCCGACGCGCTTGGGCGGTTCGGTGACCTTCACGACCTTGAGGCGCGGCGCGGTGTCGACGCCGAGCGAGGCGGCGTCCTTCACGTCCAGCGGCTTCTTCTTGGCCTTCATGATGTTGGGCAGCGAGGCGTAGCGCGGCTCGTTGAGACGCAGGTCGGCGGTGATGATCGCCGGCAGGGTCACGTCGATGGTCTGGATGCCGCCGTCGACCTCACGGCCCACCTTGGCGTCGCCCGCATTGAGCTCGACCGAGTTGGCGAAGGTCGCCTGGGGCCAGTCCAGCAGCGCCGCCAGCATCTGGCCGGTGGCGTTGTTGTCGCCGTCGATGGCCTGCTTGCCCATGATCACGACGTCGGGGCTCTCTTCGCCGATGATGGCGGCGAGCAGCTTGGCGACGGCCAGGGGCTCAGGGTCCTGGTCGGTCTGGATCAGGATCGCGCGGTCGGCGCCCATGGCCAGAGCCGTGCGCAGGGTTTCCTGCGCCTGGATCGGACCGATGGACACGGCCACCACTTCCGTGGCGACGCCCTTTTCCTTCTGGCGCACGGCCTCTTCGACCGCGATCTCGCAGAAGGGGTTCATGGACATCTTCACATTGGCAAGGTCCACACCGGTCTGGTCGGCTTTGACCCGGGCCTTGACGTTGTAGTCGATCACCCGCTTTACGGGGACGAGCACCTTCATGGCTTCGCTAACGCCTCAAATTGCTAAAAATTGAACGGTTGGGGCATAACGGTTCCGACGCGCAATGCAAGCCGACGCCTGACACACTGCGCCGCAATTTTGACGGAACGGGCCCCCAGCCTGCTCGAAACTCCTGCAAGACGAAGATCATGAACCGAACGATCAAGCGCCTGATGTTGATTTTCGTGGGCGTCTTCGCCCTCTCCCTCGTGGCGGTCACGGTCTATCAGGTAGGATGGGCCATGCCCGGCCAGGCCTGCGAGGCCCGCGGCGACTGGTGGGACTGGCGCGGCCGGACCTGCGCCCGTCCGGTGCTGATCTCCGACATCACCGGCCGGGTGATCGACACGCCCGAACAGCGCAAGGCCGCCAAGGAACACGCGGCCAAGGTGAAGGCCGCCTCGGCCCAATAGCCCTGCGGTCAACGCGTGGCGCCGGACTTCCAGAAGACATCGGCCCTGCCGCCGTCGTTGGCGTGGCGCGCCGCCACGAACAGCAGGTCTGACAGCCGGTTAAGATAGCGGAAGGCGGGACCGGAGACCTGTTCCCCAGATTCCATCAGGGCCACGGCGACCCGCTCGGCGCGTCGCGCCACCGTCCGCGCCTGGTGCAGGGCCGCCGCCGCCGGGGTCCCGCCAGGCAGGACGAAGGAGGCGAGCGCCGGCAGGTCGGCGTTCAGGGCGTCGATCTCGCTCTCGATCCGCGCCACCTGGCTGTCGAGGATGCGCAGCATCTCGCCCTGGGCCTCGTCGGCCTTGGCCGGCGTCGAGAGATCGGCGCCCAGGTCGAACAGCTCGTTCTGGATGCGCTCCAGCATCAGGTCGAACTCACCGGTGGTGTGCAGGCGGGCCAGGCCGATACAGGCGTTGGCCTCGTCCACCGCTCCATAGGTCTCCACCCGCAAGGAGGCCTTGCTGACGGTGGCGCCCGTCGCCAGGCGGGTCGCGCCCTTGTCGCCGGTCCGCGTATAGATCCTGTTGAGCGTGACCATCGCCTAGGCCTGGCGCCGCCACCAGACCGCGGCCACCAGAAGGGCCACGGCGATCGCCTGCAGCAGCACCCTCAGCCGCATCAGCCTGTTGGAATAGGTCCGTCCGAATTCGCCCCCGCGGAACAAGGCGAAGAGGCCGATGAAGAGGGTGACCGTCACCGCCAGCAGGGCGAGAGGGATGAGGATGTCAAATGCGCGTTCCATGGGTGCAATCTAAGTCGGGCCGCCCCGTGAAACCACCCGCCGAATCGCGCGTTGGAACATTGTTACGCGAGCGCGCTCACTGATCCCGGATATGTCGTCCCGCCATGTCTCTGACCTGCAACGATAATAATCGCCCAAAAATGGCGGATGCGACGCTGCGCCACACAGTCTTGCCTCAACCTATGAGCTAAATCCCACTCAACTCTCGTATCGCGGAACGAGTTAGCTGAACTTGATCAAAAATTTGACCCTTTCGCTTGGACGCGCCGCGGCGATCGGGTTAGAGAACGATGAAACGCCATATGGCCCGACCGGGCTCATGGCCTGGACGTCTCCCCGCGTCCGATTTCTGCAGTTGTAGTGCGGGCTGACCGCTCGTCAGCGCGACATTTCCAGGCGGGCGTCAGCCCGTGCGGATTCATGTCGGGCTGAAGTCGTCAGGTCGAAGAGTTTGTGTACGGATTGAACAACACGCGAAGGCGGCCCTCCCCAGGCTGAACGCACATCATGAAACACGACCCCGTCACCCTCCACGGCGCCCAGGAAGCCGAAGTCCGCGTGCCCACGCGGCGCGCCCTGGCCAAGCAGCAGACACGCGCCAAGGTGCTGGCCGCCGCGCGCCGACTGTTCTCGGAAGAGGGCTATGAAGGCGCCACTATCCGCGACATCGCGGCGGCCGCCGGCATGTCCACCGGCGCGGTGTTCGCCAACTTCACCGACAAGTCGGACCTGTTCCGCGAGATCATGCTCGTGGACATGGCGTCCCTGGCCGAGGTCATGCGCGAGGCCGCTCACCGGGGCCGCGCCGTGGACGACTGCCTGCTGAAGGCCTTCTGCGCCGGCTACGCCTTCTATAAGACCCAGCTGCCCCTGGCCCGCGCCGCCTTCTCGATCTCCTGGACCCCGGACCAGGGCCCGGAGCTTCGCAACATGGCGCCGGTTCTGGCCCTGCACGATCTGATCAGCGAACAGCTGCTGGCCGGCGTGGAGCGCGGCGAACTCAGCCAGGAGGCCGAGGTCAAACTCCGCACCCAGATGCTGTTCGACTGCTACCTGGCCAACTACCCGGAGGCGATCTTCCTGGGCTGGAGCATCGACGCGCTGCAGGCCAAGGCGAAGGACCAGATCCGCGTCATCCTCGCCGGCGCCCGCCGCGGTTGACCCGAGTCGGGTGCGACGTATTGTCGCGCCCGATTGAGCGGGGCGTCGCGGTCTGAGGTTTCACCCTAACCTTGGGTAAAGCCGCGCGTTCGCGATGCGGCGTCAAGGGGGAAACCGTTTGAGCGTCAGACAGTCTCAGAAGGAGGCCACGCGCAAACGTGTGCTCGACGCGGCGCGCGATCTCTTTGAGACGCGGGGCTATGAAGAGACCACGGTCCGCGAGATCGCCCGCGTCGCCGAGGTTTCGGTGGGCAGCGTGTTCACCACCTTCTCCTCGAAGGGCGACATCCTCAGCCAGGTCATGGCCGACCGGCTGGACGCCCTCTATGCGGAGCTTGACCGCGTCGTGCCGCATCTGCGCGGCTCGACCGCCGATCGTCTGCGGTCGATGTTCGCCATCCACTACGCCTTCGAGACCCGTCGTACGAAGCTGTTCCTGGCCCATATCGCGGCGGCCTATGACTGGACCCTGGAACCGGCGTCCCGTCCGTTCGGACGCAACCCGCACCTCAAGCAGGTGGTGAAGGACTGCCTGGCCGAAGGGGTCGCCCGCGGCGATGTCGACCCGGCGACCGACCTCGAGATCGCTGTGGACACCCTGATGGCCTCCTACGCCTGGACCTACCGCCTGGCCGCCTGGAACGACAGCGACGCCGAGGCCATGAGCGCCGTCTTCGACCGCCACATCGGCCTGATCAGCCAGGGCTTCGCGCCCAGGCCGTAACTCAGTTGCCGCCCTCGAGAAGCCGTCTGGCGATCACCTGGGCCTGGATCTCGCCGGCGCCTTCGAAGATGTTGAGGATGCGGGCGTCGGCCAGCAGGCGACTCACCGGCTGCTCCACCGCAAAGCCCGTCCCGCCGTGGATCTGCACGGCGTTGTCGGCGGCGGCCCAGGCCACCCGGGCGGCCACGAGCTTCGCCATCCCGGCCTCCAGGTCGCAGCGTCGGCCCTCGTCCTTGGCCCGCGCCGCGAACCAGGCCAGCCGCCGCGCCCCCAGCAGCTCGGCGGCCATCATGGCCAGCTTGTTGGCCACGCGGGGGAAGTCGGCGATCGGCTGGCCGAACTGCTTGCGCGCCAGGGCGTAGTCCAGGGCGATGTCGAGGGCCGCCTGTCCGACCCCGATGGCGCGGGCCGCGGTCTGGATGCGAGCGCTCTCGAAGGTGGCCATCAGCTGCGAAAAGCCCTGGCCCTCGACGCCGCCCAGCAGGTTGGCCTGCGAAACCTCGAAGCCGTCGAAGGCCAGTTCGTACTCCTTCATGCCCCGATAGCCGATCACCGCAATCTCGCCGCCGCTCATGCCGGCAGCCGGGAACGGCTCGGCCTTGGTCCCGCGCGGCTTTTCCGCCAGCAGCATGGAGAGGCCGCGATGGTCCTTGCTCGCCGGATCGGTGCGCACCAGCAGGGTCATCAGGTCGGCTCGGGCCGCATGGGTGATCCAGGTCTTGGCGCCGCTGACCCGCCATACCTCGCCGTCTCGCACCGCCCGGCTGCGCAGGCTTCCGAGGTCCGATCCCGACTCCGGCTCAGTGAAGACGGCGGTGGGAATGATGGCGCCGGAGGCGATGCCGGGCAGCAGACGGGCCTTCTGGTCGTCGGTCCCGTGGGCGAGCAGCAGTTCGGCGGCGATCTCCGAGCGGGTGGCCAGGGACCCGGTCCCGATCCAGCCCCGCGACAGGGCCTCCGACACCACGCACATGGCGATCTTGCCCAGGCCCGAGCCGCCATATTCCTCCGGCGCGGTCAGGCCGAAGACCCCCAGCTCAGCCAGCTCCTGCAGCAACTCCAGCGGGATCAGCTCGTCGCGCAGGTGCCAGCCGTGGGCGTGGGGGGTGATTTTCTCGGCCGCGAACGCCTGGAACTGGTCGCGGATCATGTCGAGGGTGGTGTCCAGGCCGCTGGCCTCTAGGGACGGGCGGCCCCGCGCAGCCTCCAGCAGCTCGACGATGCGGCTCTTCACGTCTTGGGCGCCGCCGGGGCGCAGGCGGTCGATCACCGGACGCAGGCGGTCGTCCAGCAGGCCCAGGTCGCTCAGCCGGAACATCTCCCCCTGGTTCATGGGAATGCCGCCCGCCAGCTGGCTCAGATACTCGAAGGCCAGCAGCTGGGCGGGCAGGGCCTCGGCCTCGCCGAAATCCCCCTCCAGGTCGCGCGCCCAGACCGCGGTCTGGCGCAGGGTCTCGGCATAGGCAGCCGCCCAGGCCAGGCCGTGGGCCACGTGCTGCTGGGCGTCGATGGCCGCGCGGTCCAGCCGGCCGTCGCGGGTGACCAGGGCTGCGACGGCGGCCTTGGCCTCGCCCACGACGGCCTCGGCGGCGTCTGCAGCCTGGGCCAGGAGATCAGTCAGTCGAGGCAGGATCAAGTTAGACATCCGCCGACTATAGGCGCCCGCCGCAAGGTGAGCCTATACGTCGTAAAGCATTTCAGGAGAGCGCCATGATCGTCGTCCACCACCTCAACGACTCGCGCTCGCAGCGCATTCTCTGGCTGCTGGAGGAGCTGAAGCTTCCCTACGAGATCAAGCACTACGCCCGCGACGCCACCACCCGCTTGGCGCCGGCCGAACTGAAAGCCGTCCACCCGTTGGGCAAATCCCCTGTGGTCACCGACGGCGACATGACGGTCATCGAGAGCGGCGCGATCATCGACTACATCATCCGCCGCCATGCCGGCGGCAGGCTGCAGCCCGATCCCTCGACGCCGGCCTACGATGAGTACCAGCAGTGGCTGCACTATTCCGAGGGCTCGGCCATGCTGCCCCTGATGCTGTTCATGTATGTCGGCCGCCTCGGCGAGGCCGGCGCGCCGCTGCATCCGCGCCTGGAGAGCGAGATCGCCAACCATCTCGGCTATGTCGACGGCGCCCTGGCAGGCAAGGACTGGATCATGGGTTCGGAGTTCTCGGGCGCGGATGTCCAGATGAGCTTCGTGGGCGAGGTCACCGGCGCCTTTGGCCGGCTGGCGACCTATCCCAATATCGCCGCCTGGCTGGAACGCTTCCAGGCCCGCCCGGCCTATCAGGCCGCCCTCCAGAAGGGCGGCCCCTACAACATGGGCCCCCGCGCCAAGGCTTAGGAACAAGCGGGCCTTCTCCCTTTGCGGGAGAAGGTGGCCGGTCGGAGACCGGTCGGATGAGGGGTCACGCTCCCCCCGCCGTACCTACCCGACCGTCCTAATCCGAGAGGCCTACCGACCCCACATCCGACCCTGCTCCGCACGGCCCCCTTCTCCCACAAGGGGAGAAGGATCGGCATCACCTAAC
>NZ_JANPJP010000292.1:0-4196 GCF_031425575.1 Phenylobacterium sp.
CCGCTGGCGCAGCTTCGACAACATCATGCTGGCGGCGGCCACCGACGTCTTCGTGCGGCTGTTCTCCAACGACAATCCTCTGCTGCGCCTGGCGCGCGGGGCCGGCATGTCGGTGGTCAACCGGATCGGCCCCGCCCGCCGGTTCTTCATGCACGACGCGGGCGGAGCCTCCGGCGACCTGCCCCGGCTGCTGCGGGGCGAGGCGCTTTAGAGGGCTCCTATGCTGGCCATCCCCGGGCTGCCCCGGTAGCTGAGGGGCTCCGGGGAGAGTGAGCATGGCCGCGCAGCGCATCCATATCGTCGGAGCCTCGGGCTCCGGGACGACGACCCTGGGCGCCGCCCTGGCCCAGGCCATGGACGTACCCCACCAGGACAGCGACCATTTCTTCTGGCTGCCCACCGAGCCGCCTTTCACCACCCAGCGGCCCCAGCCTGAGCGGGCCGCCCTGCTGAGCGCCGCGGTCCCGGCCAACGAGTCCTGGGTGCTGTCGGGGTCCCTGCTCTCCTGGGGCCTGGAGGTGGTGGGGCGCCTGGACCTGGTGGTCTTCCTCTATCTCGACCCCGAGATCCGCATGGCCCGAAGCCTGGCCCGCGAGCGGCTACGCTACGGCGACCGCATCGAGCCCGGCGGCGACATGCACGAGGCGCATGTGAAGTTCATGACCTGGTCGCGGGGCTATGACGACGGCTCCAACGGCGGCCGCAGCCTGGCCAGCCATCGGTCCTGGCTCTCGACCCTCACCTGTCCGGTGCTGGAAATCACCGACGCGCCCAGCGTCGAGGAGAGTGTGCGCCGGGTGCTCGCCTTCTAGTCGGTCAGTTCCCGGGCCTCTTCCGGCAGCATGATCGGCACGCCGTCACGGATCGGATAGGCGAGGTTGGCGGACTTGGAGACCAGTTCGGCCTTGTCGCGGTCATAGGTCAGCGGCCCGTGGGTCACCGGGCAGACCAGGATTTCCAGCAGGCGCGGATCGATGTCCACGGTGAGGGCGGGGAGGGGCTGCGTCATGGGCGCCATCCCTACTGCATGGAGTGGCCGGCGTCATCGCCGTCTTCCAGGGCGTCGATCTCGAGCAACGTCGTCAGGGCGTCGACGCGCTCCACGAGGGTGGGCGCCTCCAGCAGGGCCTGCTTTTCCAGGGGCTCGAAGGGCAGGCCCATGGCCAGGCTGGTGACCAGGCTTTCCAGGGGCGCGGTCTCGGCGGTGTCCCAGTCGATGTCGAGCTCGCGGCGGTTCAGGTACTTCTTCAGCGCCACGGCGAAGCGCTTGCGGTCGAACTCGTTGGTATCGACCTCCTCGTCGGCCAGGTCGCCGAAGAAGGGGGCGAAGGTGGTGCGCACCTGGCGATAGGGGGTCCTCACCGCCAGTTCCTCGCCCGCCTCGAACCGGCAGACCCCGGTGAGCGTGATCAGATAGCTGCCGTCAGAGGTCTCGTTGAAGCTGGTGATGCGGCCAGCGCAGCCGACATGCGCAAGGTTGGGCCGGGCCCGCTCGCCGCCGGCCCGCGTCTGGACCATGCCGATCATGCGGTCACCAGCCATGACGTCGTCCACCAGGTTCAGGTAGCGGGGTTCGAAGATCCGAAGAGGCAGTTCGCCGCCGGGCAGCAGCAGGGCGCCGTCCAGGGGAAAGACCGGGATCACCTGCGGCAGGTCCGAGGGGCACTGAGAGCCGCTGGGTATCGCCCGTTCGCCCTTCACGAGAACAGGATCGCCGACAGCCGCCGCCGCCCGCTGCGGGCGATGTCGGAGCCCGGCCCGGCGGCCTCGAAGATGGTGATCAGCTGCTTGCGGGCGGCCTCGTCGTTCCAGGCGCGATCGGCCTCGATGATCTTCAGCAGGTGATCGGACGCCGCCTCCCAGGCCCCACGCCCCGCGAGCGCCGTGGCCAGTTCGTAGCGGGCCTCATGGTCATCTGGATCGGCGGCGATACGCTTTTCCAGGTCGGAGGTCTCCTCCGGCGCGGCGTCGGCCAGGGTGAGCGCCGCGCGCACGCTGTCGAGGTCAGCGTCCTTGGCGCCTTCCGGGGCCATGTCGGCGATCTCCCGGGCCTTCTCGGGGTCGCCGCCCTGCAGGTAGACGCGGGCGAGGCCGCCGATGGCCTTCAGGTTCGCCGGATCGGCCTGCAGCACCTGGGCGAAGGCCTGGGCCGCGCCGCCCAGGTCGCCCAGGTCCAGGGACTCCTTGGCCATGGCCAGCAGTTCGTCGGCCTCGTTGGCCGGCGCCTGGCCGGCGATGCGGTCGACGAACTGTTTCACCTGGCTGTCGGGCAGGGCGCCCATGAAGCCGTCGATAGGTCGCCCGCCGGAGAAGGCGAACACCGCCGGGATGGACTGCACGCGCAGCTGGCCGGCGAACTGCGGGTGCTTGTCGATGTCGATCTTCACCAGCTTGACCTTGCCCTTGGCCGCCAGCACCGCCTTTTCGATGGAGGGGCCGAGTTGCTTGCAGGGACCGCACCAGGGCGCCCAGAAGTCGACGATCACCGGAACGGTGTTGGAGGCCTCGATCACATCGGCCATGAATCCGGCGTCGCTGCCGTCGGTGATGAGATCGCCGCCGGCGTTGGAGGCGGTTTCGCCGATCAAGGTCATGGCTATGGTCTTTCCCGTCTAAGGGGTTTGAACGTCGTGGCGGCTAAAATGGTCCCAAGCGGCGCGGTCTTCAACGGACGAAACCGTGCCCCACCACCGATAGGGTGGTGAAATCCACTACAAGGGGCGAAATCTCAAGCCTGGCAAAGAATTTCCGCAGGCCCGCCTGGCTCACCGTGGTGGTGGCGGTGTTGGTCAGAGGGTGAAAATTTACCTGTTCGGCCTGGGCGAGCGCCTGGTCCAGCACGAAGGTCACGCGCCGGTCGGTGTCGTTGATCATGGCGAAGGCGGTGACTGACCCCGGCGTCACCCCGAGCGTCTCCGCCATCAGCTCGGCGCTGCCGAAGGAGAGCCGGGCAGAACCGATCACCGGGTGCAGGTGCTTGAGGTCGATCACCGTCGAGTCCTGGGCCGAGATCAGCCAGAGACGGCCCTTGGCGTCCTTCAGGAACAGGTTTTTGGTGTGGGCGCCGGCGATCCCATGCTTGATCTCCTCGCCTTCTCCCACCCGGAACACCGCCTCGTGGTCGGTGGTGGCGTGGTCGATCCCGTGGGCGTCGAAAAAGTCGATCAGGTCGGGGCGTGTCTGCATCCGATCTGATTAGCGAACTGGACGCGGCGGCGACAGGCTGGCTAGACCAACAAACCTGGTCATCGCGTGAGAGCCCGCCATGCTGCTTGAGTGTTACCCCACCGCCCTGCGCCCTCCGGAGATCGTGCCGGGCCGCCCCCAGCGCGCCTGGATGGATCATTTCGCCGAGCGCCACCCGTATCGCTGTCTGCCGTTGTCCATGGCCAATACCACGGGCTGGGAAATCCTCTGCCCGATGGCCTTCACCGCCACCTGGAACGGCGGGACCCGGCAGGAAGACATCAAGCTCCAGACCGACTATCCGCACCCCGACTTCCATCATTTCGCCAAGAGTCACTTCAGCCACGGGGTGGTGACCTTCCATCCGGGCTACCTGTTCCGCACCTCGCCCGGCTGGTCGATGATCGCCCAGGGGCCGCCTAACCACGTCAAGGACGGTATCCAGCCCCTGGCGGGCCTGGTGGAGACCGATTGGCTGCCCTTCCCCTTCACGATGAACTGGATCTTCACCCGGCCGGGCTCGGTGCGGTTTGAGAAGGGCGAGCCCTTCTGTTTCATCACCCTGGTGCAGGACAAGGCGCTCAACGACGTCCAGCCGGTGATTAAGTCGATGGACCGCAATCCGGAACTCCGCGACCAGTACGACGTCTGGGAGAAGCATCGCGCGGAGTTCAACGCCAAGATCTTCCGCCTCGATCCGGAGGCCACAAAGGAGGCCTGGCAGCGCTATTATTTCAAAGGCGAGTTCCCGCCGGAGATCGAAAACGAGGCCCCGAAGGACCATGTGAACAAGCGCCGCCTCAAGGCCCCGCGCTTCATGGGCTGAGAAATCCGACAATAGGGACCAGCCGTGCTTGCCAAGCCCCGGACCCTCTGCCATAAGCCCGCTCTCGAATTTCGGGGCCAATCCTCACGGGGATCGGTTTCACGGAGTGCGGGCGTAGCTCAGTGGTAGAGCACAACCTTGCCAAGGTTGGGGTCGAGAGTTCGAATCTCTTCGCCCGCTCCAG
>NZ_JANPJP010000293.1:0-3040 GCF_031425575.1 Phenylobacterium sp.
TGCGCACCTTGGCCAGGCGGGCGTCCCGCGCCGCCGCCGAGCGCTCGTCCAGCTGCCCCTTGAGAGCCGCCCGCGCGCCCTTGTCGAGGCCCAGCGACGTGGCGCGCTGCGGGCTCTCGTCCACCTGGTCCTCGAAGATCTTGTCCAGCAGGGCTTTGAGCTTGGCGTCCTCCGGCCCCTGGGCCAGGGCGGGCGCCGCGGCCATCAAGGCCGCGCTCGCGGTGGTCAGGAGGAAGCCGCGGCGATCAAGAACGGTCATGGGGTCAGGCCTTGTTGGTGGCGATGTAGGTGTCGATGACGGCTTCCAGCACCGTCAGCGGCATGGCGCCGGAGAGCAGGCCGGCGTCGTGGAACTTGCGGATGTCGAACCGGGGTCCCAGCGCCGCACGGGCCTTGTCCCGCAGCCGCAGCCAGGTGAGCTTGCCGACCATGTAGCTGCAGGCCTGGCCCGGCCAGACGGAATAGCGCTCGATCTCGGTGGCCGCCGCGCTGGTGGGCGAGCCGTCGATCGAGGTCATGGTGGCGATGGCCTTCTCCCGGCTCCAGCCCATGGCGTGCAGGCCGGTGTCCACCAACAGGCGCGCCGAGCGGAACAGAGACGACTGCAGATAGCCGATCTCGGCGAGGGGATTGTCAGCATAGACCCCCATCTCCTGGGCCAGCTTCTCGGCATAGAGGGCCCAGCCCTCGCCATAGGCCGACAGGAAGGAGGCCCGCCGCAGCATCGGAAGGTCGGCCTCCTGCTGCAGGGTCAGCTGCAAGTGATGGCCTGGAAGCCCCTCGTGATAGGTCAGGGTCGGCAGGGCCCAGGTGGGATATTCGGCGGTGTCGCGCAGGTTGATCCAGTAGATGCCGGGCCGGGACCCATCCAGGGTGGCCTGGTTGTAGTAGCCGCCCGGGGCCCCGGCCTCGATGAACTTGGGCACCCGCTTGATGTCCAGCGGCGCCTTGGGCAGGGCTCCGAAATACTCCGGCAGACGCTTGGCCATCGCCTGAACCTGCAGGTTCAGGTCGGCGATCAACTTCTCCTTGGCCGGGTCGGTGTTGGCGTAGTGGTATTTCTTGTCCTTGTAGAGGGCCTGGATCCGCGCGCCGACGCTGCCCTTGCTGTAGCCCTGGGCCTTCAGGATGGTGTCGGCCCGCTCCGACAGCTCCCTGGCCTGCTCCAGCCCGATCTGGTGGATCTCCGCCGCCGACAAGGGTGGTGGTGGTCGAATTGCGCAGGGCCAGGGCGTAATAGGCCTCGCCATCGGGCCGGCCGCCGATGCCGGCGTCATGGACCGCCCGGGGCCGGATCTCCGTCATGAAGGCGATCTGCCGCTCCAGGGCCGGCCGCACCTTCTCCAGGTAGATCTTCGAGGCGAAGGCGCCGTAGTCACCGGCGATCTGCTTGTCCTTCACCTTGGCCACCAGCTGGCTCACCAGGGGTGAGCGATCCGGCGTGGTCCGCAGGTTGTTCATCTGCGCGAGCGCCCCGTCGATGGCGAAGTCCGGCGGGATCATCCCCAGGCCCACATCCCGGCGGGCACGTTCGGTCTCCTGGTCCATCACGACGGCATAAGCCTCGAGGCGCGACAGGTAGGCGTCGGCGTCCGCCTTGGTCTCGATGACATGCTGGTTGCCCAGGAAGTCGGGTGTCGAGCGGTAGGAGCCGCTGAGCTGCGACAGGACATAGGGGAAGCCCGCGCCCTCCGAGCCGTACTTGAACCGCCGGTTCGCCTCATCGGTGTTGGCGATCCCGAAGATCACCGCGTCGTAGTTGATGGCGCTCATGCCGGTCAGCTGCGCGCGGTCGATGGCCTTCATCCGGGCCAGTTGATCGGCGGTGAGGGCGCGGTCACGGTCGAGATCGGCGACGGAGGCGTCCGACAGGCGGCGCTTGGCGTCGGCCCGCGCGCCCTTGTCGAGGCCGAGCTGGGTGACCAGCTCCGGGGAGTCGTCCAGGGCCTCCTCGAAGAAGGCGTCCAGCAGCTTGGCCAACTTCTCGTTGGCGCTGGGACCCGGCGGCGGCGCGGGTGGCGGCGGGGCCGGCGGGAGCGGAGCAGGCGTCGCGGTGGCGCACCCGCCCAGGGCCAGGGCGGCGCCGGCGGTGAGCAGAAGATGGCGGCGGCTAAGCATCGCGCCCTCCCAGGTCTGTTACAAATGTTACGCGGGACCCTAGGGGGCCGCCCGCCAGGGCGAAAGCCGTGCCGCGGGTTAAATCGCTGTAATCCGAAGGACGACGGCGCGCGGTCTTGCCCGGCGCCGGAGCCGCGCGCATAGCACCGCCATGACCATCGAGTTCCACCTGCGGGTCCATCCTGGCGAAGACCTGCGCCGGTTCGAGACCACGCCGGTCTTCTGGACCGACACGCCGCCGTCCCGGGCCTGGGACGTCCCCGTCAGGCCCACCGACAGCGCCTTCCTGATCCGCCAAGGCGCCGAGGGCCTGGAGGCCGTGGTCCGCCGCTGGTGGCTGGTCCCGGCCTTCCACAAGGGGCCGGTCCTGGCCTGGAAGACCCTTTGCGCCAACGCCGAAATTGAGAGCCTTGAGACCTCGCCCATCTTCCGGGAGGCCTATGCGAGCCGCCGGGCCCTGGTCCCTCTGACCTCCTTCGTCGTCTATGAAGAGCCGGCCGGCTGGCGCAAGGGGCAGCCCAAGCGCCGCTGGGAGGCGACCTGGACCCCCACGGCTGCCGCCGACAAGGTCCGCTACTTCGCCGCCGTGTGGGACCGGGCCGACACGTCGGACGGCTTGCTGGAGAGCTTCGCCATCGTCACCGGCCCGACGGGCGCCGACCTGGCCGAGCTGCAGGACAGCGAGCCCGCCGTCCTGACCCTGGCCCAGGGCCTGGACTGGCTGAAGCTGGATGGACCCGGCAAGGCCGGTCTGGTCACCCAGACCCCGGCCGGAACCTATACTCTGGAAGAGGCGCCCCGCGACGCCGTGATGTCGCGCGAACTGCGCCGGTCGCTCTAGGGGGCGGTCGGCTCGGCCTTGCCGTCGCGGTCGTAGCGGTCGACCACCTGGGCCAGCCCGGCCAGGATGGCCTTGCGCGTG
>NZ_JANPJP010000294.1:0-24574 GCF_031425575.1 Phenylobacterium sp.
GATGTGGAAGTCGCCCAACGGGACGATCCGCAACATCCTGGGAGGCGTGATCTTCCGCCAGCCGATCATCTGCCGCAACGTGCCCCGCCTCGTCCCCGGTTGGACCAAGCCCATCGTGGTGGGCCGCCACGCCTTCGGCGACCAGTACCGCGCCACCGACTTCCGCTTCCCCGGGCCGGGCAAGCTGACGATGAAGTTCGTGGGCGAGGACGGCGCGGTGATCGAGCGCGAGGTCTACGACGCGCCCAGCGCGGGGGTCGCGATGGGGATGTTCAACCTCGACGCGTCGATCCGCGACTTCGCACGGGCCTCCCTCAACTACGGCCTCAACCTCGGCTGGCCTGTTTACCTGTCCACCAAGAACACGATCCTCAAGGCTTACGACGGCCGCTTCAAGGACCTCTTCCAGCAGGTCTACGAGGCCGAGTTCGCCGACCTCTTCAAGGCCAAGGGCATCACCTACGAGCATCGCCTCATCGACGACATGGTGGCCTCCTCCATGAAGTGGTCGGGCGGCTACGTCTGGGCCTGCAAGAACTACGACGGCGACGTGCAGTCAGATCAGGTGGCGCAGGGCTTCGGCTCGCTCGGCCTCATGACGTCTGTGCTGATCACACCGGACGGCAAGACCATGGAGGCCGAGGCCGCCCACGGCACCGTCACCCGCCACTTCCGCCAGCACCAGAAGGGCGAGAGCACCTCGACCAACTCCATCGCCTCGATCTTCGCCTGGACGCGGGGTCTCGAACACCGCGCCAAGCTGGACGGCAACGCCGAGCTGGACCGCTTCGCCCGCACCCTGGAGCGCGTCTGCGTGGAAACCGTGGAAAGCGGCTCCATGACCAAGGACCTGGCCCTGCTGGTCGGCGACAGCCAGGGCTGGCTGACCACCGAAGGCTTCATCGACAAGGTCGCGGTGAACCTCGACAAGGCCCTGGCCCAACCGGCCTGAGCCTCGCCTTATAGCCCCTCTCTCGCACGCGGGAGCGGGGCGGCCGCTAGCCCCCCGGCTTCGTCCTCAGCCGCTCCGGATGCGCCGGCGGGCTGATCAGCTCGGCCCGCTCCTGAGCGGTGACCGGGCGCCAGCGGCCCTCCGGCAGGTCCCCCAGCTTCAGCGAACCGATCCGCACCCGCAGCAGATCGACCACATGCAGGTCCACCAGGTCGCACATCCGCCGAATCTGGCGATTGCGGCCTTCCTTCAGGACAAAGCGCAGCAGCTGATCGCCAATCAGGGTGACCTTGGCGTGCCGCAACTGCCGCCGGTCCAGCTGCAGGCCGTGGCGCAGCATGGCCAGCTTCTTGTCGGTGATCTGTCCCGTCACCTTGACCCGGTATTCCTTCTCCAGGTCCGACTCCGGGCCGATGACCGCCTTGGCCACCACCCCGTCCTCCGAGAGGATCAGCAGGCCGCGGCTATCCATGTCCAGCCGGCCGACGGGCGCCAGCCGGTTTTCCAGGCTGGGGATCACCGCATCGGCGCCGAACAGGGCGCCGGCGGTCAGCAGCCGCACGGCCGGGATCTGGTTGGGCTCGGCATGGGCTGAGACGATCCCCACCGGCTTGTTGATCACCACCGTCAGGGTGGATTCCAGCTTCGACTGGGCGCTGTCGCTCAGCACCAGGGTCTGGCCCGGCTCGATCTTGCGCCCGGCGTCCTCGACCGTCTGGCCGTCGATGCTCACCAGGCCCTGCAGGATCAGCCCCTCGGCCTCGCGCCGCGAACACACCCCGCTCTGGGCCAGCCAGCGGTTGACCCGCTGCGGCTCGGCTTCGTCATAGGTCTTGGTCCAGGCCATGGGCTCTTCTTTGGCCGGAAATCGGCGGGTCAGTCCACTCCCCATCATGCCAGGCGCAATGGCCAGGCCGCAGGACGCCGGCGGGCGTGCCGCATGGGTTAAGGTGTATGCAATCTTCCCTCACGCTGCGGCGGCGGGTTAGAGACCGGGCATGACCCAGTCCGACTCCATCTCGCTCACCTCTGTCGCCCCTGGCCGCTGGACCACCTTCGCTGGACCGGAGTGGCAGAACCCCGGCGGCGGGCTGTGGGGCGGCTACGCCATCGGCCTGTTCATCCGGGTGCTGGAAGCCGAGCCCGACGCCGTGGGCGAGGCCCTGTCCCTGACCCTCACCTATGCCGCCGCCCTGCCCTCGGGCCAGGTGGACATCCGCACGCGGCGGCTGCGCCAGGGCGGATCGATCGGCGTCTGGGAGGTGGAGCTGCTGGGCGCCGGCTCAGACCAGGTCGCCGTGCACGGCATGGTGACCATGGCGCGGCGGCCCGAGACCCCGCCCTTCGCCTTCGCCGTCATGCCCGAGGCCCCGACGCCCGAAAGCCTCCCCAGCCCCGACCATCCCGGCACGCCGCTGCACTACGGGGCCCTGGCCTTCGAGCGCCGGGGCCAGGATGTGTTCCCGCCGCAGGTCAGCGGGGATTCCCGCAGCCTCGTCTGGGTCCGCTCGCGCCGCGGGCCGTGGGACAAGGCCCTGCTGGGCATGGTCACCGACAACTCGGCCCCGCGGGCAATGTACGCGCTGGGCCGCACCATCAACAACACCACCCTGTCCCTGACGGTCTATCTGCACGCCAGCGTCGAGGAGCTCGCCAAGGTGGGCGACGACTTCATCCTGATCGAATGCGAGGGCCGGGTCGGCGGCGGCGGTGCCTCGGACGAACGCTCCAGCTACTGGAGCCGCGACGGCAAGCTCCTGGCCACCAGCGAACAACTGACCTGGTACCGGCCGGTGCAGAGGCGCTCGCCGGAGTAGTTCTCAGCGTCCTTCTCCCCTTGCGGGAGAAGGTGTCAGCGTGGCTGACGGATGAGGGGTCGCACCCGGCTCTCAAATAACCGCTCATCGGGAATTTCTGGATAGGCTTATCGACCCCTCATCCGACCCTGCTCCGCAGGGCCACCTTCTCCCGCAAGGGGAGAAGGACCCTGAGACCCCTACTCCGCCGCCACCGGCGCCAGCTTCCGCCCGAAGAAGTCCAGCGTCGTGCGCATGCGGTGCAGCAAATGCGTCTGCGTCCAGCCGGCGCGGTGGCGCAGGCCGGGATACATCATGGTCTCGAAGGTGGTCCCCTGGGCCTGCAGCGCGGCCATCAGCCGGGTGGAGTTGTCGAAGGTGACATTGTCGTCGGCCATGCCGTGCATCAGCAGCAGGCTGCCGGACTTCAGCCGGCTGACCCGGCCCAGGACCTCGGAGTCGGCGTAGCTGGCCGGATCGGTCTTGGGCGTGCCCATGTAGCGCTCGGTGTAGTGGGTGTCGTAGAGCGTCCACTCCGTCGGCGGCGCGCCAGCGACCGTCGCCGCATAGGGGCTGTTCTCCGCCGTCATCAGCAGCAGGCTCATATAGCCGCCATAGGACCAGCCGGTGACGCCGATACGGGCGGGGTCCACATAGGGCAGCGACGTCAGATAGGTCACGCCCGCCATCTGGTCGTCCACCTCCAGCTTGCCCAGCCGGCGGTCGATGGCGGTCTTGAAGGCGACGGAGCGGTTCGGCGTGCCGCGGTTGTCGATGGAGAACAGGATGTAGCCCGCCTCCAGGAACAGCTGGTCGGCGGGGTTGTGCCAGATCTTGCGCACCGTGGCGCTGCCCGGCCCGCCATAGACCTGGACGATCACCGGATAGCGCTTGGCCGGATCAAATCCCGGCGGGGTGCGCAGGGACCACCAGAGGTCCTGGCCGTCGGCCGCCTTGACCGTCCCATAGGTCGGGGTCCGCAGGCGCGCCGCATAGGGGGCGTAGGGGTGGTTCTGGTTGAGGCTGTTCGCCTCGATCCAGCGCACCAGGGTCCCGTCGGCGCCATAGAGCCCGGTGCGCGGCGGCGTCGCGGGGTCCTCATAGGAGCCGACGAAGGCGCCGCCGGCCTTGGCCATCTTCACGGTCCACCAGCCGCCGGCCGGGGTCAGGGCCTTGGGCTCGGCCGGCGTCTTGAACGACACCTCGTACAGCCGTCGCTCGATGGGATTGTCCTTGAACGCCGTGAAGGTCACCACGCCGCGCGCCTCGTCGACACCGGCGATCTCGTCCACCGGCCAGTCGCCCTGGGTGACCGCGCCAACCGCCTTGCCGTCGGCGCCGTGCAGGTAGAGGTGGCGCCAGCCGCTCCTCTCCGACGACCACAGGAAGCCGCCATCCTTCAAGGGCCGGAAATCGTCGGTCAGCTCCACCCAGTGCGGACTGGTCTCGGTGAGCAGGACGCGGGTCTTGCCGGTGGCGGGGTCGGCGGCCAGCAGGTCCAGGCGGCGCTGATCGCGGCTCTGGCGCTGGACGTAGAGGGTCTTGCCGTCCTTGGACCAGTCGACTCGAGCCAGATAGATGTCGGTCTCTGCTCCAAGGTCGATCTTCACCCGCTTGCCGGCGGCGACATCGGCGACATGCAGGGTGACCACCGAATTGGGCCGGCCCACTCGGGGATAGCGCTGGTTGACGATGGTGGCGCCCGTGGCCCCGATATCCAGCCGCTCCACCACATCGACCCCGGTCTGGTCGACGTGGGTCAGCGCGATGCGGGTCTCGTCGGGGCTCCACCAGTAGCCGGTCTGCCGGGCCATCTCCTCCTGGGCGATGTAGTCGGCCGTGCCCCAGGACGTCAGCTCGCTCCCGCCGGTGGTGAGCGCCCGCTCGGCCCCGCCCTGAGACGGCAGGACGAACAGATTGTCGTCACGCACGAAGGAGACGAAGCCGCCCTTGGGCGACACCTTGGCGTCGATCTCGTCAGCGGCGGAGTTGGTCAGGCGGCTGACCTTGCCGCCGGCCACGGTGTAGAGCCAGAGATCACCCTCCACCGGGACCAGGATGAACCTGCCCTCCTCGTCCCAGTCATAGGCCACCACGCCCCGGGTCTGGACGCCCTGGCGCTCGCGGCGGCTCTTCTCGGCCTCGGAGAGCTCCCGGTCCTTGGGGATCAGGTCGCGGGCGTCCAGCAGCAGGCGCGGCTCGCCGCCCGCGACGTCGGCGGCCCACAGATCGGTCATCCGCACGTCGTCGGCCTTGGCCTTCAGATAGCTCACCATCAACCCATCCGGCGAGAGGGTCACGCCCCGCGCCCGCGGCCCCGTCAGGTCCGGCGCCGCATAGACCCGCTCGGGCGTCAGTTTCTCCGCGTTCGCCGCACCGACCATCAGACCCGCCATCAGGATACCCAGAAAAAGCTTCATCGCCCGCTCCACAAGGCCGGGGATGAAAGGCGCGGTCGGACAGATTGGCAAGGGTGAAGGCCCCAGACGGCCCTAGCCCTGCGCTGCGCTCGGGCCTGGCAGGATCCATGCGGAGAAATGGGCGACGGTCTCGAAGCCCAGGTTCTCATAGAGCGGCAGGCCCGCGTCGGTGGCGCCCAGGTGGAAGCGCGCCACGCCGCGGCGCCGATAGTCGTCGATCACCTGGGTCAGCAGGGCGCGGCCCATGCCCTTGCGCTGGTGTTCCGGCGGCGTGCCCATGAGCGAGATCCCCGCCGTGTCTCCGGTCGGCGTCACGGTGACGGCGCTCATCGGCCTGTCGCCGTCCCAGGCGATCCAGGTCTCCACCCCGGCGGTCTCGGTCACACAGACATCGATGCACCGGGCGATGGCGTCGCGCGGCGAGTCGAAGGCCGCGGCGGCGAGGTCGCCCGCGATCGTCACCAGCTCCGGGCCGAGCGCGCGGGTGATCTTGACCGGCCGGCTCGGCGCGACCGGCGTCCCGGCCCGCAGCACCATCAGTGGCGAGGTCCCCACCGCCGTCAGCCCCAGCCGCGTCGCCACCGGCGCGAGGGCGTCCAACACCTGCGGGCACATCACCGCCTGCAGCGGCAGTCCCCGTTCCCTCGCCCGCGCCACCGACGAGATCAGGAACCCCTCGGCCTCGGGGTCCGCGCCCAGGGTCAGCCTGTTGAAATCGGCCGAGGGCTCGCCGGTCAGACCCAGGACGCAGTCCCGCGTCAGGCGCATCTCCACCCCTGGCACGTCGCCCATCTGGGCGACCAGCGCGCGCACGCACAGCCGGAACAACTCGTGGGTCTCGTCCATCGCCATCATCGGCCCGCGCGCGACGAGCGGCCGGCGACCTCCCCCTCCGGCGCCGGCAGGTGGGTCTTCAGCCGCTCTGCCACCTGGGCGATCGGTTCCACGGCTGAAGACCTGTCCCGGCCGGCCTAGACCAGTTCAGACGGCTTGAGATTCAGTTCCTTCAGCAGCGGCTCGGCATAGTCGACCCGGCCGGTGAGGGTCTTCGGATCGCCGCTGGCCAGCTGGTAGACCGCCTCGGCGATGTACTCGATGGGCTGCACGCGGTCCTTGGACTGCTCGTTGATCAGGCCGTGCACCGCCACGCCAGGGGTGTCCACGAGGCCCGGCGACACCACGTTCACCGCGATGTTGTCGGCATAGACTTCCGAGGCCAGGCCGGTCGAGAACCGCTCCAGGGCCGCCTTGCACAGGCCGTAGACCGTGCCGCCGCGGCCGCCGCGATAGGGCTTGGCCGGGTGGATGCCGGCGGGCGAGGAGATGTTGACGATGTGGCCGGTCTTGCGCTCGATCATCGAGGGCAGGACCAGCTGCGACAGGTGGAAGGGCGCATAGACCTGCACCTCCATCATCAGCTTGAACCGCTTCTCGGTGAACTCCACCACCGGGGTGAAATAGGTGATGGCGGCGTTGTTGATCAGGATGTCGATGGGGCCGTAGGCGGCCACGGCTTCCTCCACCAGACGCTCGCGCTCGATGGACTGCGCCAGGTCGGCCTTGATGAAGGTGGCCTCGCCGCCGGCCTTCTTGATGCGTTCGACGGTCTCCATCAGCGTGCCGGGCAGGCGGCTCTCGCCATCCTGGGCGGTGCGGGCCGAGACAACGACCTTGGCGCCCTCCATGGCCAGGCGGGCGGCGATGGCCTCGCCGATGCCGCGGCTGGCGCCGGTGACCAGGGCGACCTTGCCCTTGAGATTTCCATTGGGGTTGATGCTGGCCGACATGAAATGGCGCCCTCCCTGGGCTTTTTATGGTTCAAACAATCCGCAAACCTCGCGCTCTTGGGCCGCCCGCGCAAGCCTTCTGGCTCGCCTCCTGGGAGGAACCACTAGGAAGCTTGGCCGCTCATGTTAATCATCGTGCGACTTCAGCGAGGCTTCAGCCCATGTGGCGGACCATCTTCAACCTGATCCTGGTGCTGCTGCTAGGGGCCTGCGTGGCCTTCGTCGCCGCGCCCTGGTTCGCCTTCCGCGCGCTCAAGGCCAACGCCCGCGACGGCGACGTCCAGGGCCTGGCCGAGCTTGTGGACTACGACGCCGTGCGTGGGACCCTGAAGGGCCAGCTTGGCCCCACGCCCAACGCCACCACGGCGCCGGCGCCGACCATCTGGACCGACCCCTTCGGCGCCATGAAGCGCGCCCTTGAGCCCCTGACCCCGCCGCCGCCCGCCGTGGAGCGCTATGTCAGCGTCCAGGGCCTGCATGACCTCACCCGAGGTTACGAGCCGGGCAAGGGGCCGCCCGAGCCGCCGGCGCCCCAGGGCTTGTCCGATCAGGCCCTGGCCCTGGTGCAGGAGCCCTGGCCGTCCCTGCGTTACTGGGGACCCAATCGCTCGCGCTTCGTGGTTCGCGGCCCAGACCAGCCCTCGCGCGAGACGGTCTTCACCTTCCAGCGTCGCGGCTGGTTTGAGTGGAAGCTGGTGCAGATCGGCCTGCCGACGGCGGCCAAAGCTCAACCATAGTTCTTGTTTTGTTCTCTTCCTCTGCTAGGCTGACCGCCAGCAAGAGAGGAAGTGTTTCATGACCATCGGATACGTCACCATCGGGGCGCTGGACGTCCCGGCCGCCCTGCCGTTCTACGACGCCGTGCTCGGCGCCATCGGCTATCATCGCGCCTTCCTGGATGGCGGCTGGGCCGGATACGGCCCCAAGGACGGTGAGGCCAACACCTTCATCTGCCCACCCTTCGACGGCGAGCCGGCGCGGCCCGGCAACGGCATAATGGTGGCCTTCCTGGCCCCGTCCAAGGAGGCGGTCGCCGCCGCCCACGCCGCGGCCATCGCCCACGGCGGCGCCGACGAGGGCGCCCCGGGCCCCAGGCCCGCCGACTCCACCAGCTTCTACGGCGCCTATGTCCGCGACCTGACGGGCAACAAGCTGTGCATCTTCATGAAGCCTTAGCTTGACCAGCGCGGGGCGTGGCGGGATCGTGCCGCCTCACCCCAAGCCGGAGCTGCGAATGCGCGCCCTTATCCTCGCCTCGGCCCTGGCGGCTGCGACGCCCTTGAGCGCCCAGGCCCAAGTCTGCAAGGCCTGGAGTTCGCCGGTCCTGGTGGCCTCCGTCCCGTCGAAGCCCATCAATGAGGCGAGCGGCCTGGAGGCCTCGCGGGCCTATCCGGGTCGTCTCTATCACAACAACGATTCCGGCGACGGTCTGCGCTTCTACATCACCAACATGGCCGGCGGCGGTCTCCAGACCGTCAATCTCAAGGGACCCAAACCCGCCGATATCGAGGAGCTGTCGCTCGGCCCCTGCGGGTCCAAGACCTGCCTCTATCTGGGGGATGTCGGCGACAACGCCGGCGCCCGTTCGGAGGTCAGCTTCACCCTCCTGGCGGAGAAGAAGACCTACGCCGAGACCGAGGCGCCCCTGCGGGTGGTCCGCGCCCGCTACCCCGACGGCCCCCGCAATGTCGAGGCTTTCGCCCTGCATCCCAATGGCGACCTGTTCGTGGTGACCAAGCCCGTGGACGCCAAGTACACGAACCCAGGCTCCGCCTCGGTGTACCGACTGTCGTCAAACCAACTTGCGCAGACGCAGGGCGTCCAGGTCTTCACGAAGCTGGGCGAACTGGACCTGCCCAGGCTGCTCGCCGACCTGCCCTTTGTCGGCTGGATCCCCACCGGCCTGGACATCAGCCGCGACGGCAAGCGCGCCGTGCTGCTCACCTATATGGCGGTGGTGGAGCTGGGCTTCGACCTGGCCAAGGGCGTGCCCGCCAAGCTGACCGCCGGCGACAACGTCTCGGTGTTCAGGGCCCCGCCCCTGGCCCAGCAGGAAGCCATCACCCTGCTGCCCGACGACAGCGGATTTCTCTACGACAGCGAGGCCGCCCGAAAGGCCGAGACCTTCCCCCTGCACAAGGTCACGTGCACGGCGCGATAGGGGTCTTGACCTCGAGTACGCTCTAGGGTGTTCCCTCCGTCACTGGTTCAACCTGGAGACCAGTGAGATGCAAAATACTGAGAACAAAGAGATCGTCGCGACCGCGATGGCGGCCCTCGCAACGGGCGACAACCGCCCCTTCTACGAGGCCATGGCGCAGGACGTTATCTGGCGTCCGATGGTGGGCGGCGTCTGGGGCGAGGTCCACCACGGGCGCGAGCGGGCGAGGGACAACCTGTTTGCCCCGCTCCGCAAGCAATACGCCAGCACCTACACCAACACCGCCACCAACATATTCGCGGCGGGGAACGCGGTGATCGTGGAGGCGCAGGGCGCTGTGACCTTGAAGTCCGGAAAGGCCTACAACAACCGCTACTGCTTCGTGATCGAGATGGCGGACGGCAAGATGAAGGAGGTCCGCGAGTACCTCGATTCAGCCCTGGCCGAGGCGGTGCTGGAGCCGCTGGCAGGGTGACGCTGCGCTATCACATCGGGCGCTTCGCCAAGCTCGTGGATCGAAGCGTCCACACGATTCGCTGGTATGAGGCTCAGGGCCTCATACCAGCCGTCGGTCGCGACGCCGGAGGCCGCCGGGTCTACGAGGACGACCATGTCGAGCACCTGCTGTTCCTGGAACGCATGCGCCGAACAGGCATGTCGGTGGCCGAGATGCGGCGGCTCACCGAGCTGTCGATGCAGGGGTGGACCACCCTGGAGGCGCGCCAGGCGCTCCTGGCCGACCATCGCGCCGAGATCGAGGAGAAGGTCGCCGAACTGAAGTCCGCCGTCGACGACATCAACGCCAAGATCGCTTTCTATGACGCGTGGGCGAGGAACAAGCGCCGGCCGCGCAAGGAGACCGGCCCTGCCTAGCCTCGCGCGCGCCGATCGGCGACCTTCCGTCGACTAACCCAGCGCCGCCTTCACCGCCGCCACGCCTTCAGCCGCCTTCGACCCGTCCGGCGCTCCGCCCTGGGCGAAGTCGGGACGGCCGCCGGCGCCCTGGCCGCCCATGGCGATCACGGCGGCCTTGGCCAGGTCCGCGGCGTTGAACTTGCCCGCCGCCGAACCCATCACGGCCACGGCGATCGCGGCCTTGCCGTCGGCCACGCCGACCATGGCGATGACGCCGTCCGGCACCTGTTTGCGGTATTCCTCGACGATGGGCCGCAGGTCCTTGCCGCCGACCCCGTCCATCACGCGGGCCATCAGCTTGGTGCCGGCGATGTCCTCGATGGCCGCGGCCTCGCCGCCCGAACCGCCGCCGCCCATGGCCAGCTGACGCCGGGCGTCGGCCAGGTCCTTCTCCAGCTTGCGGCGTTGGGCGTCCAGCGCGTCGACCCGCGCCAGGACCTCGGCGACCGGGGTCTTGAACTGATCGGCCAGGGCCTTGGCCACGGCCGCCTGGTCGTTGAGATAGCGGCGCGCGGCCTCGCCGGTCAGCGCCTCGATGCGGCGGATGCCGGCGGCGACGCCGGTCTCCGAGACGATCTTGAACAGGGCGATGTCGCCGGTGCGCGCCACGTGGGTGCCGCCGCACAGTTCGACCGAATAGTCGCCCTCGCCCCCCAAGGCCTTGCCGAGCGCCAGCACGCGGACGCTGTCGCCATACTTCTCGCCGAACAGGGCCATGGCGCCGGCCTCGATGGCCTCTTCCGGCGCCATCTCCTTGGTCACCGCCGGCTGGTTCTGGCGGATCACCGCATTCACCTCGGTTTCGATGGCGTCCAGCTCAGCGGGCGTCAGCGGCCCGCCGTGGCTGAAGTCGAAGCGCAGGCGCTCGCCGTCCACCATCTGGCCCTTTTGCGAGACGTGGGGGCCTAGCACATTGCGCAGGGCGGCGTGCAGCAGGTGCGCGCCCGAGTGGTTGGACCGGGTGGTCAGCCGCCGTTCGGCGTCCACCAGCAGCCGCACGCGGGCGCCGGGGGTCAGCGACCCTTGCGTGATCTCCAGAACATGGACGTGCAGATCGCCGGCCTGCTTCTGGGTGTCGGTGATGCGGCCCTTGCCGCCGTCCCATTCGGCCTCGCCGGTGTCGCCGGCCTGGCCGCCGCTCTCGGCGTAGAAGGGGGTGCGGTCGAACAGAGCCTGGACGGTCTGGCCGGCCTGCGCCCTGTCGATCTCCGCGCCCTCGGCCATCAGGACCAGCAATTCGGCCGTGGTCTCGACGGCGTCGTAGCCCAGGAAGACCGTCGCCCCCAGGCGCTCGCGAATGGCGAACCACTCGCCCGCGGCCGAGGCCTGGCCCGAGCCCGTCCAGGCCTCGCGGGCCTGGGCGCGCTGCTGGTTCATGGCGGCCTCAAAGCCCTCCATGTCCACCGTCATGCCCTTGCCGCGCACCGCGTCCTGGGTCAGATCCACGGGGAAGCCGTAGGTGTCGTAGAGCTTGAAGGCGGTCTCGCCCGAGAGCACGCCGCCCTCGCTCATCTTGGCGGTGGCCTCGTCCAGCAGGGCCATGCCGCGGCCCAGCGTCCGGCGGAAGCGTTCCTCCTCCTGGCGCAGGGTCTCGACGATCACCGGCTCGGCCCGGCGCAGCTCGGGATAGGCGGTCCCCATCTCGGCGATCAGCACGGGCGCCAGGCGGTGCATCAGGGGCTCCTCAGCCCCCAGCAGGTGGGCATGGCGCATGGCCCGGCGCATGATCCGGCGCAGGACGTAGCCGCGGCCCTCGTTGGAGGGGGAGACCCCGTCGGCGATCAGGAAGCTGGTGGAGCGCAGGTGGTCGGCGATCACCCGGTGCGACGGGCCGTTGGAGCCGCCGGCCACCAGGGACTTGGACGCCGCGATCAGGGTGCGAAACAGGTCGATGTCGTAATTGTCGTGCACGCCCTGCAGCACCGCGGCGACGCGCTCCAGGCCCATGCCGGTGTCGATCTGCGGCTTGGGCAGGGGCCGGCGCGTGCCGTCGGCGAACTGCTCGAATTGCATGAAGACCAGGTTCCAGATCTCAACGAACCGGTCGCCGTCCTCATCGGGGCTGCCGGGGGGGCCGCCGGGGATGTGGGCGCCGTGGTCGTAGAAGATTTCCGAGCACGGACCGCAGGGGCCGGTGTCGCCCATCGACCAGAAATTGTCGCTGGTGGAGATGCGGATGATCTTCTCGTCGGGCAGGCCTGCGATCTTCTTCCACAGCTCGGCCGCCTCAGTGTCGGTGTGGTAGACCGTGACCAGGAGCTTCTCGGCCGGGATGCCGAAGTCCTTGGTCAGCAGGGTCCAGGCGTGCTCGATCGCGCCTTCCTTGAAATAGTCGCCGAAGGAGAAGTTCCCCAGCATCTCGAAGAAGGTGTGGTGGCGGGCGGTGTAGCCGACCTTGTCCAGATCGTTGTGCTTGCCGCCGGCGCGCACCGACTTCTGCGACGAGGCCGCGCGCGGCGCGGGCGGTGTCTCGGCGCCGGTGAAGTAGTTCTTGAACGGCACCATGCCCGCATTGACGAACAACAGGGTCGGGTCGTTCTGCGGCACGAGCGGAGCCGAGGGAATGATCAGGTGATCGTTCTTCTCGAAATAGCCCAGGAAGGCGCTGCGGATCTCGTTCAGGCTCGGCATGGCTCTAGACGTTAGACTTCAAAATGGGGCGCGTATTGCGCTGCGACATTGGGGTCCGTTTACGAGACTTGGAGGCCCCCGCAAAGAAAAAGGACGCCCAGACCGAAGTCCGAGCGCCCTTCTCTTGCGTGAACGACCGTGCGGGGTTCGGCCCTCGCCCGCCAGCCGCGCGGTTGGCGGGGGCGCGGCGACGGGTTTCGAGGGCCAAAGCGGCCGTCCACGTTAACCGGTGGGCGTTGGCGGCGGCGAGGAAACGCCCCGCCGCCGGAGCCGCCTATTCCTCGTCTTCGCCCGGGGTGGGACCGACCAGCAGCTCTTCCTGGATGGTCTCCTTGGCGCCGCGCACCTGTTTTTCGATGGCGTCGGCGATGTCAGGATTGTTCTTCAGGAACTCGCGGACATTGTCGCGGCCCTGGCCGATGCGCTGGCTGTTCCAGGAGAACCACGAACCGGACTTCTCGATGACCCCGGCCTTGACCCCCAGGTCGATGATCTCGCCCAGCTTGGAGATGCCCTCGCCGTACATGATGTCGAACTCGACCTCGCGGAACGGCGGGGCCACCTTGTTCTTCACCACCTTCACGCGGACGTTGTTGCCCATGATCTCATCGCGGATCTTCACAGACCCCGTGCGGCGGATGTCGAGGCGGACCGAGGCGTAGAATTTCAGCGCGTTGCCGCCGGTGGTGGTCTCCGGGCTGCCGTACATCACCCCGATCTTCATGCGGATCTGGTTGATGAAGATCACCAGGGTGTGGGTCTTGGAGATCGAGGCCGTCAGCTTGCGCAGGGCCTGGCTCATCAGACGGGCCTGGAGGCCGGGCAGGCTGTCGCCCATCTCGCCTTCGATTTCCGCCCGCGGCGTCAGGGCCGCCACGGAGTCGATGACGATGATGTCCACGGCGCCGGAGCGCACCAGGGTGTCGGTGATCTCGAGGGCCTGTTCGCCGGTGTCGGGCTGGGAGACCAGCAGCTCATCCAGGTTCACGCCCAGCTTGTTGGCGTAGGAGGGGTCCAGCGCGTGCTCGGCGTCCACGAAGGCCGCGGTGCCGCCGGCCTTCTGGACCTCGGCCACCACGTGCAGGGCCAGCGTTGTCTTGCCCGAGCTTTCCGGCCCGTAGATCTCCACGATCCGCCCCTTGGGCAGGCCGCCGATGCCGAGCGCGATATCCAGGCCGAGAGAGCCGGTGGAGACCGACTCGATCTCCATGTGGCTCTTGTCGCCCAGCTTCATCACCGAGCCCTTGCCGAAGGCCCGATCGATCTGCGCCATCGCTGCTTCCAGCGCGCGCTGCTTGTCACCGTCTTCTCGTGCCACGAGCTTCAATGCCGATTGAGACGCCATAACCAAGCACTCCCTATTCCATGATTCCGCCAACCCGGTGGGGTAGATCGCTCTCCCCGCCGCCGGACTCAGGTGTACTTAGTTTGTTCTCCGTTCACAAGATGTTCTTTCTCCTCCGTACGTCCGTAATTGTCGTAAGTATGTTCGAGAGCCGCGCCTTGTTCGCGGCGCGCAACCCCACCTATAGCTGGGGCGTCCCTTTCCGGAGTTCCGCATGTCCCTGCTCGTCGGCCGCACGCCCTTGACCGTCCGACGGCTGGCCTATGTGGGATCCGACGCGCCGGCGTTCGAGAGGGGCTATGCCGCGCGCAATCCGGCCGCGGCCTTCGTGTCCGACACCCCGGATGGCGTCGTCATCGCCGACCTCGACAGCCTGAGCCTTGAGGACTTGAAGACCCATGCAGAGGCGCTCGCGCCGGACGGCTTTGTGGTGGCCGCCTCGCGGTTCGGGATCCGGGTCGCCGAAGCTCTGGCGGTTCTGGGTGGCGATTTCCGCATCGACAGGGTGCAGTTCCTGATCCCCGGCGACGACCACTTCGACGATTTCGCCCCGCGCCTGGCGCCCGCCCAACTGGCTCAGGCCGAGGACCGAGACCTGCTGTTGGTGGTTCAGAAGCGCGTGGCCGAGCCCGCGCCCTTGGCCGTCCAGATCGCCGCCTTCGCGCCTCGGCTGATGGATATCCGCACCCGGCTGCCCGCCCAAGCCCTGCGCGCCGAGCCGCAGCTGATCCTGGCCTATGGCGGCGCGCCGTTCACATTTCTGCCGCTCTCGCCCGAGTCACCGAAGATCCTGGTGCTGCAACGCCCGCTCCTGCCCTCGGCCAACGCCTGGTGCGTGGCGATGGCCGACGCCGTCCGGCGCGGCTGGCTGGTGGTGATGGAGATCGACGATCATCCGGCCATGATCGCCGCGGTCGGGGGGCGCAAGCTGACCCCGGACGCATGGCTCACCTACGGCTTCTCACACGCCCTCCAGACCTCCACCGAGCGGCTGGGACGAGCCTTTTCCAAGTACAATCCCGTGGTCAAGGTGTTCCCGAACGCGGTCTTCGAGCTGCCCCCCTTCCCCGCCGGCCCGGCGCCGCGACGGGTCTTCTACGGGGCCTTGTCGCGAGGCAGGTTCGCCGCCCGCGTGGCCGCGTCGCTCGCGCCTGTCACCGAGGAATTCCCAGAGGTCGAGTATGTGGTGGTGGGCGACCGGGCTGTGTTCGACGCCCTGCCCACGGCCAACAAGAGCTTCCACGACTACCTGCCCTACGAGGCCTATCTTGACCTGATGGCCACCTGCGCGGTGTCCCTCTCGCCGGTGGAAGGGCGGCTCTACGAGGACACCAAGAGCGACGCCAAGTTCCTCGACGCCGCGGCCCGGGGCGTGGTGACCCTGGCCTCCCCCACCATCTACGCCGAAACCATCATCCACGGTCAGACGGGCCTGATCGCGCAGCGCCTGAAGGACTGGGCGCCGCTACTGGCCGGCGCCCTGCGCGACGAGCCCGCCCGACAGGTCATGGCCCGGCGGGCCTGGGACGAGGTGCGCGACAACCGCATGTTCGCCCACCAGGCGGCCGACAGGAGCGCCTGGTATCGGGAACTCTGGGACCGCCGGGAGGAACTGAACGCCGGGCTCATCACCCGTCTGCCGGGTCTGGCCGAGGCCCTGGCCTGTAACGATTGACTCGCGGCCACAGCGCCCGCCATTTCAGAGCCGGCGCAGGAGAGCGACTTGGCGCGCTTCATCGATCCTCCAGTCGTCTCCGTTCGGCGAGGCGACCTGGCCTTCATCGAAACGAAGACTCAGTGACAGGTGAGGTCGTCTGTTCGCTCCGAACGGCCTCCGACGTTCGCATAGGGCGGAGAGAACGGTTCACCTAGCTATTCGGTCCGTCGCTCTTGCCTAGCCTCAGCGCCTCGTTCCAGCCGCCCGATTTTCGCCCCTCAGCCAACGACCATAGGGATGTCATATGAGCGCCGAGAAAATCACCCCCTTGTCGACATCCGGTCGCAAGCAGCTCGGCGAAATGGCCTATGCTGACTACATCCACGAGTTACTCAAGAAACGGAACGCCAGGAACTATGTGGAGATCGGCGTTCGCGCCGGCGTATGCCTCGCGGGCGCAGATTGCCCAACGATAGGCGTTGATCCTCAATTCATGTTCGATCGCAATCCAGTCGGACGGAAATCAGTCCTCCATCTCTTTCAGATGACGAGTGACACCTTCTTCTCAAGATACAACGCCAGAAATATACTTGGCGAATCGGTAGACGTGGCCTTCTTAGACGGCCTGCACCAGTTCGAATACCTGCTGCGGGACTTCATAAATATAGAGAAACACTGCGATCGGAACTCCCTCATACTCCTCGACGATTGCCTGCCTATCAATATTGAGATGACGGAGCGAATTCATCTACCGGCGAGGCGGGAAGACAAAGAAATCTCCGGCTGGTGGACCGGCGACGTCTGGAAGGTTGTCAGCATCTTACGCGAGTTTCGACCGGATCTTCGTATCGTACCTGTTGATGTGCGCCCTACTGGCAGCATCGGTATATCCAATCTCGACCCGGGATCGCTCGTTCTTGAGAACCGATACTTCGAGATCATCGACCGTTACCAGGATTTAGTGCTGACAGAGGACCTATTCGAGTCTTATTGGGCCGCTAACAAGCCTGTTCCGGCGAAGGACATCCTAAGCAACTTCGAGATGTCGCGCTTCTTCAAGGTCTAGCCGGCCTCGCGCACAAACCCTTTGGACAGCGAACCCGACTTCGCCTTACGGCCAAGCTGATTAAGGTCCTGGTCACCGAGTCACCTGCAACTCCACGTTTTGGCGTTCCCAGTGACAGAGTTTCGATGAGGCCATCTCCTTCCCCCGCCTTCGACCACGGCGCTGCTCTGCGCGTGCCGCCGGCCCATGACGGCCGAAGCTGGACCAAGCTGCTCTATTGGCTCGGCGCCGACGGCCACGCCCTCGACGAGACCGGCCTCGTGCAGGTCTCCACCCCCAACGGCTGGATGGTGGCCCGCCCGGGCGACTGGATCGTGCTGTCGGTGGGGGGCCAGTTCCATGTGGCCCACGCCGGGCCGCGGACCCTGGACGCCTGACTTGCACACGGGCTCCTGCCTTTGCGGCGCCGTCCGGTTCGAGGTCGCTGGCGACCTCCCCGATATCCAGGCCTGCCACTGCCGCTCGTGCCAGAAGGCGCAGGGGTCGGCCTTCGTGGCCGTCCTGCCGATCGCCAAGGCTGACCTGCGCTTCACCGACGGCGAAGACCTGCTGGCCGCCTTCGAGTCTTCGCCGGGCAAGCAGCGCCTGTTCTGCAAGGTCTGCGGCTCGCCCATCCTCAGCCGCGCCGCCGCCCTGCCCGACCGCATCCGTCTGCGGGCCGGCGCCGTCGAAGGCCCGCTCGGCGTCAAGATCGCCTCGCACGCCTATACCGGCGAGGCCGTCGACTGGTGCGCGGTGGCGGAGGACGCCCCCCACTATCCCGGGGCCCGTCCTGCCTAATTACTTCGCGGTCTTCGGGTTCAGCCGCGCGATCCCGCCGCCGGGCAGGCGCACCTCATAGGGTCCGAACCGCGTGTCGGGGGTCATGTAGTCCGTCGAGACGTACTGAGCGCCGGAGGCGAAGGCGGCCTCCTGACGGGTCCGGTCATTGGTGCGGGCCTCGGCCGTGTCGGCGTCGGCCCGCGTGCGCACGATCAGGCCATTCGCCAGGGCCGCGTTGATGCGGGTTTTCAGCTCCGCGGGCTCGTTCAGGGTGACGTAGCCGGCCGCCGGCCCCTCGTCGGTGTTGATGAACATCGCCCGCCCCTCCAGGGACTTGCGGTCGCCGCGATAGAGGGCGGGCTTGGCGCCGCTCTCGTCCATGGCGAACATGACCGTGCCCCGCGCCGCCTTCAGCCTGGGCCAGCCGCCGGCCTTCACGCCTGCAGCCAGGGTGGGGGCCTCGCCCTGCACCCTGTCGGGGGTGATCAGGGCGCTCTCGGGAAAGACCGAGCGGATGTCGGCGTCGATCTGGTCCATGGCCTTGAGGTCGAAGGCGAGCGCGCTGACGGCGCCTGGCACACCCTCCAACCCGCCCTCCTTCAGGTTCATGATCACCAGGATCGGCAGGTGGTCGGGGTGGGCCTTCGACCAGGCGCGAATCTCGTTCAGGCAGCCGATGAAGGTCGGGCAGCTGGACCGGTAGTCCAGGTCCTGCACGTGCATCACCTTGAGCCCAGGCGTTTTCAGGGGCGCGAGGTCATAGGGCGCGACCGCGGCGCTGCTGGCCATCTTCATGGCCAGGGGCGCGGCGTACCGGCCACCCTCCGGGTCGTTCAGCAGATCCAGCTCCAGCTGACGGGCGCCGGCGTCCAGCTGTGTTGTCAGGGGCGGGTGGGCATAGTCGAGGCCGTCGGCCTGCTTGGGCCTGACCATGCGGATGAGCGCCATCTCCGCGGGCGCCATGGCCAGCTTGTAGCTGTTGTGGGTGCCGACCGCCTGGAGGGCGTTCATCGGCAGGGCGTCGACGCCCGCCCGCGTACAGCCAGCCTCGCCGGACGGACGCTCCAGATCGCAGTTGGCGGCGACGGCGAGACCGGCGGCAAGGAGCAGATGAATCATCGACGTTTTTCCTCAGGCCGCCCCATGTCGGCCGTCCGACGGGGCCTATCCCCAGTTTGGTGCGGCCATTCTATCCAACCATTGTCTTGCAAAGGATTTTTCAAGACTTGGCGTGCCATGGCTAATTCTCTGGTTACCACGGCGACGGCCTCGGGGGGCACATGGACGCGGTCACGGATCAGGTTACGCATACGGCGGCGAGCGCCGCTGGGCAAAGGCCTGGCGCCGCCTATCGCGCCACCCTCGCCGCCCATAGCCTGGCCATAGGCCCGCGCCTCGTCTTCGGCGTCACCGCCGCGTCGCTCCTCGCCATCGTCGGCCATCCGGGCCTGGCCCTCGCCCTGGCCGGGGTCGGTCTTGGCATCGCCCTCCTGGTCGGCCGCACGGCGCTGCGCGCGCGCGTCGATCTCCTGGCCCGGGAGGACGAGAAAAACCGCCTGATCGAAACCCTGACCGAGGCCCGCGACGAGGCCATGCGCCAGGCCGGCCAGGCCGAGGCCGCCCGTGAGGAGGCCCGCCGCGCCAGCCTGGCCAAGTCCACCTTCCTGGCCACTATGGGCCACGAGATCCGCACGCCCATGAACGGCGTCCTGGGCATGGCCCAACTGCTCCAGCGGTCCGACCTGTCGGGTCTCCAGCGCAGCCAGGTCGACACCCTGATCAAGAGCGGCGAGCTCCTGATGGTGATCCTCAATGATATCCTGGACCTGTCGAAGATCGACGCCGGCCAGATGGAGATCGCCAAGAGCCCCTGCGACTTGCGCGCCCTGCTGTCGGAGATGGAGACCTTCTGGGCCCCCACCGCCGCCGAGCGCGGCCTGACGCTGGCCGTCGACGTCCACGACGCCGTGCCGCCCTTCGTGGCGCTGGATCCGCGCCGCATCCGTCAGGTGCTGTTCAACCTGGTGGGCAATGCGCTGAAATTCACCAAGGAGGGTGCGGTCACCATCACGGTGGACCGCGATCGTTCGACGGACGCCCTCACCTTCGCCGTGTCTGACACCGGTGTCGGCATATCGGCCGACGACCTGCCGCATCTGTTCCAGAAATTCAGCCAGGGCGACGCCTCCGATGTTCGCCGGTTCGCCGGCGCGGGCCTGGGCCTGGCTATCTGCCGCGAGCTCTCGGCCCTTATGGGCGGTGACGTGGCCGTGGAGAGCCAACTGGGCGTCGGCTCGACCTTCCGGGTCAGCCTGCCCCTTGAAGAGACCGCCGCGCCGGCCGCCGAGGACCTGGCCGCCCAGGCGATCGCGCAGGACGAGGCTCCGGTCCTTTCCATCCTCTGCGCCGACGACAACCCCACCAACCTGTTGGTGCTGGAGCAGCTGCTGGGCGCCATGGGCTTCCGCATCCGGGTGGCCAATGGCGGCCGCGAGGCCCTGGAGGCCATGACCACCGAGACCTTCGACCTGGTGCTGATGGACATCCAGATGCCGGAGATGACCGGGATCGACGTGCTTCAGGCCCTGCGCGCCCAGGCCGGTCCGAACCGGGAGACTCCGCTGATCGCGGTGACCGCCGACGCCATGACTCTGGGCGCCGACCGCTATCTCGACCTCGGCTTCGCGGGCTTCGTCACCAAGCCCGTCCAGGTCCAGAGCCTGGTCTCGGCCATGATGGCCGCCGTCGCCAATCCGGATGACGACGACGGCGACCTGGCCGCCACGGCCTAGAGCATTTTCCGATAAGTGTGAAACGGTTATCGGATCGAAAAATGCTCTAACTTTTTGAATTAGAGCCCTTTTTATCCGATCTGATTGACGCAATCAGATCGGAAAGGGCTCTAGCCGGGCGCCGAAATCTCCAGCGGCGTCACGGGCAGACGACCCGCGGCGATGTCCGGCAGCAGCTCGCGCAGGCGCTCGGGATAGATCATCTCGTCGACGGCGGCGATCTCGGCCAGGCTCCACCAGCGCATGTCGTCCATCAGCGCCACCTCATGCGGCTCCCAGGCCGCGCGGCTGGGCTCGCCGCCCGGGCAGCGGGCGACGAAGTAGCTCTCCTTCAGGATCACCGTCTCGCCGTCGGCCAGGGTGAAGACGCTGGCCCGAAGCCACACCACAGGACCAAGCTCCACCTCCGTGAAGCCGGTTTCCTCGGCGATCTCCCGCCGGGCCGCCCCCTCCAGGGTTTCGTCGGGGTCGGCGCCGCCCCCTACCGTGAACCAGAAGCTTGGCGCGCCCTCGGCGGTGCTGGCGCGGCCGCGCACCAGCAGGACGCGGTTCTCGGGGTCAAACAACAGAACCCTCGCCGTCAAACGCTCCCGCACGGCCACCCCCTGCTCGCCAATGATCCGACTCGTAGTCCGCCGGTCTTCACGTGTCGCCTGATACCCGGCCACAGGGACTGGCCAGGGCGTTCTCCGGCACGCCGCGCGTCGCGACCCTCTAAACGCTGCGCCAGAACGCCGCAGCGCCAAGCAGGGGCGAAGAACGTCGTTTTCACAAGGCGTTAAGCTGCGCCGGGTGAGGGTTTGCGCGGATCACGGGGACCCGCGCCTTGTCTGTCGCTTCACATCGCTTGCTCGGCTTCGCTTTCGCGAACGCGGACCTCCTTCTCGAAATCGCCGCCGACGGCCGAATCGCCTTTGCGATCGGCGCCAGCGAAGCCTTGTCCGGGTCCAGGGAGACGGCCCTCGTGGGCCGCGCCTGGCGCGACTTCATCGACGGCCGCGACCGCGCCATGGTCCAGGCCCTGCTGGACGGCCTGACCGACGGCAAGCGTGGCGGCCCCCTGGTGGTCACCCTGGCCGGCGACGGCGCGGTCGAGCGCGCGGCGGCGATGTCGGTCTTCCGCCTTCCAGGCAATGATGGCGCAATCTCCTGCACCTTCAGCCGCGCGGCCCCCAACGCCAACCATGGCCTGCACGACAAGGCCGGCCTTGAGGCCGTTACAGCGGCCCTGTTCGAAACCGGCAAGGCCACCGGCCTCGACCTCGAGCTCGCCTTCATCGAAATGGGCGGCCTCACCTCTCTGCGTAAGGTCCTCGGGCCTGCGGCCGCCAAGGACATGGAGCTTCGCCTGGCCGGCGCCCTGCGCGCCCAATCCCACGGCGGCGGCGCGGCGGCTGACCTTGGCGGCGACCGCTACGCCCTTGTCCGCCATCCGGGCGAAAGTGGCGAGGCGCTGGCCCAGCGCCTGTTGAACTTGCTCGCCCTTGATCCGGCCCATGGCGTCAAGGCCATGGCCAGGACCCTGTCGCTCAAGGGCGACGCCTCTCCGGGCCAGTTGCTGCGGGCGATCCGTTACTCCCTCGACAACTTCATCAAGGACGGCTTGGACGCCGCCGCCCCCGCCTCGCTGAACGAGGCGGTGAGCCGATCGGTTCGCCGCACCCTGGTGGAGGTCGGCGCCCTGGGTCAGGCTGTGGCCGACCGCAACTTCCGCCTCGTCTACCAGCCGGTGGTGGACCTCAAGAAATCCTGCGCGGTGCATCACCACGAGGTCCTGGTCCGCTTCGGCGACAACGCCAGCCCCTTCCCCATGATCCGCATGGCCGAGGAACTCGACCTCATCGAGCCCCTCGACATCGCCGTCATCGACCGCACCATCGCCAAGTTGGTGGAGGACCCGACGCTCAGGCTGGCGGCCAACATCTCGGGCCGCACCATCACCAGCCCGGCCTTCGTCGAGGCGGTCCGCACCATGTTGGCCGACAACCCCAAGGCCCAGGGCCGGCTGCTGCTTGAGCTCACCGAGAGCGCGGCCATCGAGGACCTGGCGCTCGCCGACCGCCACCTCAAGGCGCTGCGGGCCGAAGGCATCCTGATCTGCCTGGACGACTTCGGGGCCGGCGCGGCGTCGCTGGCCTACCTGCAGCAGCTGTCCCTGGACATCGTGAAGATCGACGGCCGCTATATCCGCGAGCTGCAGCACGGCGGACGCGAAAGCACCTTCATCCGCCACCTGGTGACCATGTGCGGCGAGCTGGGTGTCCGCACCTTGGCCGAGATGGTGGAAACGCCTCAGGCCGAGGAAGCCGTGCGCCGCGCCGGGGTCGACTACGCCCAGGGCTGGCTCTACGGCGCGCCGAACGACGTCGCCTCCACCACTGCGGGTCTCGCCAACGCCAACGTCAAACCCGCCGCCCGCCGCGTCGGGTCCGTGGACAGCTGGGGCTAGGCCCCAGCCGCCGCGAAGCCCTTAGGCCGCCGCCCGCATTTGGGCGCCGCCGGAGGTCAGCCGGAACCGCGTCATCAGTTGCGCCAGCTCGCCGGCTTCCTTGGCTAGGGAATGGCTGGCCGCGGTCGTCTGCTCGACCATGGCGGCGTTCTGCTGGGTGACCTGGTCCATCTGGTTCACGGCGACATTGACCTGGTGCAGGCCGGTGGACTGCTCCTGGGCGCTGGCGGCGATCTCGGCCACGACGGCGTTGATCTGCGCCACCTGGGCGACGATCCGCTCCAGGGCCTGGCCGGTCTCGCCCACCAGGGTGACACCGGTTCCCACCTGGGCCGACGAGGCCGAGATCAGCGCCTTGATCTCCTTGGCGGCTTCGGCCGAACGCTTGGCCAGGGCCCGGACCTCGGAGGCGACGACGGCGAAGCCCCGTCCGGCCTCGCCCGCGCGGGCCGCCTCGACCCCAGCGTTCAGCGCCAGCAGGTTGGTCTGGAAGGCGATCTCGTCAATCACCCCGATGATCTGACTGATCTGGGTCGAGGAGCTCTCGATCTCGCTCATGGCGTCGACGGCGCGGCGCACGACCTCACCACCGGTCTCGGCGTCAGCCTTGGCCGCGCCCACCACGGTACGCGCCTGGTTGGCGCCTTCGGAGGTGCGCCGCACGGTGGCGGTGATCTCATCCAGGGCGGCGGCGGTCTCTTCGAGGCTGGCGGCCTGCTGCTCAGTGCGACGCGAAAGGTCGTCGGCGGCGCGGCTGATCTCCATTGCGCCCGAGGTCATGCCCCCGGCATTGGCGGCGATGACGACCATGGCGTCCTGCATGGCGGCCATGGCGCTGTTGAAATCGTCGCGAAGCTTGCGGTAGTCGCCGGCGACCTCGCCGGTGAAGCGGGCGGTCAGGTCCCCTGCGGCCAGGGAGGCCAGGGCGCGGGCAAGGCCTTCGACCACGACGGTCTGGTCCTTGGCTGAAGCGGCGAAGGCGGCCTCGGCCTCGCTGAGCTTCTGGTCCAGCTCCGCCTGGTGCGCGCCGGCCGCGTCCTGCAGGCGGTTCCGCTCAATAGCGCTGTCCTGGAAGGTCTTCATGGCCCGCGTCATGCGACCCACGCAGTCGTGGTGGTCTTGGCGGCTGATGGCGCTGTCCAGGTCCCCGGCGGCCAGGGCCTCCATCCGCACCACGGTGCCGACATAGGGGTTGGAGATCGCCGCGTTCATCCAGGCGCCCAGCAAGGCGGCCAGCACGGTCAGGCCAAGTCCGGTGAAGGCCACCACATTCATCGCGTCAGCCGCCACGCCGCTGACTTTCAGGCCCTGGTAGAAGCTGACGGCGGTGAGGATGGCGACCAGGCTCGTGAACAGGCTGAAGGTCACAGTCAGTTTGCGCTTGATGGGCGCGTCCTTGATGAACCAGGCGATCATGTTTTTTCCCCCACGCACCAAATGCGTACGGGGACGTTCTCATGCAGGGGATGTCGGGATCGTTAAGCTTAACGAAAGCTTGCCGCGGCCCACGGACGCAGCACGGTTCTTCTAAGTTATCCCTGTGTCGCCAGCCACTCCGCCATATGGCGCTCCAGCACCGTCATCGGCATGGATCCCGAGAGCAGGGCCGCGTCGTGATAAGCTTTCAGGTTGAACCTGGAGCCCAGCTTCGCCTTCGCCCCGTCGCGGATCTGCATCCAGCGGGTGTGGCCCACCTTGTAGCTGCAGGCCTGGCCCGGCGCGACGCAGTAGCGTTCCACCTCCCGCTGGGCGCGGCTCTTGGGATAGCCGGTGACGGCGACCATGTAGTCGGTGGCCCTCTCCCGGCTCCAGCCCTTGGCATGCAGGCCCGTGTCGATCAC
>NZ_JANPJP010000295.1:0-7336 GCF_031425575.1 Phenylobacterium sp.
GCGCCCAGCAGCACCACGAGGTCGCCCGCGTGGGCCTCGACGCGGATCATCCCGGCCAGGTCCTTCGGCGCATCGAGGGCCAGCACGCGGCGGTGGCCGTAGCGCTTCAGGCCCTCCACCAGCCCGTCGCGGTCGGCGCCCGCGATGGGCGCTTCGCCGGCGGTATAGACATCGGAGACGATGACGACGTCGGCGTCGTTGAAGCAGCCGCAGAACTCGGGAAACAGGTCGTGCAGACGCGAATAGCGGTGCGGCTGCACCACGGCGATCACTCGGCCATTGGTCACGGCACGGGCAGCCTTCAGCACCGCGGAGATCTCCACCGGGTGGTGGCCGTAGTCGTCGATGATGCGGACGCCGCCCACCTCCCCCACCGTCGTGAACCTGCGCCCCACGCCGCCGAAGGTGGTCAGGCCCTGGCGGATGTCGGCCTCCGAAACCCCCAGCTCCCGGGCGATGGCGATGGCGCCCAGCGCATTCATGACATTGTGGTGGCCGGCCATCGGCAGGTGCAGGTCGATCCAGCGCATGGGTTCGCCGTCGCGGGGCGCGATGATGGCGTCGAAGCGCGAGCCGTCGGGGCCCATGCTGATCTTCTCGGCGCGGACCTCGGCCTGGGGATTGACGCCGTAGGCGATCAGGCGCCGGTTCACCACCTTGGCCGCCATGGCCTGGACGTCCGGGTGATCGGTGCAGACGGCGGCGAAGCCGTAGAAGGGCACGGCCTCCACGAAGTCCTGGAAGGCCTTCTTCACCGCGTTGAAGTCGCCGTAGTAGTCCAGGTGCTCGGGGTCGATATTTGTGACGATGGCGCAGGTGGATTTCAGCTTCAGGAACGTGCCGTCGCTCTCGTCGGCCTCCACCACGATCCACTCGCCCTCGCCCACCTTGGCGTTGGTGCCATAGGCATTGATGATGCCGCCATTGACGACGGTGGGGTCCATGCCGCCGGCGTCCAGCAGAGCGGCCACCAGCGAGGTGGTGGTGGTCTTGCCGTGCGTGCCGCCCACCGCCACGGAGAACCGAAGACGCGTCAGCTCGGCCAGCATCTCACCGCGGTGCACCAGGGGCAGGCGCCGTTCGCGGGCGGCCAGCATCTCGGGGTTGTCGGCCTTGATGGCGGTGGAATAGACGATGGCTGAGGCGCCCTCGATATTGTCCCCGCCCTGTCCGATGAAGACCTTGATCCCCAGCTTCTCCAGCCGCTCGGTGTTGGCGCTGGCCTTGGCGTCGGAGCCCTGCACGCTGTAGCCGATGCGCAGCATGATCTCGGCGATGCCGCTCATGCCGATCCCGCCGATGCCGATGAAGTGCACGGGGCCGACGGCGAACGGGACGGGACGGCGGTTCATGGGGTCACTTCCCGGCTGCGGTCTTCTCGACCAGGTCGGCCAGGCGCTCGGCGGCGTCGGGCTTGGCGATGGAGCGGGCGCCCGCGGCCATGCGGGCCAGGCGCTCGGGATTGGTGAGCAGCTTTTCCAGCGCATTGGCCATGGAGTCGACGGTGAGCTGGTGTTCGCGGGCCATCTGGGCGCCATGGGCGTCCACCATCCCCTGGGCGTTCTGGCCCTGGTCGACGTCCAGCGCGATGGCCAGCGGCACCAGGATGGCGGGTTTGCCGGCGATGGCGAACTCGCAGACCGTGCCCGCGCCGGCGCGGCCGACCACCAGATGGGCGTCCTTCAGGCGGCCGGCCATGTCACGGAAGAAGGGCGCGATCTCGGCGTCCACCATGGCGTCGGCATAGACCTTGCGCGCCTGGTCCATGTTCTCGGCCCGGGTCTGCTGCTGCACCTTCAGACGCAGGCGCAGGGCTTCGGGCAGGGTGCGGATCGCTTCCGGCATCAGCTCCGACAGCAAACGCGCGCCCTGGCTGCCGCCGGTGATCAGCAGGTGGATGGGGCCGTCTTCAGTGGGGGGCGTGTAGGCTAGCTCATAAAGGGCGCGGATCTCCGGGCGCACCGGATTGCCCACCACCACGGCGCTCTGGGCGACCTTGGGCGGGGCCTTCTGCAGCATGGGGAAGGCGCAGGCCACGGCCTTCACGTGGCTCACCAGCCGCCGGTTGGCCCGGCCCATGACCGAGTTCTGCTCGTGCATCACGGTGGGCAGGTTCAGCGTGATCCCCGCCAGCAGGCCCGGCACGGACGGGTAGCCGCCAAAGCCCACCACCACGTCGGGCTTAATGCGGCGGAAGGCGGTGCGCGCCTGCATGACCCCGCGCAGGATCGAGAGGCCGGCCAGCGCCATGCCGACCGGATCACGGGGCTTGTAGGTGCGGGCCGAGAGGCCGATGCGCTCCTCGGCCGGGAAGCTCTCGGCGAAGGCGGCGACGCGCTCGTCGCTGGCCAGCACGATGCGCCAGCCGCGGGCGATCAGGGCTTCGGAAAGCGCCTGGGCGGGGAAGAGGTGCCCACCGGTGCCTCCGGCGGCGACGACGGCGATCTTGCGCATGGGTGCGCTTTAGGCGAACGCCGCGGACTTGGCGAGGCCCTCGCCCTGGGAATAGGCCCCCGGCCGTCGCCTTGTCAGCGCCAGGGCCAGGCCGAGCGTCAGGCAGATGGCCAGCATGGACGAGCCGCCATAGGAGATGAACGGCAGGGTCATGCCCTTGGTGGGGATCATGTTGAGGTTCACCGCCACATTGATGAAGACCTGCTCGCCCACCAGGACGAAGAGACCAGCGGCCGCCACCTGCTGGAACGGGTCGGTCAGCTTCATGGCCTTATAGAGCCCGCGGATGACGATGAAGCCGAACAGGGCGATGAGCATCAGCGAGAAGATCAGGCCGTACTCCTCGGCCGCCACCGAATAGATGAAGTCGGTGTGCAGGTCGGGCACGTGGCGCTTCATGACGCCCTCCCCCGGGCCACGCCCGAAGAAGCCGCCGGCGGCGATGGCCTCGGCCGCGCGGTCCACCTGGTGGGTGTCGGCCCGGTCGGGACTGATGAAACGGTCCACCCGGCTGGCCACGTGGGGGAACAGGAAATAGGTCGAGGCCAGGCCCGCCAGGGCGATTCCGCCCAGCAGCATGACCCAGGACAGGGGCACGCCGGCCATCCAGAAGGCCGCGCCGAAGGCCACGGTGATCAGAACGGTCTGGCCGACGTCCGGCTGGATCAGCAACAGGCCCACCGACAGCAGGTAGAGGCCAAAGGCGATGGTGACTCCGGGGACGCCCTGGCCCTTCTGCCCCTCGGCGAACATCCAGGAGACCAGGATGATCAGGGCCGGCTTCATGAATTCCGAGGGCTGCAGGGTGAAGCCGGCGAACTCCATCCAGCGGGTGGCGCCCTTGGCGCTGTGGCCCATAAAGGGGAGGATCATCATGATCGCGATGGCGCCGATGTAGATGAAGAAGGCCGACCGCCGCACGCCTTTGGTGTCCAGCATGGAGGTCGAGACCAGGATCACGGCGCCGGCGGCGGCGAACACGCACTGGCGGACCGCGAAGTGGAAGGGGTCGCCGACATTCATCCGCGCCGCCGCCGAAGGGCTGGCGGCGAAGGACATCAGCACGCCCAGGATGATCAGGACCCCGACGGCGCCCAGCATCCAGCGGTCGATGGTCCACCACCAGACGCCGACCGGGGTGCGGTCGCTGCGGGCGAAGGCATGGGCTTGCTGGTTGGGAGCCGTCATGCGCGGGCCCCCTTGGCGGCGGGCGCGGCGAGGCTGCGGACAGCGGCGCGGAACGCCTCCCCCCGGGCCTCGAAGTCGGCGAACTGGTCGAAGGAGGCGCAGGCTGGCGACAGCAGCACCACGGCGTCCTGCCCCTTGGCGGCGGCGTCGGCATAGGCCTTGGCCACGGCGACCTCCATTGTTGCGCAGGCGACCGTCTGAGCCTTGCCCTTCAGGGTCTCCTCGAAGGCGTCAGAGGCCTCACCGATCAGGTAGGCCTTCTCGATCTTGGGGAAGAGGTCAGCCAGGGTGTCGATGCCGCCGGTCTTGGGCTGGCCGCCGGCGATCCAGTAGAACTTGGGATAGCTGGACATCGCCTGGCGGGCGGCGTCGGTGTTGGTGGCCTTGCTGTCGTTGACGAAGCGCACGCGGCCCAGCTGGCCCACGGTCTCCATGCGGTGCGCCAGGCCGGGGAAGCTCATCAGCCCCTCGGCGGCGTCCTCGGCGGAAATGCCCAGGCCGCGGGCCGCGGAATAGGCGGCCGCCGCGTTCTGCCAGTTATGGCGTCCCGGCAGGGAGCGGGCCCGCAGCAGGTCGGCCACCTCGACGGCGCGCTCGCCGGTGGCGTCATAGAGCAGGCCCTGCAGGGCGTAGACGCCCCGGCCCATGGCCTTGGACGCCGAGATCGGCACGATGGTCCGGCGGTTGGCGGCGGTGATCTCGGTGCAGATCCGCTGACCCCAGGGATCGTCGACGCCGATGACAGCGGTGTCGCCCTTGCCCTGGTTGAGCAGGATGCGGCGCTTGGCGGCGACATAGCCCTCCATGCCGCCGTGGCGCTCCAGGTGGTCGGGGGAGACGTTCAGCAGGATGGCGACGTCGGGCTTCAGGCTGGTGGTCAGGTCGAGCTGATAGGAGCTCATCTCCAGGACGTAGACGGCGCCGCCGTGCATGTCCTCGAGGTCCAGGACGCCCACGCCGATGTTCCCTCCAACACGGGTGTCGCGGCCGGCCGAGGCGCAGATGTGGCCGATGAGGGCGGTGGTGGTGGACTTGCCGTTGGTGCCGGTGATGGCGACGATCTTGGGGCGCTTGTGCTCGGGTGCAGCGTTCACGGCCCGCGCGAACAGCTCCATGTCGCCGACGATCTCGACGCCGAATTCCCTGGCCTTGGTGACGGTCCAGTGCGGCTCGGGATGGGTCAGGGGCACGCCGGGCGACAGCATCAGGGCGGCGAACCCGCTCCAGTCGGCGGTGGTCAGGTCGACAAGCGGCAGGCCCTCGGCTTCGGCTGCGGCGCGGCCCTCGGGGCGCTCGTCCCACAGCGCCACCTGGGCGCCGCCGGCCACCAGCGCGCGCGCGGCGGCCAGACCCGTACGGGCCAGGCCGAACACGGCGACCGTCCTGCCTTCGAAGCCGCGGACCGGGATCATGACCTGCTCACGCCCTCCCTACCGCAGCTTCAGGGTGGCGAGGCCGAAGATGGCCAGCATCACGGCGATGATCCAGAAGCGGATCACCACGGTGGATTCCGACCAGCCAAGTTTCTCGAAGTGATGGTGGATCGGGGCCATGCGGAACACCCGCTTGCCCGTCAGCTTGAAGGAGACCACCTGGATCATCACCGACAGGGTCTCCAGCACGAAGAGACCGCCGATGATGCCCAGCACGATCTCATGCTTGGTGGCCACGGCGACGGTGCCGATGGCCCCGCCGAGCGCGAGTGAACCGGTGTCGCCCATGAAGATCTTGGCCGGGGGCGCGTTGTACCAGAGGAAGCCGAGGCCCGCCCCGATCATGGCCCCGCACAACACGCCGACCTCCCCCACGCCGGGCACGAAGTGCAGCTGCAGGTACTTGGCGAACACATAGTTGCCGACCAGATAGGTGATCAGGCCAAAGGCGGCCGCGGCGATCATCACCGGCACGGTGGCCAGGCCGTCGAGCCCATCGGTGAAGTTCACGGCGTTGGCGGCGCCGACGATGATGAAGGCGCCGAAGGCCAGATAGAACCAGCCCATGTCCAGCAGCAGGCCCTTGAAGATCGGGAAGGCCACCGAGGTCGCCAGTTCCGGCGATTCCGGCGGCCGGCCGCCATAGATGACGATGAGGGCGACTGCGGCGAGCGCGATCAGCGCCTCCAGCACCAGCCGCACCCGGCCCGAGATCCCGTCCGTGGTCTGCTTGGTGACCTTGGCGTAGTCGTCGGTGAAGCCGAGGATTCCGTAGCCCACGGTGACCAAGATCACCGCCCAGACATAGACGTTGGACAGGTCGGCCCACAGCAGGGTGCCCACCAGCAGCCCGGCCAGGATCATCACCCCGCCCATGGTCGGCGTGCCGGCCTTCTCCACCACGTGGCGGGCGATGCCGTCGGCGCGGATCGGCTGGCCCTTGCCCTGCTTGGCCTGCATCCAGCGGATGAAGCGCGAGCCCATCAGGGCCACCACCAGCTGCGCCGTGAACAGCGCCATACCGGTACGGAAAGTGAGGTATTTCAGCAAGTTGAGGGCGGGAATGTGCCCGCCGGCCGACAGCTGCTCGTAAAGCCAGTAGAGCATCAGCCCGCCTTCCCTGAACGCGCGTCGAGAGCGGCCAGGGCGGCTGTCACCGCGCCCGCTTTCGAGCCGTTGGACCCCTTGACCATCACCAGATCCCCAGGCTCTACGGCCCGGGTGACCTGCGGCGCTAGCTGCGCCGCAGACTCGGCGTACCCGCCTCGTCGAGTCGGCGGAAGGGCGTCCCAGAGGGATTTCATCAAAGATCCGGCGCAGAAGACCTGGTCGATACCGGCCTGGGCCAGCGCTTGCGCCAATCCCGCATGGTATTGCGGCCCACCCTCGCCAAGCTCCAGCATGTCGGTCAGCGCGACGATCCGCCGCCCCGAGGTCGGGCGGGTGCCCAGGCTCTTGAAGGCCGCGATCATGGAGATCGGATTGGCGTTGTAGCTCTCGTCGATCAGGGTGAAGGCCCCGCCCGGCAGGTGGATGGTTTTCTCGGCGCCGCGGCCCTCCAGGGGCTCGAAGGCCGCCAGGGCCGCCAGGCTGTCGCTCAGCGACACGTCCAGGGCCTCCATCATCAGCAGGACCGCCATGCTGTTGGGGCCCCAGTGGAAACCCTTCTGCAGAATGGGGAAGTCCAGCGCCTGGCCATGCATACGCGCCTGGACCACGGCGTGGTCGGCCTGGGGCTGGAAGTCGATCAGGCGGGCGTCGCAGGCCTCGCCGGCCCCGAAGCTCAGCACCTTGGCGCCGGCCTTGCGGGCCGCGTCGGCCAGCAGGTCGAACCAGGCGTTGTCGGCGTTGAGGATGGCGACGCCGCCGGGCTCGACGCCATCAAAAATCTCGGCCTTGGCGCGGGCCACCCCGATCTCGCCGTCCGGGAAGTTCTCCACGTGGACCGCGCCCACCGTGGTGATCGCCACCACGTGCGGCCGCACGAAGCGCGACAGTGGGGTGATCTCATCGGCGTGGTTCATGCCGATTTCGAAGACCGCGCGCTCGGTGTCGCGGGGCATGCGGGCCAGGGTGAGCGGCACGCCGATGTGGTTGTTGTAGCTCTTGACCGAGGAATGCGCCCGGCCGGCCAGCATCAGGCCGGCGCGGACCGCCTGGGTCACGCTGGTCTTGCCCACCGACCCGGTGACCGCGCCGCGGCGCACCTGGGGCGCGCGAACTCGGGCGGCTTCTCCCAGTCTTTCCAGGGCCTTGAAGGT
>NZ_JANPJP010000296.1:0-8511 GCF_031425575.1 Phenylobacterium sp.
GCGCCGGACGGCACGCAGACGATGACCTTGGGGTTCACGAAGCCCTTGCGGTTGTGAACCTTGCGGATGAAGTACTTGATCATCTCCTCGGCGACTTCGAAGTCGGCGATGACCCCATCGCGCATGGGGCGGATGGCCTCCATGTGGCCCGGGGTGCGGCCCAGCATCTGCTTGGCCTCTATGCCCACGGCATGGACGATCTTGCGGCCGCCGACATTACGCAACGCCACCACCGAGGGCTCGTTCAGCACGATACCCTTGCCCTTCATGTAGATGAGGGTGTTGGCGGTGCCGAGGTCGATGGCGATATCGTTGGAGATGGCGCCGAAGAGGGACGAGATCATGCAGAGCCCTGGAGGGTGGGAGACGGTGACTGCGGGTCTGCGAGGACTTGAGCCGCTTCACTCAGCGACCTGACGAATCAAGCCGCCCAGCGCTTCAGCCTTCGCTTGCAGGACCCCATGCGTGTGCCCTGCCAATGGGTTGATTTCAAGGCTTAATGACAGCCGTAGCTAAACCGCGTCACCGCGCCACCGGCACACGTTCTGGTGAAGCTGCCCAATCGATAGTGGCGGGGCGAACACAGATCGGGCGCCCGGCGCGTGCGGGCCAGTCGGCGGTCAAGATGGCTGGCCTGTGTCGCTTCGGAGTGACAGCTTCGCGGGCGCGCGGGGACTAGAACCCTCGTCCACTAAAGCTTGCGGCCGGAGGGCGCTCACATGTCCGGTCAGGCGGTTCTCGGGGTCGAGAAGGCGCGGTTCCTCTACGGGGCCAGCAAGGTCTTCGAGGGGGTGAGCCTGCAGCTCGATGCGGCGCGGACCGCCCTGGTGGGGGAGAACGGCGCGGGCAAGTCGACCCTGCTCAAATGCCTGCTGGGCGAACTGGAGCTGGACGAGGGCCAGATCATCAAGTCGCGGGGCCTGAAGATCGGCTACGTGCCCCAGGACGTGCCGCCGGGCCTCTCCGACAAGACCGTGCGCGAGGTGCTGGAAAGCGCCCTGCCCCACACCGACGGCGGCGAGGACTGGAAGGTCGATGTCCTGCTCGACGAGATCGGGGTCAGCTACGAGACCGCGCAGCAGACCTTCGGCTCCCTCAGCGGCGGCTGGCAGCGGCTGATGCTGATCGCCGCGGCGGCCAAGCTGGCCGAGCCCGACCTGCTGATCCTCGACGAGCCCACCAACCACCTGGACCTCTCCAACATCAACACCCTGGAGAGCTGGCTGGCCGACGATGACCGCCTGCCCATGCTGATCGTCAGCCACGACCGGGAGTTCCTGGAGCGGACGACCACGCGGACCATCTTTCTGCGCTCGGACGGGGCCCATTCCTTCAGCGTGCCCTTCAGCCGCGCCCGCGAGCAGCTGCTGCACCGCGACGCCGCCGACGCCGTCCGCCGGCAACTTGAGGGCAAGGAGATCGAGCGGCTGGAGAAGGTCGCCGCCCGCTACCGGGTCTGGGGGGTGAAGAACGACGCCTTCCACAAGCGCGCCAAGGCCACCGAAAAGCGCATCGACCGGATCGAGACCGAGCGCACCGAGAGCTACGTCGCCCGCGAGCGGCGCCTCGAGCTGCACGACGGCGAGATCGACGCCAAGGTCGCCCTGCGGGTCCAGGGCCACACGGTCACCGTGCCCGACGGTAGCCGCAAGCTGTTCACCATCGACCGGTTGAACGTGGCGGCGGGTGATCGCATCGCCATCCTCGGCGTCAACGGGGCCGGCAAGTCGATGCTGCTCAACGCGCTGGCCCGCGCCTACGACCCGGACCAGGAACACTATGACGGCCAGGCGCCGGTGCGGTTCAATCCGCAGGCCCGCCTGGTCTATTTCGATCAGAAGATGGCCGAGCTGCCCCTGAAAACCAGTCTTCTGGACTATCTGACCGCCGCCGACGGAGCGACTACCAAGGACGCCAACGCCCTGCTGGCCAAGGCGGGCTTTCCCTATCACCGCATCAAGGGGCCGATCGCCGACCTCAGCCACGGGGAGCGGGCGCGCCTGACCTTCCTGAAAATGCAGCTGGCCAAGCCCAACCTCTACCTGCTGGACGAGCCTACCAACCATCTGGACATCGAGGGCCAGGAGGCGCTCGAAGCCCAGCTTGAAGCCTCTGACGTCGCCTGCCTGTTCGTCTCCCACGACCGCTACTTCACCCGGGCGGCGGCCACCCGGTTCGTGGAGATCCGGCGCGGCAAGCTGATCGAGGTCAAAGGACCGGACGCGTTCTTCGAGGCGCAGTGAGAGGCTCTAAATTCCTCCCCTTCGCGGTCCGCTCCGGCGGCAAAACGCGATGCGTTTTGTGACCCGCCATCGACCCCCGAAGGGGAGGAATTAGAAGCCTACCTCCGCGCCAGCACCGTAAACCCATGCTTGCGGAACACCGCCCGAGCCTCAGGCCCACTGAGGAAGCTCAGGAACCCCGCAGCGCGCGGATTACGCCCCCCAACCACGAGGGCCGCCGGATAGACGATGCGCGGATGGCTGCTGTCCGGGAACAGGCCGACGATCTTCACCCTGGGCTCGGCCTTGGCGTCGGTGTCGTAGACGATGCCATAGGGGCTCTCGCCGCGCGCCACGAACTGCAGGGCGGCGCGGACGTTCTCGGCCTGGGCAAGCTTCCCCGACACGCTGTTCCAGACGCCCAGGCTCGTTAGAGAGGCCTTAGCGTACCGTCCCGCAGGGACATCGGGTCCGGCGACGGCCAGGCGGCCGCCCCCAAGGGCCTTGGCCAGCGGCATGCCCCGGGCGACCTTCAGGCTCACCTTGGCGTCCGCCGGTGAGATGAGGGCCAGGCGGTTGGTCAGCAGGTTTCGCCGGCTGGAAGGCACGATCAAGGCCTTGCCGGCCAGGTAGTCCATCCACTCGATGTCGGCCGAGATATAGATGTCGGCGGGCGCCCCCTGCTCGATCTGGCGGGCGATAGCCGGGGATCCGGCATAGGAGAACCGCGCCTCCCCTCCGGTCCTGGCGGCATAGCTGGCCCCCACCTCGTCGAGGGCGTTCTTCAGGGAGGCGGCGGCGAACACGGTGACCGGCTTGTCGGCCGCCACCGCCGGCGCGGCGACCAGCATCCAGGCGGCGGCGAGAAGCGCCAGGCGGCGAGCAAGCTTCATGGCGAATTCTTCTATCAGTGGTGTGGCTTGGGCGTGGATATGGAGAGGCGCAGAACCTCGATCTTGACCACCTGCATGGCCGAGCGGGCCGGCCGCAGGTCGTCCTCCACCACGAGACGGAAGGGGCCGTCCTTGGTGAGCGCCGCGCCATCGGCCCGGTCGGCCAGGATGATCCGGCCGCTCCGGGTCCCGGGATCGGTCTCCGCCAGACCCAGCACCACCTGATATCCGTCAGCCGCGCTGATCCGGATCACGGTGGCCAGTTCCGCCCCGTGGATCGCCTTGCCCGAGGCCGCGCCGACCTTGGCGATGATGGGGCCGAGCAGCGCGCCCTCATAGGTGCGGGTCTTGTCGTGCTGTTTCACTGTCACGGCCAGGTGCGGCAGGGCAGCGAGGTCGGCGGCGTTGAGGGTCGCAGTCTGGCCGTCCGGGCCGACCAGGGCGATCGATTGGGCAAAGGTGGCCGGGGCGCAGGCGAGCGCGGCGGCGAAGGCAAGTCCAGCGAGACCCACGGTCTACTCCACAGCCAGGATGACATGGGGCGCTTTCACCAAGGCAGTGACCGGATCGCCGACTTTCAGGTCCAGCGCCTGCGCGCTGTCCTTGGTGATGGTGGCGGTCAGGCTCTTGCCGTCGGCGAGGCGTAGGGTGATCTCGCTGTTCACCGCCCCGTCCTCGCGGACCAGGATTATCCCTGCCAGCTGGTTGCGAGCCGAGGTGCGAAGCCCCTCCCCCACGGCCAGGGTGACGAAGCTGGACTTGATCAGGGCGATGGCGGCCTTGCCGGGCGCGAGGCCCAGGTCGGCGACGCTCTGGCGGGTGATCACCGCAACGATCTCCAGCCCCTCGGCGATCTTCAGATGCACCTCGGAACTGACCCCCCCGTCGGTGACGACGCTGACGACACCCCGCAGGGCGTTGCGGGCGCTGGTCTTCATGCCGAGGCTCCAGAAAAGGCCGCCGAGATCGTCGCCGGGAGCGTCGGCCAGGCCCGCTTCCAGCCGCGACAGCGCCGCGCCAAGCTCGGCCTCCACCCGATGGAAGGCGGCGATCACCGCCCGGCCGCGCGGGGTGAGGAAGGCGACGCCGCCGGCCTTGCCGCCCGCCTGGGTCCTGACCAGGGGCGCCTCGAAGAGGTTGTTCAGAGCCTGAACCGCGTCCCAGGCGCCCTTGTAGGACAGATCCAGTTGCGTCGCCGCCTTGCTGATGGAGCCCATCGATCCAATGGCCTCCAGCAGGGCGATACGCTCCGCGCCGACTCGCGCGCCATCGCGGCGTAGGGACAGGGCGGCGGTCAGGACATTGAAGGCGGCCACGGCGGACTCACGTTATGTAGTCAAACTACATAACGCTCCGATCCGCGGCGCGCCAGGGGTCACCCGTAGAGCTTGGATGAGCCCTTCAGGAAGCGCAGGTACTGGAGCATGCGGGCCACCGGCTTGCCGCTCACAGGGTCGCTCAGCACCACCTCCCACCAGAGGTTCTCGGTCTTGGGGCTTTCGCTGAGCGCCAGGATCCGGGCGTGGGAGCTGTACTCGGTGTCGGCCAGCAGCGGGCCGTCGATGTATTCGATCTCGATGGCGCCGTAGAGCCCGACAGCCGGACCGTCCAGGTCGAGGCGCTGGCGCTGCACGCTGCAGAACAGCTGCACGCAGGCCGAGGGCGGCAGGACGCTGCCCGCGAACTGGTCGTCCTTGCCCTCATAGGCCGGCAAGGGCTCGGTGATGGTGTCCAGGCGCTTGGTGGCCGACGCCGAGACGATGACGTCCTCCCCCATGGGCGCCAGCTTCAGCTTGCCCAGGATCCGCAGGGTCTCGGCGCCGACGATCCCCTGGCCCTCAAGCCTCTGGCGGACCTCGCTCTGCGGGTCGGGCCCGCCGCAGGAGCCGGTCCCCTCGCCCACGGTGTCGCCGGCCTCGTTCTCCATCCAGAGCCGCGCGCGCGCCTCGCCCGCCTGAGCGAACACCCGCACCGCCTCGTTGTCGACGGTGGCGTGCTTGAAGGTCAGGGACAGCGTCCCCCGGCGGAACCAGTCCGGCCCATAGAGTTCCAGGAGCGCCGGCACGAACTGATCCATGTGGACCGACCCGGCCACAGTTCCGCCCCGGAACCCCAGCTTGGAGGCCGTGGCGTCGTCGTGGATCGAGCCCTTGATCTCCTGGGCGAGGTTTCGTGGGCGGCGGAATTCGCCGGAGATTTCAACGGACTCGGCGGCCTGGCTCATGTTTCGCTCCCGGTAGTGGGCCGCTCTTCGGCGGCGCCTTACCCTAGGTTAGCTCTCGACGACCCGATCCACCAGCACCGGAGCGACATAGCCGTCCTCCAGGGTCTTCAACGGATGCGACGCCGTCACGTGGCCCATGAAGGGCGGCCAGATGTCGTAGCCCAGCAGGCGCTGCAGGCGCGGCGACATGGTCCTCACAAGGTCCTGCGGCACGCCGAGGAAGAAGTTCTCCTGGGTCCGGCCCCAGGGCTCGCAATACTGGTTGGTGAAGGCCTGGCGCCGCGCCTTGCTGCGGTTGGCCCCGCCCCGGTGCAGCAGGGTGGCCTGGAAGACGATGGCCGCCCCGGCCGGCATGACCATGGGCGTCAACAGGCGCGGCAGGTCGGCTGGGTTCAGGGCCGCCACCTCCTCGTCGCTCCATAGGTGACTGCCGGGGATCACCTCGGTGCAGCCGTTCTCGGTGGTGAAGGCGTCCACCGCCGCGATCAGGCTCATCGAGGCCGGAGGGCGTGGCCGTTTCAGGCGGTAGAAGCCGTCATCGGTATGCACCGCCTGCGCCGTCTCCCCCGGATAGATGCAGATCGCCTGGCTGGCCGAGAGCAGGTAGCCCGGCTGCAGGAAGCGGTCGAGTAGGGCCAGCACCCGCGCGTCCTCGGTCACCCGCTCGAACACCTTTCCCCGCGCCACCAGGGTATAGACCCGCTCGGTCGCAAAACCCTCGAAGTCGTTGCGGCCGCGGTGCTGCTCCATATGCGGCGCGAGGCCCCGGCGAATAGCCGCCAGCGCCTCGGCGTCGCAGAAGTCCTCGATAACCGTATAGCCGTCGCGATGCAGGGCCTCGGTATGGGCGTCGACGTCGAAGATCATGGCCTGTTCCCTCCCCGCTCTCTCGGCGGATGGCCCAGCATAGCCTGCCTTACCCCAGGGCTGTCATCACCACACCGACGGCTGTCGCCGCGCCCCCGGCGATCTGGATCAGGCTCAGCTTTTCCTTGAACAGCCGGCGCCCCGCCGCCGCCGCGATCGGCCCCTCGATCACCCCGATGGCGCGCACCTGGCCGGCTGGAGCCAGGGCCAGGGCCGAGAACCAGCAAGCCGAGGCCGTGGCGCCGAAGAAGCCCGCCCCCAGCGACTGCCTCCACGACCCCATCACCGACCGCAGGGCCTGGGGCCGGGTCACGGCCAGGACGCCCGTGAGCACGATGGACTGCAGGGTCTGGGCGACGCAGAGGGCCGCCGTCGCCGAATAGATCGGATGGTCGGGATCCAGCGCCATGCCGGCCTGCCGGTAGCCGTTCAGCGCCACGGCGAAGGCGACGCCTGAGGCCAGGCCAAACAGCGAGCCGCTCAGGGCGCCCGCCCTCGCCTCATCTCCGCGCGGCCAGGACAGGACTAGCAGGCCAACGGTGGTGGCGGCCAACCCGGCCCACTGGACCGCGCTCATATGGTCGCCGAACAGGACGAACCCCATGATGGCCGCGATCGGCAGGGACGCCTGCTGCATGAAGGTCGCCACCGCGAACCCGGAGTGGCGCATGGCCATGAGCAGGGCCGCGGTGGCGCACACCTGGGCGATGGCGCCGGCTGTCACGGCGATGGCGAACCGCGCCGACAGGTGCGGCTCCGCGCCGGGGGTCAGGAAGGCTGCCACAGCAAAGATCAGCAGCGAAAACGGCAGGCCGAACAGGAAGCGCACGAGCGTGGCGCCCCAGGGCCCGGCGTCCCCCACCAACCCGCGTTGCAGCGCGTTGCGCGCCACCTGCAGCGGCGCGGCGGCCGCCGTCAGAACGATCCAGAGCATGTCGCAGACCCCCGCTCACCCCCGTCACGGACGGGGGCGGCAAATGCGCAGATTGTCCCGAGAAACGGGGGGTGGTCAGAACCCGCTGGCGATGGCGTCAGGCGCGCTCTTTTCCTTGCGGACCAGGAGGTTGTTCAGCGCGTTGACATAGGCCTTGGCCGAGGCGGTCAGGGTGTCGGTGTCGGCGGCCTGGCCGGTGGCGATCCGGCCGTCCTCCTCCAGACGCACCGAGACCTGGGCCTGGGCGTCGGTGCCTTCGGTCACCGCGTGCACCTGGAACAGGCGCAGGATGGCGGTGTGCGGGACAACCTGGTGGATGGCGTTGAACACCGCATCCACCGGGCCGTCGCCGGTGGCCGCGCCCGATTTCTCCACGCCGTCCACGGTCACGGTCAGCTCGGCCTGCTGCGGGCCCTCGGTGCCGGCCACTACGCGCAGGTGCTTGACCTGGATGCGGTCAGCGCCGCTGGCCAGGGCGTCGTCCACCAAGGCGATGATGTCGTCGTCGAAGACGTGCTTCTTCTTGTCGGCCAGATCCTTGAAGCGCTGGAAGGCTTCGTTCAGGGCGTTCTGGCCCAGCTCGTAGCCCAGCTCCTTCAGCTTCTCGCGGAAGCCCGCCCGGCCGGCATGCTTGCCCATCACCAGGTTGGAGGCGCCCTGGCCGACGGTCTCAGGGCTCATGATCTCGTAGGTGCCGCGGTCCTTCAGCATCCCGTCCTGGTGGATGCCGCTCTCGTGGGCGAAGGCGTTCTTGCCGACGATCGCCTTGTTGAACTGCACCGGGAAGCCGGTGATGGCCGAGGTGTAGCGGCTGGCCCGAGTAATGTGCTGGGTCTCGATATTGGTGAAGTAGGGCAGCTGGTCGCCGCGCACCTTCAGGGCCATGACGACCTCTTCCAGGGCCGCGTTGCCGGCGCGCTCGCCGATGCCGTTCATGGCCACCTCGACCTGGCGCGCCCCGCCCTGCACCCCGGCCAGGCTGTTGGCGACGGCCAGGCCCAGGTCGTTGTGGCAGTGGGTGGACAGGATGATGCGGTCGGCGCCGTCCACGTTCTCCAGGATGTCGCGGAAGATGTCGGCGTATTCGCTGGGATACGAATAGCCCACCGTGTCGGGCAGGTTCACGGTGCCGGCGCCGGCCTTGATGGCGGCGTCGACGCAGCGGCGCAGGAAGTCCTGCTCGGTGCGGGTGGCGTCCTGGGCCGACCATTCCACGTCGCCGCACAGGTTGCGGGCGTGGGTCACAGACTTGGTGATCATTTCCAGGATGTCTTCCTGGCTGGCGCGCAGGATGTGGTCGCGGTGGCTGGGGCTGGTGGACAGGAAGGTGTGGATACGGCCCCGCTTGGCCGGGCGGATCGCCTCGGCGGC
>NZ_JANPJP010000297.1:0-21985 GCF_031425575.1 Phenylobacterium sp.
GCTTCGCAAATGTGCTGCTGGTGGGGGACGAACCCTATTTCAGCCGCTTTGGATTCTCCGCCGCCCCGGCTCGCGCGGTGCGCCTGCCAGGGCCGGTGGATCAGCGCCGTGTGCTGGTCCGGCCGCTGCGTGAGGGTGGCGGGGACCATCTTTCGGGCCTGGTGGGCGCCCCCTGACCTAGGGTCGCGCTTGAGGCGGGCCGCCACGCGCCCTACCTTGGATCCATGACCGACACGCCAAGCAAGACCGGCCTCGAAGGCGTGATCGCCGCCGCCAAGCAGGCGCCGGGCCGCGGCCTGCCGCCCGTGCACCTCTGGCATCCGACCCACTGCGGCGATATCGACATCGTCATCAAGAAGGACGGCCTCTGGTTCCACGAGGGCACGCCCATCGGCCGCGAGGCCCTGGTGCGGCTGTTCTCCACCGTCCTGCGCAAGGACCCCGACGGTTTCCACCTGGTGACCCCGGTGGAGAAGATGAGGATCACGGTGGAGGACGCTCCCTTCATCGCCGTGCGCGTGGATAAGGTGGGCGAGGCCTTGAAATTCCTCACCAATGTCGGCGACGAGGTCGAGGCGGGTCCCGAGAACGAAATCCGCGTCGAGATGGACGCCACCACCGGCGAGCCGCGCCCCTACCTCCACGTCCGCCGGGGCCTGGAGGCGCTCATCGCCCGGCCGGTCTTCTATGAACTGGTGGAGCTGGCGGAGGAACGCGAGACCCCGGACGGTCCGCGCCTGGGCGTCGCCTCGGGCGGCGCTTGGTTCCCGGTCGGTCCGGCCGGAGCGCACCTTCCATGAACCCGGCCCAGGCGTCGGCCGCCACGCGCGACTGGATCATGGCCCACCTCGATCCTCTCGAGGAGCGCGAGCCCGTGTCCGGCGCCACCCGCTCGGACTTCGACCTGTCAGGCCAGCACGGCGATCCGGCAACCGCCTTGACCCCGGCCTCGGTGCTGGTGGGTCTGGTGGAGCGGGAAGGGGCCTATTCGGTGATCCTGACCCGCCGGGCCGACACCTTGCGCCGCCATACCGGGCAGATCGCCCTGCCGGGCGGCCGCCGCGATCCGGGGGAGACGCCCTGGCGGACAGCCCTGCGTGAGGCCCACGAGGAGGTGGGCCTGCACCCCGACTACGTCATGCTGGCGGGACTGTCCTCGCCCTATGTCACCGGGACCGGCTTCCTGATCACCCCGGTGGTGGGGTTTGTCCGTGAAGGCTTCTCGCTCACCGCCAATCCCGATGAGGTGGCCGATATCTTCGAGACGCCCTTCGGCTTCCTGATGGATCCCGCCAATCACGAGGAGCACGAGCGTGAGGCGCCCACCGGGGAAAAGCGCCGGTTCTACGCCATGACCCACGCTGACCGCTTCATCTGGGGCGCCACGGCCGGGGTGTTACGGGCGCTCTATGAGCGCCTCTATGGCGCGGCCGTTGCTTGAGGTCCTCGCCAGCCGCGCCCTGCTCGTGGCCCTGCCCTTCGGCCTCTGGTTCCTGTGGCGCGAGGTCGCCCGGCGCACTGGACGGGAGATGGGCTCGACCCCCTGGGCCTGGCTGTTCGCGGCGGGCGCGGTGCTGTTGGGGGTTTCGCTGATGGCCACGGCTGTGTTCCATGGCGACAACCGCGGCCAGGTCTATGTTCCCGCCGAGGCCGCCCCCGACGGGCGCATCACCCCCGGCCATTTCGAGAAGAGAGCGCCCCAGACTCCATGACCGACAGTATTGGCCAACAGCCCTGGATGATGACTCCGCAGGTCCTCGCCGTGATGGACGCCCTGGAGGCGCGCGGCTTCACCGGCTGCGCGCGCTTCGTGGGGGGGTGTGTGCGCAATTCCTTGCTGAACCGGCCTATCGAAGACATCGACATCGCCACCACCCTCACCCCCGACCAGGTCACCGAGGCCCTGCAGGAGGCCGGAATCAGGGCCGTGCCCACAGGGGTCGAGCACGGCACCATCACCGCCGTGGCCGACAGTCAGCCCTTCGAGATCACAACCCTGCGCCGGGACGTCTCCACCGACGGCCGCCGCGCGGTCGTGGCCTTCACCCAGGACTGGACCGAGGACGCCCAGCGCCGCGACTTCACCCTGAACGCCGTCTACGCCGACCGCGACGGGACGCTCTTTGACCCGACGGGCCGGGGGATCGCGGACGGCAGGGCGGGCCGCATCATCTTCGTCGGCGACGCCATGACCCGCATCCGGGAGGATTATCTGCGCATCCTGCGCTTCTTCCGGTTCCAGGCCTGGTACGGCAAGGGCGACGCCGACGAAAAGGCGTTGGCCGCCTGCAAGGCCCTGAAGGAATCCCTCTCCGGCCGCCCGGCCGAGCGCACCGCCAAGGAACTCACCAAGCTGCTGGCCGCCGAAGAGCCGCGTCCGGCCATGGCGCTGATGGCGCAGACCGGGGTGCTCGGGACGATCCTGCCCTGCGCCAAGGACCTGGCCGCCTTCAACCAGCTTGTCGAGATCGAGACCGACCAGCTGTTCGAGAATGACCCCATCCTGCGGCTGGCGACCCTGATCCCCGAGGACCAGGTCGGGGCGGCGCAGATCGCCGAGCGCCTGCGGCTCTCCAACGAGGTTCGCGACCGCCTGGTGGCGGCCGTCGGCAAGACGCCGCGCATCACCAGCTGGATGAGCCCTCGCGAAATCCGCCGCGCCGTCTACGCCATCGGCCTGCGCGCCCTCACCGACCGGGTGAAGCTGGCCTGGGCGAAGTCGGGCCGCACCTCGGTCACCCACCAGTGGCGTGGCCTGCTGGCCCTGGCGGAGAGCTGGTCGCCGCCGCCGTTCCCGCTGACCGGCGAGGACGTGATCCAATCGGGCGTGCCAAAGGGCCCGATGGTGGGCCAGGTGCTGCGCGAGGTGGAGGACTGGTGGATCGACCACGACTTCATCGACGACAAGTTCTCGGCCATCGAGAAGCTGAAGGCGGTGGCGCAGGGCATGGCCTATTGAGGCTGGGGATCCTCGAGACGGGCGCCCCGTCCCGGGAAGTTGACCAGTTCGGCGACTATCCCGCCATGTTCCGCGCCCTGTTCGGCGAGGATGCCTACGACTACGCCACCTTCGACATCCAGGCGGGGGAGCTTCCCGATAGCGCCGACGCCTGCGCCGCCTATCTGATCACCGGCTCATCAGCCGGCGTCTACGACCCGCTGCCCTGGATCGAGCCGCTGAAGGACTTCCTGCGCGCGGCGAAGGGGACGCCGATGGTGGGCGTCTGTTTCGGGCACCAGATCATGGCCGAGGCTTTCGGCGGCAAGGTGATCCAGTCCCCCAAGGGCTGGGGCGTGGGCCTTCACCGCTATGAGGTCCTCCATCCCGAGGCCTGGATGGACGCCCCGCGTTTCAGCATCCCCGCCTCCCATCAGGATCAGGTGGTTGAGGCGCCGCCGGGCGCCCGGGTAATCGCCGCCAGCGAGTTCACCCCCTTCGGCATGCTGGCCTATGACGACCAGCCGGCGATTTCCCTGCAGCTGCATCCGGAGTTCGAGCCCGCCTACGCCCGCGCCCTGATCGAGAGCCGCCGCGGCAGCCGCTATACCGACACCCAGGCTGACCAGGCGATCCTGTCCTTCGAACAGCCGGACGACCGGCCTCGGGTCGGAGGCTGGATCCAGCGATTTCTGGCGCAAGCAACGCTTCGCCGGTCCTGACGTTCTGGATAAGGCGCCGCTTCCGCGCCGTCCGGAAACCACCTCATGCGCCACGCCAGCGCCCTGCTTATGTCCCTCGGCGCGGCCGGCCTCGTCGCCGCCGCGACCCTGACCGCCCAGGCCCAGACCGCGCCCAGCCAGACCGCCGCCTCGGTCCTGGCCGAGATGGAGCAGCGGACCTCTCTGAAGCCCGCAGCCTCGTTCAACAGCATCGCCGACAAAAATGCGCGCTCGGTCGCCCTCTTCCAGGAGGCCGGCAAGGTCATCACCCACCCCCGCTGCGCCAACTGCCATCCCGTGGACCGCCCGGCCCAGGGCGACGACCGCCGTCCGCACATGCCGGTGGTGTCGCGCGGAGAGGAGGGTTTCGGAGAGGGCCTGCGCTGCGCCTCCTGCCACACAGCCAAGAACGTCTGGGTCGGCGGGACCCACATCGTCACCATTCCCGGTAACCCGAAGTGGGCGCTGGCGCCGGCCTCCATGGCCTGGCAGGGCAAGACGCTCGGCGAGATCTGCGCTCAACTCAAGGATCCGGCCCGCAACGGCGGCAAGACCTTGGCCCAGATCCAGGAACATATGGCCGGGGACGAACTGGTGGCCTGGGGCTGGGACCCCGGCCTCGGCCGGACCCCAGCGCCGGGAACCCAGGCGCAGCTGGGCGAACTCTTCCAGGCTTGGATCGACACCGGCGCCAAATGCCCGGCGCCTGGCGGGGCGAAGGTGCCCAGTCACGACCTCAAGGCCGACACTGCGACGATGAAGCCGGCGATCTAGCCGGCCGCCGCAGTGGGGTCAGAGCCAGGCCACCATCGGGGGCATGGAGGAGAGGATCGTGTCAATGTTCCCTCCGGCCTTCAGGCCGAACATGGTGCCGCGGTCGTAGAGCAGGTTGAACTCGACATAGCGGCCGCGGCGGACCAGCTGCTCCATCCGGTCCTGTTCGGTCCAGGGTTCGCTCATGCGGTGGCGGACGATCTTGGGATAGACCTCCAGAAAGGCCTCACCGACCGCGCGGGTGAAGGCGAAGTCCTTCTCGAAGTCGCCGGAATTGTGCCGGTCGTAGAAGATGCCGCCGACCCCACGGGTCTCCTTGCGGTGCGGCAGGTAGAAGTACTCGTCGCACCAGGCCTTGTACTTGGCGTGCCACTCGGGATCGAAGGGATCGCAGGCGCCCTTCATCGCGGCGTGGAACAGGACGGCGTCGTCGGCCTCCTCGCTGCGCTGCTCGTCGACCATCGGTGTCAGGTCGGCCCCGCCGCCGAACCAGCTCTCGGCGGTCGACAGGAAGCGGGTGTTCATGTGGACGGTGGGGATGCGCGGGGAGCGCGGATGCACGATCAGGCTGATGCTGGCCGAGACATAGGACGGGTCCTTGTCGGCGCCGGGCATCTGGGCCGCCATTTCCGGCGAGAAGCGGCTCGTCGCCGCTGAGCTGTGAACGCCGGCCTTCTCGAACAGGCGTCCCTTGAAGTGCCCTCCAACCCCGCCGCCGACCCCGGTGTCACGGGTCCATGGGCGCATGTCGAACCGCTTGGGCTCCTCAGGGTAGAGCTCCGGGGGCGCCTCGGACTCCAGTTGCTCCAGCTCGGTGACGATGCGGATCTGCAGGTCTTCGAACCACCCCTTGGCGCGGGCGCGACGGTCTTCGATTTCGGGAGGAAGGCTGCTCATGCTGGTGGCTTAGGAAATTGGCCGGTCTGGCGCAACGCTTCGGAAAGGCCGATCGCCGCCGCGACCGTGACATTCAGCGAGCGCATTCCAGGTATCAGCGGAATATAAACCCGCGCGTCGGCGCTCTCGTGAACCTCGTCGGGAACCCCCGCGCTTTCGCGTCCAAACAGCAACACGTCGTCGGGTCGGAAGGCGAAGGCGTGCAGGGGCTCGGCGGCCTTGGTTGTGAACAGAACGATGCGTCCGGGCCTGTTTTGCGTGAAATCGGCCCATCCGGGGTGCCGCGTCACTTCGCCCGGCTCACCATAATCGAGGGCCGCGCGGCGGATCGCACGGTCGGAAAGCGGGAAGCCACAGGGCTCTATGACGTGAATTCCGACCCCCATACAGGTGCCGAGGCGTAACGCCGCTCCAAGGTTTTGCGGAATGTCCGGTTGAAAAAGCGCCAGCAGCATTCTAAGCGATCCAGCCTACGGGATTGGCCGGGGCTAGGCGCGAATCACGGAAGGGGCGGCCGCAACGCGCGATCGCTGTAACTTCCGGCAATTCGTCCTGCTCCAGCATTGAATTCCGAATGGCCCTTACCAGAACGTCTGGCAGGGTCGAAGACGGGTCTCGGCGCAAAGTCGCGGCCGCAAGCGAAGGGTAGCTTTAAGGTGGCCGACACCGTGGTGGGCGCAAACCCCGATCCTCATGCCTCGGGCGAAGACCCGAACCGGCGTGATTTCATTCACATCGCCGCGGCCGTCATGGCCGTGGGCGCGGTTGGGGCGTTGGCCTGGCCGTTCATCGACCAGATGAACCCGGCCGGCGACACCCTCGCCCTCGCCTCGGTGGAATTCGACCTGACCAAGGTCGAAGCTGGCCAGCAGGTCACCATCAAGTGGCGCGGCAAGCCGCTGTTCATCCGCAACCGGACGGGCAAGGAGATCGCCGAGGCGATCAAGGACGACAACGCCGAGCTGCGCGATCCGCAGACCGACGAGGAACGCCACAAGCCCGGAAAGGCCCAATGGCTTATCCTGATCGGCACCTGCACCCACCTGGGCTGCGTGCCGACCTTCGGCGGCGGTGAGTACGGCGGCTGGTTCTGCCCGTGCCACGGCTCACACTACGACACCTCCGGTCGCATCCGGAAAGGTCCTGCGCCGACGAACTTGGCGGTGCCGGACTACGCCTTCCTGTCGGACACCAAGGTCAAGGTGGGCTGAAAACGATGAGCGGACATTCCAACTACGAGCCGAAGACCGGCTTCGAGCGCTGGCTCGACACCCGACTGCCGATCGTGCGCCTGGCGTATGACAGCGTCGTCGACTTCCCGACCCCGAAGAACCTGAACTACTGGTACACCTTCGGCGGCATCCTGGCGGTTTGCCTGGGCATCCAGATCGTGACCGGCATCGTGCTGGCCATGCACTACGTGCCGCACGTCGACCACGCCTTCAACTCCGTCGAGCGCATCATGCGCGACGTGAACTACGGCTGGCTGGTGCGCTACATGCACTCCAACGGGGCCTCGATGTTCTTCATCGCGGTCTACATCCACATGTTCCGCGGCCTCTATTACGGGTCCTACAAGGCGCCTCGCGAAGTGCTGTGGATCCTGGGCTGCGTGATCTACCTGCTGATGATGGCCACGGCCTTCATGGGCTACGTCCTGCCCTGGGGCCAGATGAGCTTCCACGGCGCGGTGGTCATCACCAACCTGTTCGGCGCCCTGCCGATCGTGGGCGAGTCCATCACCACCTGGCTTTGGGGCGGGTTCGCGGTGGATAACGCCACCCTGAACCGCTTCTTCTCGCTGCACTTCCTGCTGCCGTTCATGATCGCCGGCGTGGTGATCCTGCACATCTGGGCGCTGCACGTGCCCGGCAACAACAACCCCACCGGCGTGAACGTGAAGTCCAAGGAGGACACCGTCCCCTTCCATCCGTACTACACGGTGAAGGACGGCTTCGCGATTTCGCTGTTCATGCTGATGTTCGCGACCTTCGTGTTCTTCCAGCCGAACGCACTGGGTGACGCGGTGAACTACGTTCCCGCCAACCCGCTGGTGACGCCGGCCCACATCGTTCCGGAATGGTACTTCCTGCCCTTCTACGCGATCCTGCGGGCGGTTCCGGACAAGCTCGCCGGCGTGCTGCTGATGTTCGGCGCCATCGCCGTCTTGTTCGTCCTGCCCTGGCTGGACACCTCCAAGGTGCGCTCCATGCGCTACCGGCCGACGGCGAAGCTCTACTTCGGCCTCTTCGTCCTGGCCTGCCTGATCCTGGGCTTCTGCGGCGGCCGCCTGCCGGACGATCCCGTGATCCCCGGCATCTCGACCTTCATGCTGCTGGACGCGGACCTGAACTCGATGGTCTGGCTGTCCCGCGTCGCGACGGCCTACTACTTCGGCTACTTCCTGGTCGCCCTGCCGATCCTGGGCCTCACCGAGACCCCGCTGCCCCAGCCGGAATCGATCTCCGCGCCGGTGTTGTCGCATCCCGCCAAAGCGCCGGCCGGCGCCGCGGCTTCGCCTGAAAAGAGGGGCTGAGCCACCTATGCTGCGCAAAGGTCTTATTCTCGCGGCGTTCGGGCTCGCTTTCGTCGCCGGCCCGGCTCTCGCCTCCGAAGGTCCCAAGGAGCCGCGTGCGGCCTCCTGGAGCTTCGAAGGTCCGTTCGGCAAGTTCGATCAGGCTCAGGTCCAACGGGGCTACAAGGTCTATCGGGAGGTCTGTGCGGCCTGTCACTCGATGAGCCTGCTGAGCTTCCGCAATCTGGGCCAGAAGAGCGGTCCCTTCTTCGACGACAAGTATCCCAACCCGAACGACAACCCCTATGTGAAGTCGATCGCCAAGGACTACCAGGTCAACGACATCGACTCCGAAACCGGGGACGTCGTCCAGCGGACCGCCACCTCGGCCGACACCTTCCCGAGCCCCTTCGCCAATGAAGCCGCGGCGCGCGCCTCCAACGGCGGCGCCCTGCCGCCGGATCTCTCGGTGATGATCAAGGCGCGGCCCCAGGGCGCGGAGTACGTCTACTCGATCCTGACCGGCTACCAGGCGCCGCCTGCCGGTCTGGAAGTGCCGCCGAACCAGTACTACAACCCCTACATGCCCGGCGACGTCAGCGCCTTCTACAAGGGCAAGGGCCACGTGCCGGTCGGGGGCTTCATCGCCATGGCCCCGCCGCTGGAAGCCGACAAGGTGACCTTCGACGACGGCACCAAGTCCACCGTCGATCAGCAGGCCAAGGACGTTGTGGCCTTCCTGGCCTGGGCCTCGGAGCCCAAGCAGACCGAACGCAAGCAGTTCGGCGTGGCCGCCATGATCTATCTGCTGATCTTCGCGGGTCTGCTGTGGGTCAGCTACCGCCGCATCTGGAGGAACGTCGCCCACTAGGCGCGCCGTCCTTTCGAGCACGATCATAGGCCCCGGTGAGAACCGGGGCCTTTTTCGTTTCCGGCCCATGAACAATCGCTAAGTTGCCGGGGCTGGCCCTCAGCCGATAGGCAGGGGGACGGATCGGGAGGGGCCCGCATGACAGCCGGTGAGGGGCGCATCCGCGCCACCGGATATCTGGCGATCTACGCCGTCCTCTGGGGCGCGGCCTTCGCCTATCTCTTCTTCAAGCAGGCCGACTGGACCTTCCCCCTGGTTTCGCTGGGGGTGTTTGGCGTCCTGCTTTCGGGCGTCGCCTGGGCTCTGACGCGCAGGTCCGATCCGCCCCCGGTCCGGGTGCGGCGGCCCAAGGTCGAGCTCACCGCCGTCCTGATCTTCATGGTGATCTACGCGGTGGGCTTCCTCGGCTGGGGCATGGGGGTGCTGAAGGCGGCCATGCCCGACGGCCCAGCGCAGGAGCTGGCGGTCCTGGCCGCCAAGCTCGTGGTCCATGTCGCGATCCCGGCCCTGATCCTGCTGGCCCTGGGGGGCCGGGTGGCGCCCCTGTTCTCCACCGGTATGGATCGCAAGGGTTTCTGGCCAACCCTGATCGTCATGGGCGTCATCTTCCTGGCCCTGCTCAGCGTGGTCAGCCCCAGCCTGCAGCAGATCGCTGAGCTGCAACCCGGGCTTCAGGTCCTGGCCTGGGCCGCCCCGGCTGCCTTTGTCTGGATCGCCCTGGAGGCGGGCCTTGCCGAGGAGTTCCTGTTTCGCGCCGTGCTCCAGACCCGCCTGGCCGCCGTCCTGCGCAGCGAGACCGGCGCCGTCGTCCTGGGGGCCCTGGTGTTCGCCCTGGCCCATGTGCCCGGCCTCTACCTGCGCGGCGCGCCCGGGGAGCAGGGCCATTCCAGCGACCTGTTCGAAGTGATCGCCTATACGATCGGCGCCCTGTCGCCGGTGGCCCTGATGCTGGGGGTGATCTGGGCCCGGACCCGCAGCCTGCTGCTGGTGGTCCTGCTGCACGCCGCCATCGACGTCCTGCCGATCCTGCCGGAATTCCTCACCACCTGGGCTGGGCTCACGCCCATCTCCTAGAGCATGTCAGGCGCAAGTGGGAACCGGTTCGCCGCCCGGACATGCTCTAGATTGAAGAAGATAGACCCTTTTTATCCGATCAGATTGATTCAACCTGATTCGGAAAGGGTCTAGGGGCGGCGAAGCAGCAGCCGTCCGCGCGGGAAGTCGAACCGCAGCGACCACTGCGCCAGCACCGGCGGACCGATCGCTCCCACCGCGCCCGCGACCTGCGGCTGAAGGCCGGCCTTCAGCATCTCAAAGAGCTGACCGGCGAAGGACAGAGCGCGGAGTTCGGCGCGCCGACGGCCATAGGGCGCCACATCCGCCGCAGTGGCCCCAGGGACGCTCGCCAGGGCCTCGCTGAGCCGCGCACCGCTGTCCAGGCCCGTCGCCACCACAAAGCCGCCCACGGCCGTCCTGGGGCCGTCCGCCACTGCGGCGTTGACCACTGGCGGTCCGCCGGCCGTGGCCATTGCAAGGCTGCTCTGAGCCGTGAACCTCGGAGCCTTGGCCGCGGGCCAGATCTCCACACGGCAGGGAGCGAAGCTGACGTCCACCACATAGGCCGACAGCAGGTCGGCCCCGATCACCCCGGCGATGGGGGTGGGAAAGGCGTAGGTCCGGGCGTCCAGGTCCACCACCACCACCGGCCGATCGACCAGGTTCAGGCCATCGACCCGCACCTGGCCCCGAAACGCCGGTGGCAGGCCCGCCATCTGGGCGCGGGTCTCGTGCAGCTGAGTGGTGGGACTGCCGGTGTCGAGGATGTAGTCGCCCGCCACCCCGGCGACGCTGGCCGGGACCACCACCACGCCGTGCTCCAGCCAGCAACCGGCCGCTTGCGCGGACGCCGGGGCGAGCCACAGGGCGGCGAGGGCCAGGACGAGCTTCACTCAGGCGATTCCCGGAGGCGAGGGTCGCCTGACCATAGCCAAGGCCGGTGGCCTAGGCGATAAATGCGCATGCTTATCCCGATCCTTTGCCCGCCGCGCGCCGGTGGGGGCTGACGTGGCCTTCACCAAGGCCTGGCGAGACTTTCGGCGCATGCAGGACGTCGGCGTGGCGGCCTCATGCCTGATCTATGCGGGCTCGGTGATCCACGCCTTCAGCGTGCTTCCCGGCGGGCCGACGCTCATCGCCCGTCACGCCCTGGTCTGGCCGGGCGCCGCCCTGTTGGCCGGCTTCGCCCTGCCGCTGCTGATCCTGCCCGTGCGCCGTGTCCTGGCGCGCTATGTCTGGATGAGTTTCCTGTCGGGCTTTGGCCAGACCCCGGTCTCCGTCCTGACCGGCGTCGGCCTGCTGGTCGTCGCAGCGGGCTTCATCTACTGGCAGGTGGCCTCGGTGGCCACGGGGGGCGCCTATCCGGCCGCGGTCTTCGGTGGCTACGCCGCCGGCATTGGCATCCTCGCCGCCCAGTCTGTCCTGGCCAGGTGGCTGGAACGCGACCCCGAGGCGCGCAAGCACATCGAGGAATAGGCTACATCTCGCCGCGGCCGCCGCCGTTGTTCATGAACACCTGCAGGGTCCGCAGCCGCGCCAGCCGAGCGGCGTCGGGGTTGTAGTCGGCGCGGCGATCGGACACGAAGCCGTGGCCGGCCTCATAGAGGTGGACCGGAATCTCCGGATGCGCCGAGCGAATCTCCTCCAACTTCTCCAGGGGGATGGAGGCGTCGTGGCGGCCAAAGTGCAGGATCGTCGGGACCTTGGGCGTCTCCCCCACCAGTTCGCTGATGCGGCGGCCATAGAAGGCCGAGGTCGCCGAGATCCCGGTGCAGCGGCAGGCCGCCAGCCAGGTCGCCGCCCCGCCCCAACAGAATCCCGTGACGAAGACCGCAGGCGACAGGGCGTCGATGGCCGCCTGGAGATCTCCCGCCACCTGGTCCCAGGGCGTGGCGGTGGAGTACTGCACCCCCTTGGCGATGGATTCCGGGCTGTAGTCGGCCTCGAAGCCCGGCTGAAGGCGGTCGTAGAAGCTGGGCGCGATGACCTCGTAGCCGTCCTCCGCGAAGCCGTCGGCCAGCTCGCGGATGTGGTCGGTGACCCCGAAGATCTCCTGGATCAGCACGATCCCGCCGCGGCGCGCGTCGGCCACGGGCGCGTGATAGGCGGCCAGCTCAAAGCCGTCGAACCTGCTGGTCAGGCGGATCGTCTCGCCCACGGCCCTAGGCGCCCGCAAACAGGTCGAGTGTGCGCTGGCGGGCGAGGTCGGCGCTGGCCTGGTTCAGGCGCTCCGGGTCCTCGTTGTTGAAGCCGTGGCCTGCGTCCTCGTAGATGTAGACCGCCACGTCGGGATTGCTGGCCTGGACGGCGGCCTTGACGTCATCGGCGGGAATGCCGGCGTCCTTGCGGCCGAGATGGACGATGGTGGGGCACTTCGGCGTCTTGTCGGCGTTGGCCTGCACCATGCTGCCGTAATAGCTCGAGGCGGCGGCGAAGCCCTCGAGTTGGCAGGCCGAAAGCCAGGTCAGCGACCCGCCGTAGCAATAGCCCACCACGAACACCTTGCCCGCGCCCGCCAGCTCGTCGCGCACGGCGGCGATATCGGCCAGCGCCTGGTCCAGGGGGGTGGCGCGGGCATGGGTGACTCCGGCGGTCAGGCCGGCCGGATCGTGGCCGGCGGTGAAGCCGGGCTCGCGGCGGTCGTAGAGCGACGGGGCGATGGCCTCGTAGCCGAGGCTGGCCCAGCGATCGACGTCGCGCCGGATATGCTCGTCGATCCCGAAGATCTCCTGGATGACCACCACGCCGCCCTTGCGAGCGCCGTTGGGCGCGGCGCGATAGACCGCGAACTCGAAGCCGTCGGCCCCGGCCAGCTTGGAAAACTCACCCATGACGTCTCTCCCTTTGTCGCCGACATAGCTAGGCGAGGCGCGGCGGATGTCCAGCAGGGTTGGCGCTCCGGATGGCCGGTCCTATGGTTTCGGCGCTCCCCTGAGCTGGAGGCCATCCGATGAGCGCGCCGCTGCTGGAGCCCTTCGGCCCGGAAATCTGGCTGTCCGCCGGGCCGGAAACCGAGGTGATCGGCTTTCGCTATCCGACGCGAATGGTGGTTATCCGGCTGGGCGGGGACGGCGTCCTTGTCATCTCGCCGGTGGCCCTGACCTCGGACCTCAAGGCGGCCGTCGAGGCGCTGGGCGAGGTGCGCCACGTGGTCGGCCCCAACTCTCTGCACGACCTGTTTCTGACCGAGTGGCGGCGCGCCTATCCGAGCGCCCGGTTCCACGCCGCGCCGGGGCTGCGGGGCCAACTGCCGGACATCACCTTCGACTCAGACCTCACCGACATCCCGCCCGCAAACTGGGCCGGCGTCCTCGAACAGGTGATCGTGCGGGGCAACCGGATCACCCAGGAGGTGGTGTTCTTCCACCGCGCGAGCGGCACGGCGATCTTCACCGACCTGATCCAGCAGTTCCCGCGCGGCTGGTTCAAGGGGTGGCGAGCGCTGGTGGCGCGGCTGGACCTGATGACGGAGGCCGAGCCCGCCGTGCCGCGGAAATTCCGCGTCGCCTTCTCAGACCGCGCTGCGGCGCGGGCGTCCCTGCGGCGCATCCTGGCATGGCCGACGACGAAGGTGCTGATGGCGCACGGCGCGCCGGTGGCGCGGGACGGACAAGCCTTCCTCACTCGCGCCTTCGGCTGGTTGAAGCCTTGAGGCTCTAGACGTTGAAGCGGAAGTTCAGCACGTCGCCGTCCTTGACCACGTATTCCTTGCCTTCCTGGCGGAATTTCCCGGCCTCGCGGGCCCCGGCCTCGCCCTTCAGACCGACATAGTCCTCATAGGCGATGGTTTCGGCCCGGATGAAGCCCTTCTCGAAGTCGGTGTGAATCACGCCGGCCGCCTGGGGGGCGGTGTCACCCTTGTGGATGGTCCAGGCGCGGGCCTCCTTGGGGCCGACGGTGAAATAGGTCTGCAGGCCCAGCAGGTGGTAGGCCTCCCGGATCAGCTTGTTGAGGCCGGGCTCGGTGAGGCCCAGGGTTTCCAGGAACTCGGCGCGTTCATCGGCGGCGAGCATGGCGATCTCGCTCTCGATCTGGGCGGAGATGGCGACGTGGTCGGCGCCGTCCCGGGTGGCGCGCTCGGCCACCAGGCGGGACATCTCGTTACCCTCGGCGGCCGACGCCTCATCGACATTGGAAACGTAGAGGGCGGGCTTGGAGGTCAGCAGCTGCAGCATGCGCCAGGCCTTGTCGTCCTCCTCGGCCACCTTGGCCTTGCGGGCGGGGCGGCCGGCGTTCAGCTCGGTCAGGGCCAACTGCACGAGGCGCAGGGTCGTGCCGCTTTCCTTGTCGCCGGCCTTGGCCCGCTTCTCCAGGTTGCTGACCCGCTTCTCCAGGCTCTCCAGGTCGGCCAGCATCAGCTCGGTCTCGATGGTCTCCAGGTCGGAGAGCGGATCGACCTTGCCCTCCACGTGGGTGATGTCGTCATCGATGAAGCAGCGGGCGACGAAGGCGACGGCGTCGCAGTCGCGGATATTGGCCAGGAACTGGTTGCCCAGGCCTTCGCCCTTCGAGGCGCCCCGCACCAGGCCGGCGATATCCACGAAGTTGATCCGCGCGGGAATGATCTCCTTGGACGGGATGATGGCGGCCAGGGCGTCCAGGCGCGGCTCGGGGACCGCCACGTCTCCGGTGTTGGGCTCGATGGTGCAGAAGGGATAGTTGGCGGCCTGGGCCGACGCCGTCTGGGTCAACTCGTTGAACAGGGTCGATTAGCCGACGTTGGGCAGGCCGACGATCGCGACTTTCAGGGCCATGAACTTCCATTTCCTATTCGAGGGCGCGACCTAGCACGTCTGCCGGCGCCGCCCAACTGTGGTGGGCTCAGCTGTCGCCGCGGCTGCGGGCCTGGCGGGTGTCGCCCTTGTCGGCGGGGGCCAGGCGCAGGACCTCGGTCTGGTACTTGTCGTCCTCGCCGGCGGCCAACAGGGGGGCGGCCTGGGCCACGGCCTTCAGCAGGTCGATGACCCAGGGGTGCTCCACCTTGTGGAAGTCCGACAGCACGTGGCCCTGAACCTTCTCGGGGTTGCCCGGGTGGCCGACGCCGAGCCGGGCGCGGCGGAAGTCGGGGCCGATATGGGCGGTCACCGAGCGGACGCCGTTGTTGCCGGCCGCGCCGCCGCCGGTCTTCATGCGGAACCGGCCAGGCGCCAGGTCGATCTCGTCATAGAACAGCACCACGTCGGCGGGCGTGGCCTTGTAGAACTTCACGGCGGCGCCGACTGAGCGGCCGCTCTCGTTGTAAAAGGTCTGGGGCTTGAGGATCAGGGTCTTCACAGGGCCGGCGGGCGTGTCGATCTCGCCCTCTCGGGCCAGGCCCGAGAACTTCGAGCGCTCGGGTCCGAACCGCCATTGCTTGGCGATCTCGTCCACGGCGATGAAGCCGATGTTGTGGCGGTTCTTGGCGTACTGGGCGCCGGGATTGCCTTGGCCCGCGAGGATCAGCATGGCGCCAGGCGGCTCGGCCCCCCGAAGGGGGCCGGCCAATCCTTAAACGGTGGTGGAGGCCGCGGCGGCCGCAGCGTCGTCGGTGGCGGCGTCAGCCGAGGCCGAGGCCGAGGAACCGGCCAGGGTGGCGACCACGAAGTCACGGTCGACGCCGGGCTTGACGCCTTCCGGCAGGACGAAGGCCGACATGCGGATGGTGTCGCCGATTTCCGCGCCGGTCAGGTCGAAGACCAGCTCTTCGGGGATGTGGTCGGCCGAGCAGGCCAGCTCGACGGTGTGACGCACGATGTTGAGCGTGCCGCCCTTCTTGAGGCCGGGGGACTCTTCCTGATTCTTGAAGTGCACGGGCACTTCGATCTTGATCAGCTGGTGCTCATCGACGCGGTACAGGTCGAAGTGGACCGGCTCGTCGTTGACGGGGTGCATGTCCACGGCCTTGGCGATGACCGGCTGGGTCTCGTCGCCGTACTTCAGGGTCACCAGGTGGCCCAGCAGCTTGCCCGTATAGAGCGCCTTGCGGAATTCGTTGGCCTTCACGGCGATGGCGACCGGATCCTTGTCGCCGCCGTAGAGCACGCCGGGGACCATGCCCGCGCGGCGGGTCTCGCGCGCACCACCGGTGCCGGTGCGCTCGCGAACTTCAACGTTCAGAATGATATCGGCCATGGCCTTGCCTCAAAACGAAACCGCCGCGCGAAGTGCCGCGCGGCGACGGACGACCCTCCTGGGGTCGAAAGGTGGGCGTAAATACACAAAAGCCCCGCCCGTGGCAACGGGCGGGCGCAGATGTTTTAGCGCTTCTTGGTGTCGGCCTTGGCCGCGGTCTTGGCGGGCGTCACCTTGTAGGGGGCAGAGCCGTCGGCGACTCGGATCTTCGGAATGAACTTGGCCTCGAAGGGCTCGGTGTTGCCAGACGCTTTGATCACGCAGCGGCCGGTGTCCATCATGATGTGCTGGCCGAGGCAGAAGACGTCCTCGTAGTGCGGCTTGGAGACCGCCAGGCACTGATAGAGGTTCAGCTTGGCCATGTTCATGCAGAAGGCCACGTTGGGCTCGGCCATCACCGCCATCAGGGTGTCGACATTGGCGTCGCCGCCTTCACCCAGGGCGGCGAGCGCGGCGACGGCCATGCCCCGGACCACGATGGGGCTGTAGGGGGGAGCGGCCGGTTCGGCGGTCAGGCCCAGGGGCGAGACCCCCAGGGCCGCCTGCTGCAGGCGCGCGGTCTCGGCCAGGTCGCCCACCACCGGGGTGGCCGACAGGCTCTTGGCCTGGGACAGCCGCAGGTCGCGGTTGAGAACGTCGGACTTCGACCACTTCTGCTTCTGGATGTCATAGGCCGACTGCTTCACCGCCTTGCCGGCGTCGTAGAGCTGCTGGCCTTCATTGCCGAGTGCGGTCTTCACCAGACCCGCGGCGCTGGCCGAGCCGGCGATGCCCACGACATAGGCCGGGTCCTTGAGGATCGCCGCCACCACTTCGCGGCGCTGGTCCACATTGACGGCGTAGGTGCGGACCCCGGCCACGAAGGCGGGGTCCTGCAGGGCGACGACGGCGGCGTAGGCCGTCGCGCCGCGCTGAAGCTGCTTGGGTTCGTAGGCGGCTCCGATGGCCACGCCCTTGGCGATGGCCTCGCCGTCGGCGAAGTCGGGCGTCACCGCGCTGACGCGGGCCATGTAGTAGCGGTAGGCGGCCGCCTGCTCGATCAGCTTGGGCGACAGGCTCACCGCGGGCGGCGGCGGCGGCGGCGGGGGCGGCGCGGGCTGCGAACAGGCCGACAGCAGGGCCGCGAAGGCGATGGCGGCGAGCGTGCCGGTCGCACGAATGGCAGAGGTCATCCTGAAGCTTCCCCAGAAGATTAGCGCGCGACCTTAACACAGATGCGCGGGCCAGAATGTGACCGCAGATGCTTAACCCTTGTTAACCAAGCGTGGCCGTTTCAGGGGGTAGGCCAGCAAGTCCCGTGCCGCAAAGCTGTTAGAATCCAGGATGGACTCTCAGTCGAACAGTTTCGACACCGACTCCTCATTGGCGATGCGCCGAATGGCCTCCCCCAGCAGCTTGTCGCAGCTGACATAGCGCAGCTTGGACTTGTCGCTGGCGCCTTCGGAGGCGGAGATGGAGTCAGTCATCACCAGCTCCTTGAGGATCGAGGAATTGACCCGGTCGATGGCCGCGCCTGACAGCACGCCGTGGGTGACATAGGCCGAGACCTCTGTCGCGCCGCCGTCCACCAGGGCCTGGGCCGCGTTGCACAGCGTGCCGCCGCCGTCGATAATGTCATCAAACAGGATGCACCGGCGGCCCGAGACGTCGCCGATGATGTTGGCCACCTCGCTCTTGCCGGGGCCCGAGCGGCGCTTGTCGACGATGGCCAGTTCGGCGTTCAGCCGGCTGGCGACCGCCAGGGCCCGCACCACGCCCCCCACGTCGGGCGAGACGATCATCAGCTCGCTGGTCTTCTCGTAGTTTTCCTTGATGTCGGCGGCCAGCAGCGGCGCGGACACCAGGTTGTCGGTGGGGATGTCGAAGAAGCCCTGAATCTGGCCCGAGTGCAGGTCCATGGTCAGCACCCGGTCGGCGCCCGCGCGCTCGATCAGGTTTGAGACCAGCTTGGCGGAAATCGGCGTGCGGCCCCCGGTCTTCCGATCCTGCCGGGCGTAGCCGAAATAGGGCATGACGGCGGTGATCCGCTTGGCCGAGGCGCGCCGCAGCGCGTCGATGCAGATCAGCAATTCCATCAGGTTGTCGTTGGTGGGGTAGCTGGTGGACTGCAGCACGAAGACGTCCTCGCCGCGGACGTTCTCGTCGATGGTCACCCAGACCTCGTTGTCGGCGAAGCGCTTCACCTGGGCCTTTGTCAGGGGCAGGTCGAGGTGAGAGGCCACAGCCTCGGCGAGCGCTCGATTGGAGTTGCCAGCCAGCAGCTTCATGAGAACTCCCGCAATGTCTCGCCGATGCGCCGGGCTTGTAGCAGGCGAGCCGCCAGCGGCAAGGCCCGGCGGCGATTAGACCAGCGTTATCGCCGAGAGCAGCCGGCCGAAGTCCGGCTCACCCCGCTTGAAGGCGCGGCGGTTGGAGAAGAACAGGGCCTCCTCCGCGCAGGTGTCATGGCCGATCCACGCCGCAGTGCCGACGCCCGCCGCCTGGAGGCGTGAGACCACGAAGCCCGGCAGGTCGAACATCCGCTTCTCGGCGCTCTCGCCCGGCGCAAAGAAGCGTTCGTGGTCGGCGTCCTCGCCGGTGAAGGCGGCCAGAAACTCCAGCCCCACCTCATAGGACGCCTGGCCGATGCAGGGCCCCACCACCGCCACCATCCGCGAAGGCTCGGCGCCCAGGCTGGTCATGGCGGCGACGCAGGCCTCGGCCACACCGTTCAGCGCGCCCTTCCAGCCGGCGTGGGCCGAGGCGACGACGCGGCCTTCGGCGTCGGCGATCAGGATCGGCGCGCAGTCGGCGGCCAGCGCCCCGCACAACACGCCCGGGGTGGCGGTGACCACGGCGTCGCCCTGTGGCCGCGCGTCGCTCCAGGGCTGGTCAGCGACCAGGGCCGTGGCCGAGTGGATCTGGTAACAGGTCGACAGCGCGCCGACCGGCAGGCCGAAGTGCTCGGCTGCCCGGCGGCGGTTCTCGGCGACATCGGCGGGCTCGTCGCTTGAGCCGCGCCCCACGTTCAGGCTTTCATAGATACCGGTCGAAACCCCGCCCTGGCGCGTGAAGAAGCCGTGTCGGACGCCGGGCAGGTCCAGGAGCGGCGAGGTCAGGACATTCATCTCAGGTCTCGAAGCCGGGCGGGACCAGGCCCGGGGTGTGGATGCAGACGGCCTTGAACAGGTCGCCCATCTGGTCGGGTGACACCAGCCGTTCCAGTTGCCGTTCGATCACCTCGCTGCGGTCGGGACGGGCGGCGGTGAGGGCCTCGGCCCGCGCGCCGATCCCCAGCCGCACCAGGAACTCGCCCTGGGTGAGGATGGGCGCCGTCGCCGCGCCCTCTCTCCCCGCCGCCGCCAGCACGGCGGGGAAGTCGGCATGGACGGTGAGGTCCGCCGCGCCCGGACTGGCCAAGGGACTTTCCTTCACGTGGCGGCGCAGGGCCTGGAGGGTGTCGCCGAAACCCGGCTGGTCGCGGCCATAGTCGATCAGCAGGGCCGCCCCCCCATCGGTGGCGATCCGCGCCCCGATCTCCGAGCCCAGCGCCTCCTGGGCCGGCGATTGTTCCAGCACCGAGCCGGCCGGGGCGTCGGGCGCCAGGTCGCCGATCGCCGCGCCCGCCAGCCCGAAGGCCAGCTCGCCGGCGTCGTTCAGCCCCACCACCCGCTCGGCCCAGCGCTTGTCGGTCCGCACGAACTGGCGCGGCGGCAGGCAGTCCAGCAGCTCGTTGGCGATCAGGATCATGGGCGCCTCGTCCGGAACCTCCGCCAGGGACCCTGCCCAGCTCACGCCGTCGCCCAGCACCTGGCGCTGCCGGGCCCTCAGGGGGGCGGAGGTCTCCACCAGCCAGACGTCGGCGGCGGCGCCAAAGTCCGGCGCCAGGCGCGCGGCCCGCAGCATGTCATCCATCAGGGTCCCGTCGCCCGGTCCCATCTCCACCAGCCGGAAGGGCGAGGGGCGGCCCATCGTCTGCCAGCAGGCCACGGCCCACAGGCCGATCAGCTCGCCGAACATCTGGCTGACCAGGGGGGCGGTGATGAAGTCGCCCTCCGCGCCGAGGGCCGGCCGCGTCGCATAGTAGCCGTCCGCCGGATCGTGCAGGCAGGCGGTCATGTACTGGGCCACGCTCATCGGCCCGCTCTCGCGGACCTGGGCGATCAGCCGGTCACGCAGGCCCATCGGTTTCGATCTTGAACGGATCGCGCGCTGGCGGCTCGCCCTCGACGACCTCTTCCACCTGGGCCTCCAGGCCGACCTCGGGCTGGGGCAGGGGCTCGCGCATCCCGCGCCAGATCAGCCAGGCGCCGCCGAGCGCCATCGGGATCGACAACATCATCCCCATGGTCAGGCCGAAGGGGAAGGCGGGCATGTAGGCGTCCGGCTCGCGGACATTCTCGATCAGGGTGCGGGCGATCCCGTAGCCGAGGAAGAACATGCCGGCCACCACACCGCGCCGGTTCAGCAGCTTGGCGTGGTGGGTGGCGATCCGCAGGACGATGAACAGCAGCAGGCCCTCCAGCAGGGCCTCGTAAATCTGGCTGGGGTGGCGCGGCATGATCCCGGCGTCGGGGAAGACCACACCCCAGGGCAGGCTGGTGGGCCGCCCCCAAAGCTCGCCATTGATGAAGTTGGCGATGCGCACGAAGAAAATGCCGATGGGCGCCGCGGCGGTGATCACGTCCCCCAGGCGGAAGACATCGACCTTGTTGACCCGGGCGAACAGCAGGGTGGCGATCAGCACGCCGAGCACCCCGCCGTGGAAGCTCATGCCGCCCTTCCAGGTCTTAAACACCTCCAGCGGGTCGGTGACGATCAGCGAAGGCGTGTAGAAAAATACGTGCCCCAGCCGGCCGCCGACGATGATCCCCAGGGTGATCCACAGGATCAGGTCGTCGATCTGGGCGGGGCTGGCGGGAGGTCCGCGCAGGGGCCACAGGGCCTGGTTGCGGGCCATCGAGGTGATGTAGCGCCAGCCGATCAGGATGCCGGCCACGTAGCCCAGGGCATACCAGCGGATGGCGAAGGGGCCGATGTGGATCAGGACGGGGTCGATGTCCGGGAAGGGCAAGGCCAGGCGCTCCGAGAAGATGTACTGGCGGTTTAGACGGAAACCCCGTGGCTTTCATCCCCTCAGCTCCCATATAAGGAAGCATGCAGACCCAGAACCCCTTCCTCGACGAGATGGCCAAGCTGACCGGAGCCGCCATGGGCCTCGCCCAGAGCGCCGGCGAAGAGGCCAAGGCCGCGTTCCGAGCCCAGGCCGACCGCATGGTCGCCGAGCTCGACCTGATCCGCCGCGATGAATTCGAAGTGCTCAAGGCCGAGATCGTCGCCCTGCGCGCCGAGATCGCCGCTCTGAAGGGCGCCGACACCCCGAAGAAGGCGTCCAAGAAAGCCTGATTGCGCGGCATAACGACCTAAACACACGAATGTGGCTCGCCCCCCGGAAGAAGCCGGTGACAGGCGACCCGCGAACCAGACTAGTTTCAAGATCGCAGGCGATTCGGGGCGCGCTCGCTCCTCCGGACGCCGTACGCGAAAGGGTCTCATGGACACGCCTCTGTCTGACGAAGACGTCCTGCTCGCCCACGACCCGCTCGATGTCGTTGAGCATGTGCTGCAAGCCGAGAATCTTCAGTTCGATCGCACCGAGGAAGGCGACCTCGCCTTCACCTTGGCCGGCGACTGGAAGGACTACGAACTCTGGTTCGCCTGGCGGCCCGAGGCCGACTGCCTGCAGCTCTGCCTCTCGGTGGATATCCAGGTCCGCGCCGAACAGCGCGCCGCGGCCTTCGAATTGGTCTCGACGGTCAACCAGCGCGTCTGGCTCGGCCACTTCGAAGTGTGGGACGACGGTGAGATCGTCTTCCGCCACGCCATGGCCCTGATGACCGGCGAGCGTCCGACGCTCGCCCAGGCCGCGGCCATGATCGACGTGGCCATGGAAGGCGCCGACCGCTTCTACCCGGCCTTCGACTTCATGGCCCGGGGCGGCAAGTCGCCTGCCGAAGCCATCGCCGCCTGCATGTTCGACACGGTGGGCGAAGCCTAGCCCACCAGCCGCGCGGCCAAGGCCGGGACCCGCGCCAGCAGGTCCCGCGTCAGGGCCTCGCGAT
>NZ_JANPJP010000298.1:0-5867 GCF_031425575.1 Phenylobacterium sp.
TGGGCCGGGGCTTCGCCATGAACGCGGGCCTGCGTCCGGGCGACATTGTCCGCCGGGTCAACGGCCGCGACATCAACTCGGTGCGCGACCTCGTCGGCGTCGTCAGCAGCAATGGCGGCCAGTGGCAGGTGACCATTGTGCGCGCCGGCCAGGAGATCACGGCCAACTTCCGGACGTAGGACCGGCTTCTCCCTCCCCATGGCGGCGAGGGAGAGCTATATCCCCTTGCATGGCCGACCTCTTCGAAGCCGCGGGTCTGACGCCGCACGCACCCTCGCCGCTGGCGGACCGTCTGCGTCCGCAGAAGCTGGACGAGGTGGTGGGCCAGGATCACCTGCTGGGGCCCGAGGGGCCGATCCGGCGGATGGCGGAGGCCAAACGCCTGTCGTCGATGATCCTCTGGGGCCCGCCCGGCACCGGCAAGACCACCATCGCCCGGCTGCTGGCCAAGGAGGCGGGCTACGAGTTTCAGCAGTTGTCGGCGGTGTTCTCGGGCGTCGCGGACCTGAAGAAGGCCTTCGAAGCCGCCAAGATGCGACGCTCGGCCGGGCAATCGACCTTGTTGTTCGTCGACGAGATCCACCGATTCAACCGCGCCCAGCAGGACGGCTTCCTGCCCTTCGTGGAGGAGGGGATCGTGACCCTGGTGGGGGCGACCACAGAGAACCCGTCCTTCGAGCTGAACGGGGCGCTGCTGTCGCGGTCGCAGGTCTATGTGCTGAGGCGGCTGGACGACGAAGCGCTGGGCACATTGTTGGACAAGGCCGAGGCCCATGAGGGTAAGGCGCTGCCGCTTGAGCCTGAGGCCCGCGACGCCCTGGTGGCCCTGGCCGACGGGGATGGGCGCTACCTGCTGACCCTGGCCGAGACATTGTTCAATATCGGAACGGTGAAGCCGTTGTCGATCAAGGCCTTGGGGGAAATTCTTCAGAAGCGGAGTCCGGCCTACGACAAGGATCGGGAGGAGCACTACAACCTCAACTCGGCCCTGCATAAGTCGATCCGAGGGTCGGATCCGGACGCGGCCCTGTACTGGCTGGCGCGCATGCTGACGGGGGGCGAGGACCCGCTGTTCATCGCGCGGCGGCTGATCCGGGCGGCGATGGAGGACATCGGCGAGGCTGATCCCATGTCGCTGGTGCTGGCCAACGCCGCCAAGGACACCTACGACTTCCTGGGCTCGCCGGAGGGGGACCTGGCCCTGGCCCAGCTGGTGGTGCACCTGGCCGCCGCGCCGAAATCCAACGCAGTCTATGTGGCCTACAAGGCGGCCATGCGGTCGGCCAAGGAAACCGGGTCCCTGATGCCGCCGGCCCATATCCGCAACGCCCCCACCAAGCTGATGAAGGACCTCGGCTACGGCAAGGGTTACGCCTATGACCACGACACCGAGGAAGGCTTCTCGGGTCAGAACTACTTCCCCGAGGGCATGGCGCGGCAGAGCTTCTACCACCCCAAGGACCAGGGCTCGGAAGCGCGCATCAAGGACCGGCTGGAACGCTGGGCGGCGATCCGGGCCGAGCGCGAGGGCCGGTGAGGTCTCCGCCGAAGTCCAAGGCCGAGGCCAAGCCGGTGGTCCTGACGCCGGACGAGATCGCCCTTGTCCGCAGCCTGGTGATCTATGAGGACCCGCACATCCTGGCGCTGAACAAGCCGGCGGGGCTGTCGAGCCAGGGCGGACGGGGACAGGTGCATACGCTGGACGAGATGCTGTGGGCCTTCGCCAAGCCCGGCAAGGCGCGACCCCGCCTGATCCACCGGCTGGACCGCGACACCTCAGGCGTCATCCTGACGGCCAAGACCAAGCCCGCGGCCGGGTTCCTCGGCAAGGCGATGATGGGACGCCGGTTCTCCAAGACCTACCGGGCGATCGTGACACCGGGGGCGCCCGATCCGGCGGGCGGGACCATCGAGGTTCCCCTGCGTCGGGACGAGGCGGGTCGGGAGGCCTTCATGCGGGTCTGCCCGCCCGATCACCCGGACGCCGAGACGGCCAAGACCCGGTACAAGACCCTCTCATCCAATTCGGTGGCGGCCCTACTGGAGCTGTCGCCTGACACCGGTCGCATGCACCAGCTGCGGGTGCATCTGGCCTCGATCCAGCGGCCCATCTCGGGCGACGCCCGTTATGGCGGGGCCCTGGCGGTGGGCGGCCAGCCGGTGCCGCGCCTGATGCTGCACGCCGGCGCCCTGTCGTTTCCGCACCCCGAGGGCGGGACCAAGAGGCTCGAGGCGCCGACGCCGCCGGACATGGCGGCGGTGCTGGCGGCGATCGGTCTGACCGAACCCTGACCGGAACGGAGGCCGGGGCTGGCCGTTCTCACGCCAAGCCCTGTAAGTCGCAAGACTTTCGCCCAGACTGAAAGTCCGCCCGATGAAACGCTTGCTGCTCACCGCCGCCCTTTGCGCCGGGTTGTCCGCCTGCGCCAGCGCCCCCACTGTCTACACCGCCGCCAACGGCCGCGAGGCCGTGGGCTTCTCCTCCTACCGGATCGAGCCCGGCCGCTACCGCGTCACCTTCCGGGGCGGTCCCGGCGGATCGCCCGAACAGGTGTCCGACTACGCCCTGCTGCGGGCCGCCGATATCGCCCTGGCGGACGGCTATGACTGGTTCCAGGTGTCGGATCGGATGACGCGGCTGGCCGGGGGCGGCAGCGGTCCGCGGGTGTCGCTCGGCACGGGCGGCGGCAGCTATGGCCGGGGCGGCGGGGTCGGGATCGGCCTCGGCACCAGCTTTGACCTCGGCGGCGGACCGGCGCTCGCCGAGACCATCGAGGTGGTGATGGGCAAGGGTGAGAAGCCTCCCGGCGTGGACGTCTATGACGCACGCGGCCTGCGCAGCGCGCTCGGGCCGCGGACCTAGGCCGCTGGCTGCTCTAGCGCCTGTAGCTGTTGCGTCACCCTGAGGGAGGCGTGGGTGAAGCCGGCCACCTGGGCGACGTCCAGATAACCCTCTGACGTCAGGCCGTGGATCATCAGGACGGCGGCCCGACCCCGAGCCTCAGACGCCAGGTTCAGCATATGGCTGGCCACCTGGCTGTCGGTGCCGGCCAGGTCGGCGGCGGCCACGGTGAGCCCCTGGAGCCGCGCGCCCTTCACCGGCCCGACGACGTCGCGGCCGGGGTGCAGGCGGACCAGCACGCCCTTGCACAGTTGGCCCACCAGGCCGGTGACCTCCAGCAGCCGGGCCTCCGGCGTGCCGCGATCCACGTCGATGAGTTCGACCATGATCCCGACCTTGACCCGCTGCGGCGGGAGGCCTTCGGCGCTGATCAGGGCCTGACGGCCCTTGCGCGTCGACAGGGTGCGGAAGGAGAGCGGCAGGATGAGCGGCTGCGGCCGGTCTTCCGGGCCGACGAACAGGGCGGCGTAGTCCAGGGAGGCGCGGTCGATGAAGGCGATGTCGTCGTCCGACAGCTTGGCGAAGGCCCGGGCCGGGACGGGGCGGCCGCTGGCGATGTGGGTGACGGTGGGCTCGATCCGCAGGGCGGCGGTCACCTTGTGGCGCAGGCTGACCGCCTCCTCGACGCTGTAGTCGATGCGCAGGTTCTGGCCCGAGGCGGTGACGAAGGAGACGGGGTTGCGCCGGCGCTCCTCGACCGGATCGACCGTGGTGCGATAGGCCGAGATCATCAGGTCCTCGGGCGGCGCCGGACGATGGGCGGTGACGCCGGCCGGGTCGATGTCGGTGCAGGCGAGTTCCTGGCCGTTGATGGCGCTGACGGCGCGGATCCTCATGTCGGCGGGATCGGCGACGCCGAGGAAGAACAGCAGGGCCTCTTCCAGGATCTTCAGGCTGAGCGCCTGGGCGGCGACGCCCTCCTCGGAGGTGACGGCCACCAGGAAGTCGGTCTCGCCGATGCGGTGACGGATGTCCTGATAGGCCAGGTGCTCGTCGAAGCGCTTTCCGACATAGGCCCAGACGGCGTCACGCTTGCGTGGCCAGCGGTCGCCGGAGCGTTGGCGGATGGCGTCTACGCTGATGATGGTGACGCAGCCGCGCTCCACCAGATCAGTTCCAGCCAGCCGTTCGAGCGCCGCGGCGGCCCCGCCGGCGGTGATACGTTCGATACTGTTGGACTCGCCAGAAAACACGCGCAAACGACCAGGAAAATGACAGCGACCTCCCCATTATGGGGGCCCACGCTTAACCGGGCGTTGCGGCGCCGCTTCCTCGTCTCGACGCCGCCCTTGGGCCGTCGCATAAGGAGCCGATGGACAAGGTGCTTCTAGTGGCCGTGGGCGGCGCGGCCGGCGCGGTGGCGCGATATGGCCTGGGGATCCAGGCCCTGCGATGGTTCGGCGCCGGCTGGCCCCATGGGACCTTCATCGCCAATATCGCGGGCGGCCTGCTGATGGGGCTGCTGGCCGGCTTCCTGGCCTTCAGGGGCGGGGTCGAGCAGGAGAAGCTGCGGCTGCTGCTGGGCGTCGGCGTCCTGGGCGGCTTCACCACCTTCTCGGCGTTTTCGCTGGAGACCGCGCTCATGATCGAGCGGCGCGCCTATGGCGTGGCGGCCAGCTACGCCCTGGCCTCGGTGCTGCTCTCGGTGACGGGGCTGTTCGTGGGGTTGATCCTGGCGCGGCGGGTGTTCGCGTGAAGGAGGTACGCACCCTGTTCGTGGACGCCGGTGAGGACGGGGTGCGCCTGGACCGCTGGTTCAAGCGCCGCTGGCCGCACCTGAACCACATCCAGATCCAGAAACTGACCCGCTCTGGCCAGATCCGCGTCGACGGCGGCCGAGCCAAGCCCGACACCCGGCTGTCGGGCGGGGCCCAGGTGCGGGTGCCGCCGCTGCCCGACCCGCCGGAGCCGGGCGCGCGCGCCGACCAGGGCATCGACGCCCGCGAGGCGGCCTACGCCAAGAGCCTGGTGCTCTATGAGGACGATGAGGTCCTGGTTCTGAACAAGCCCGCCGGCCTGGCCGTGCAGGGGGGGACCAAGACTCACAAACATATCGACCGGCTGCTGAGCGCCTGGGGAGAGGGGCTGGAGCGGCCGCGCCTGGTCCACCGTCTGGACCGCGACACCTCGGGAGTCCTGGTGCTGGGCAAGACGCCGGGCGCGGCGGCCAAGCTGGCCGGCGCCTTCGCGCGGCGCAAGGCCCAGAAGACCTATTGGGCCATCGTCATCGGCTTCCCCAAGCCCGGCGAAGGCGTGCTGGAGCTGCCCCTGGTGAAGAAGGGGATCGGCGACCGGGAGATGGTGGTGCCCGCCCAGCCCAAGGAGCCGGGCGCCGAGCCGGCTGAGACGGAGTTCGTCACCATCAGCCGGGCGGGACCTCGCGCGGCCTGGATGGCCCTGCGGCCCCACACCGGCCGGACCCACCAGCTGCGCGCTCACATGCTGGCCATGGGCCATCCGATCCTGGGGGATCCGAAGTACAACACGCCAGAGTCCAAGGTTCTGTCGGGGCCGCTGAAGCTGCAGCTGCACGCGCGCCGCCTGAGCCTGCCGCACCCGTCGAGCGGGACCCTGGTGCTGGAGGCGCCCCTGAGCGTGGAGATGAAGGAGGGCTTCGGCCGTTTCGGATTCGACGAGCATGAGGCCGACCCAGAGCCGTTCCGCCGGGGCCGCAAGTAGAGCCGAGTCTTGTCGTGGGAACGTGACGGGCCGGTTCCCACGTCAGGCTGTCAGGTTCTAGGGGTCAGAGACGCTTGGTACCCCTGGGGATGTTCTTCGGGCTCGCGGGTGTTCGGCATGACTCTCGCCGAGAAGCAGACCTTGAGAATGTCCACAACGGGTGGAGGCTGTGTGTAAACGCGCTGACGCACCCATGGGGGAGTTTGGTCGATGGCCGTTCAGTGAGGCCGGGCGATGGAGGCGGCGTTTCGGCGCGAGGCCAGAGACGGCCTCCTCAGGCCCTGAT
>NZ_JANPJP010000299.1:0-8017 GCF_031425575.1 Phenylobacterium sp.
GTGGCGCCGGTGAAGGCGAAACAGACCGCGATCTCGCGCGGGCCCCAGCCGAAGCGGGCCTGGGACCAGAGGCCGAACTGGCTCTCGATGCCGGTGAAGGCGAAGCCCACCAGGAAGGTCAGCAGCATCATGCGCCCGATCACCGGATGGCTGACCGCCTCGCCGATGGCCGACCAGCGGCTGGGGCGATGGCTGATGCCCTCCTCGCGGACCCGGCTTTCCTTGATGAAGAACATGATGGCGACGACGCAGAGCGCCGCCAGGCCCGAGGCGATGAATAGCGGAATGCGGAAGCCGGCCGGGCCCATGCCGGTGTGGGCGAAGAAGCCCCCCACCGCCGGGCCGATGATCAGGCCCACATTCCAGGCCGCGCCCTGATAGCTCATCTGCCGGGCGCGCTTTTCCGGCGGCGTGACGTCGGCGATATAGCCCTGGACCACAGCGCCGTTACCGGCCGCGAGGCCACCTACCAGGCGGATGGCGAAGGCCGCCCAGATGTTCGGGGCGAAGGCGAGCGCCAGGTAGCAGAGGCAGTTGCCGATGATGGTGGAGATCAGCAGCGGCTTGCGGCCGTACTTGTCCGACAGGCGCCCCCACAGGGGTTCGCCGAAAAAGGCTCCCACCGAATAGGCGCCGAAGATCGCTCCGATCTGCCAGGGCTCGGCGTCGAAGGAGTCGGCATAGAAGGGCAACAACGGGACGATGATCCCGAAGCCCAGCATGTTGATGAAGATAACGGCGATCAGCGACGCCGCAGCAAAACGCGGCGCCGGGGCCTTATACGGCTCGGATTCAGACATAATAGTCCGGTGTTAGGCTGCCCCGGTGGGGGCGTAAAGACCCAGCGTGAGGCTGGGTTGTCGCAGTTCACCCAGGACCAAGAAAAAGCGGCCGCCCCTGGGGGACGGCCGCTCAAATCGTACCGGTCGCCGGAGCCTAGCGGGGGGCCAGGATCATGATCATCTGGCGGCCTTCCATGCGGGGCTCGTACTCGACCTTCGCCACCGGCTCGAAGTCGGCCTTCACCTGCTGGAGCAGCTTCATGCCAAGTTCGGGGTGAGCGAGTTCGCGGCCACGGAAGCGCAGGGTGACCTTCACCTTGTCGCCTTCTTCGAAGAAGCGATGCATGGAGCGCGCTTTGACTTCGTAGTCGTGGATGTCGATGTTGGGACGGAGTTTGATCTCCTTGATCTCCACCACCTTCTGACGCTTGCGCGCCTCGTTCTTCTTCTTCTGCTCCTGGAACTTGAACTTGCCGTAGTCCAGGATCTTGCAGACGGGCGGATCAGCATTCGGCACGATCTCGACCAGGTCGAGGCCAGCTTCTTCAGCGGCCTCCAGAGCGGAGGAGGTCGGCATCACGCCCTGCTTCTCACCGTGCTGATCGATGAGCAGAACTTTTGGGACGCGGATGTCGTCATTGATGCGCGGTCCGTCTTTGACGGGCGGCGCCTGCATGGGGCGGCGAATAGGCTTTTGCTCCGTGAGCTATTTCAAGGCGAACGCACCGGCCACGCAAAGCGCTCCGGGGTCGTGCGGACAGTATATGACCTTGCGGACCCCCGCGATCAAGCGCCGCCGGGGGCCGGGGCCAAAGCATTCGCCGCCTGTGCGACGCTCGCCACAGCCAGATCGCCCAGATTGTCGGCCTGCAGGACCGCGACATGGCCGCGTGGGGCCGACAGGTTGGGGTCCGAAGCCCGCGAGAACAGGACGATGGTCGGCGCCCCCGTCGCGGCGGCCAGGTGCAGCGGCCCGGTGTCGTTTCCCACCACCAGGGCGGCCTTGGCGCCCAGGATGGCGATCCGGGCGAAGTCGGTGCGGCCGGTGAGGTCGCGGGCCTTGCCCACATAGCGCTGGATCTGCCGGGCCTCGGCGCTCTCCTGGGGGCCGCCCAGGATGACGATGTCGAAGCCGCGCTCGTAGAGGATCTTGCCCAGCTCGCCGTAGCGGTCGACGGGCCAGCGCTTGTCCAGGCGGTGGGCCGAGCCGCCGGGGATGAACAGAACGTAGGGGCGGGGCATGACGCCGCCGGCCACGGGGCGTTCCTGCGGCGCCTTGCGCAGCACCCAGGAGAGATCCGGCGGCGGGGCGCTGCCCGGCTCGGTGGGGGCGTCGGGATAGATGCCGGCATATTTCAGCTGGTCGGCCTGGCGCTCCAGGGTGTGCATGGAATTGCGATGCGGGTTCTTGTGCGGCAGGGCGCAGCCCAGCGCGATCCCCGACCATTCCGGCGGGAAGGGCCGCAGCATCTGGAAGATGCGGTTGGACGCCGCCGAGGTCTGAAGGTCGTAGACCCGGTCGTAGCGGGCCTTCTTGATCCGGCCGCGCAGGGCCAGCCATTCGCCGGGGCCGTTGGGCTTGCCGTCGGTCTCCACAGCGTTGAAGTAGGGTGAGCTCTTGGCCAGGCCCTCGAACTGGGGCGTGGTCAGCAGGGTGATGTGGGCGCGCTTGTGCGCCTCGCGGATCTTCTTCATCGCCGCCAGGGCCAGGACGAAGTCGCCCAGGGCCGACAGCTTGATCACCAGGATCTTCTTGATCTCACGCGCCATGGGCTCTGGCCTCCAGCACGCGTTCATAGGCTCCCAAGGTGGCCGCGCACATGGCCTCGGCGGAATAGAGCTGGCGGGCGCGGGCCGAGGCCAGCTCTCCCATCCTGCGAAGTTCGACCGGCCCGGCCTCGATGGCGTGGGTCATGGCGGCGGCCCAGGCCGGGGCGTCGCCGGGGCGGACCAGCCAACCGGTCTTGCCGTCCAGCACGGTCTCGGTGGCGCCGCCATGGCTTGAGGCGATCACCGGGCGGCCCATGGCCTGGGGCTCCACGGCGGTGCGGCCGAAGGACTCCGGAACGGTGGTGGGCAGGATGGCGAGGTCACAGACCAGGCAGGCGGCCGGCATGTCGTCGCAATGTCCCACCAGCTTGATCTCCGCGCTCAGCCCCTGGTCGCGGATCGAGGCTTCCAGCTCCTCGCGGTAGTCGGTGCGGCCCTGGTCGTCGCCGGCGAAGATGATCAGGAAGTTGGACTGGCCGGCCGCCTTCATGCGGGCGGCGGCCTCGATGATGGTGGGGTGGCCCTTGATGCGGGTCAGGCGGCCGCCCAGCAGGATCTTCACCCGATTGTCCGTGGGCGCGATGCCCCAGGCCTCGCGCAGGGCGGCGATCCGCTCGCGGGTCACCCAGGCGGGGTTGAAGCGATCCAGGTCGACGCCGCGCGGGATGGTGACGATCTTCTCGGCCGGAAGCGAATGCTCTGCGAGGACGTGGTCGCGGGTATAGTCGGAATTGGCGATCACCAGGTCGCCGCGGGTCATCACCGCATTGTACCAGCGCTTCAGCTTGGTCCTGGCGTTGTAGATGCCGTGATAGGTGGCGACGAAGGGCGTTCCCGTCGCCTGGGCGGCCCACAGGGCCGAGAAGGCCGGGGCGCGGCTGCGGGCGTGGACCAGGCTGACCTTCTCCTTGCGGATCAGGTCCACCAGGCGCGCGGCGTTGCCCAGCATCACCAGGGGGTTCTTTGACTGGACGGGCATCTGGGCGAGACGGCCGCCGTCAGCCTCCAGGCGCGCGGTCATGCGCCCGCCGCGGGTGGCCACCAGGGCCTTGCCGCCGGCGCGCACGACGGCATTGGCCACATCGATGGTGGTCTGTTCGGCGCCGCCCGTCTCAAGCTCGGGAACGACCTGCAGCAATGTGAAGTTGGGAGGCAGTGGCACGGCCATCTGCATAACGCACTGCGGCGCCGCGTAAAGCCCGACGCACGCTGACGGGCCCCCTCGCACGGGCTATTGATCACCGATGAGCGAAGAGACGGGTTTCCTGACGCGGCCGGACGGCGAGCGGGTGGCGTGGCGCAAGGTGGCGGGCGCGGGCCCCACCGTGGTCTGGCTGGGAGGCTTCCGCTCCGACATGGCCGGGACCAAGGCGGAGGCCATCGCGCAGTGGGCGCAGGGGTCCGGCCGAGCCTATGTGCGCTTCGACTATTTCGGCCACGGCGAGTCCAGCGGCGACTTCGCCCAGGGGACCATCACCCGCTGGCGAGAGGACGCCCTGGCGGTTCTCGACGACCTGACCGAGGGGCCGTTGGTCCTGGTGGGATCCTCCATGGGCGGTTGGATCAGCTGCCTGGCCGCCGCGGTGCGGGCTGAGCGGCTCAAGGCCATGGTGCTGATCGCGCCCGCGCCCGACTTCACCGCGAAGCTGATGGCGCCGGAGATCGACGCGGCGGGCCGCGAGGCCCTGGCCCGTGACGGCGTCTGGATGCGGCCCAGCGACTATGGCGATCCCTATCCCATCACCGCCAACCTGCTGGAGGACGGCGCCCGCTGGTCGATCCTCCCGGGGCCCGTGCCCATTACCGCGCCGGTGCGCATCCTGCAGGGCGGGGCCGATCCCGACGTGCCCTGGCGCCATGCCCTGGAACTGGCCCAGGCGCTGAACAGCGACGATGTCGTCTTCAGCCTAATCAAGGATGGCGACCATCGGCTGTCACGGCCGCAGGACCTGGCGCGCCTGCTGGCCGCCCTGGATGAGGTCTGTCCGGATTGAGAACCGGCCTGTCCGGACAGGACTTCGGTCGCCTAGCAAGCCCAAGCGGTTCAGACCGGGGCCATGACCAGCCAGCACGCTCCCAAGACCGCCGCCGCCGAGTTCATCGAGATCGCCAAGACGGTGGTCGCCGCCCTGCTGATCGCCCTGGTGCTGCGGGTCATCTTCTTCCAGCCGTTCACGATCCCGTCGGAGTCCATGCAGCCCGCCCTGCTGAAGGGCGACTACATCATCGTCTCGAAATACGACTATGGCTGGAGCGCCCACTCCATCCCGTTCAGCCCGCCGCTGTTCCACGGGCGGATCCTGGAAAAGGCCCCGCAACGCGGCGACGTGGTGGTCTTTCACCTGCCTCGCGACAAGAGCATCACCTACATCAAGCGGCTGATCGGCCTGCCCGGCGACCGCGTCCGGGTGGTGGGCGGCCAGGTCTTCGTCAATGGCAAGGCCATCCCGCGCCGGCCGTTGGGCGTGACCGAGGACCCGGGCGCTCCCGGGGTGCGGGTGATGCAGCACGCCGAGCCCAAACCGAACGGCCGCAGCTACGTGACCCTTGACCGCGAGCCTGGCCATCTCGGCGATGACACCGAGGTCTTCGTGGTGCCGCAGGGCCACTACTTCATGATGGGCGACAACCGCGACAACTCCCTGGACAGCCGCTGGCCGCAGGAGATCGGGGTCGGCTACGTTCCGGCCGAAAACCTGGTGGGCAAGGCGCGCTTCATCATGCTGTCGTGGAAAGGCGGGGCCTCGATCTTCAAGCCCTGGACCTGGGTGATGCGGTTCGACGCGAGCCGCGCCTTCCACCGCCTGGACTAGCGGGCGTCGTACTCGGCGCGGCTGAGGGCGCCGTCATGGTCGGCGTCGAGGCGATCGAACGGGGCGTGGCTCAGGCTGGGCCGGGCGAGCGAGGGCAGGGCGGCCGCGCCCACCGCCGCGGCGATGGCGGCGCCGACGATCAGGCGCAGGCGCTTGCGCGCGGGCCTCGCCTTGGCGGGCGCCTCCAGCTGTTGATCGATGAAGGCGCGCACAGCCTCGCTGGCCGAGCGGCCGTCGGCGCGGCAACGGGCCATGAAGGCTTCCTTGGTGGGATAGGGAATCCGGATCTCCAGGGATTCGCTTTTCTTCAGTCGTCCTGGCTCGGTCATGGTTTGGTCTCAGAAGCTGTCGCGACGCCAGCCAAGCCTATGTCGCGCCCCTGTGACAGGAAAAAGGTGTCCGGACAGTTCTGAGGGGCGGTTCAGCCGCCGGCCGCCAGGATCGCGGCCAAGCCTTCGCGGTAGGTCGGGTGGCGCGGCAGCCAGCCCAGCTCGGCCTTGGCGAGGGCGTTGGAGACCCGCTTGGTCTCGGCATAGAAGCGCCGCGCAGAGGGCGCCAGGGCCTCGAGGTCGAGGGTTTGCTCCGGCGGCGGCTCCATCGCGAGAAGCCTCGCGGCGTGCGCAACCACCTGGCTATTGGGAGCCGGCTCGTCGTCGCACAGATTGTAGATTCCGCCGGCGCGGGGTCGGGCGATGGAGGCCTCCAGGCCTGCGGCCAGGTCATCGACATGGATTCGGCTGAACACCTGGCCGGGGGCTGACACGCGGCGCGCGCGGCCCTCCCGCAGACGGTCAAAGGCTGAACGGCCGGGGCCGTAGATGCCGGGCAGGCGGTGGATGGTGACGGTCAGGCCCATGCCCCGGCCCACCTCCAACCAGTCGCGCTCTGCGCCGACCCGGCGCGCGCCCTCGGTGGACTGAGCGGCCAGCCGACTGTCCTCGAACACCCAGCCGCCTTGTCGGTCGCCATAGACCCCGGTGGTGGAGAGATAGCCGATCCAGTCGGGAAAGGCGCCGGCCCGCGCCATGGGCCGCACCAGTGCCGGCAGGGCCGGGCAGCCCTGGTCGGTGGGCGGGGCGGTGATCAGGATGGCCTGGGCCGACCCCATCTGGGCGGCGATGGCGTCGGCGTCGGCCACAGGAACCGGCTCGATCCCCTCGGCGGCCAGGCGCGCGGACCCGCCCTGGTCGCGGAAGGTCGCCGCCACGGTCCAGCCTTGCGGCATGAGGCGTTTCGCCAAGGCGCGGGCGGAAAAGCCGTAACCGAAGACGAAGAGGCGCAAGGCTCAGGTCTCCTAGAGCAGGGCCTGGATGGCGGCCCGAGCCGCATCGGCGAACTCAGGGCGGCGCAGGGCGAAGGCCACATTGGCCCGCAACAGGCCGATCTTGTCGCCGCAGTCGTAGGTCACCCCCTCATACTCCAGGGCGTGGAAGGTCTGGGTCTTCATCAGCTGCACCATGCCGTCGGTGAGCTGGATCTCGCCGCCGGCGCCCTTGCCCTGGCGCTCGAGCAGCTCGAAGATCTCCGGCTGCAGGATGTAGCGGCCCGAGATGAAAAGGTTCGAGGGCTCGGTTCCCGGGGCGGGTTTCTCCACCATGGCGGTCATGCGGTTCAGCCGACCGTCCTGGCCGTCGAGGGCCACGATGCCGTACTTGTGGGCCTCGCCGTCGGGGCAGGGCTCCACGGCGATGATGTTGCCGCCGACCTTTTCGTAGGACGCCACCGCCTGGGCCAGGGCCGGGACCTCGGCGGCCATCAGCATGTCGGGCAGCATGACGGCGAAGGGCTCGTCGCCGATGATATGGCGGGCGCACCAGACGGCGTGGCCCAGGCCCAGGGGCGCCATCTGGCGCACGAAGCTCATGCCGCCGGGGCGGGGCAGGTCGGCGCGGACCTCAGCCAGGATGTCGGTCTTGCCCTTGGCTTCCAGGGCGCCTTCGATCTCGGGATTGGAGTCGAAATAGTCCTCGATGGCGCCCTGGCCGCGGCCGGTGACGAAGACGATGTGCTCGATCCCCGCGGCGCGCGCTTCCTCCACCACATAGGAGAGGATCGGGCGGTCGAAGATGTTCAGCATGTTCTTCGGCGTGGTCTTGGCGCCGGGAAGCACCCGGGTCCCCAGACCCGCCACGGGAAGCACAGCCTTGCGCACAGGTTTCGTCATGCAGTCCTCCGTTGGCCTTTGCCTAGAGGACCCAACGCACGAAATCCATTCCCGCCTTATGACGAGGCGCGCGAACCCTTCGGTCGCCCGCCCATTACTCGACCGTGACCGACTTGGCCAGGTTGCGAGGCTGGTCGACGTCGGCGCCCTTCTGGACGGCCACGTGGTAGGCCAGCAGCTGGATGGGGGCGGAAAACACCAGGGGCGCCACCAGGGGGTCGCAGGTGGGGACGACGATCACCTTCACCCCGGCGGGCGCGTTTTCGGCGCCCTGGGCGTCCGTGAACAGGATGATCGGCCCGCCGCGCGCCATCACCTCGCTCATGTTGGACATGGTCTTTTCGTAAAGCGCGTCGCTGGGGGCGATGACGATCACCGGGGTGGCCTCGTCGATCAGGGCGATGGGGCCGTGCTTCAGCTCGCCGGCGGCATAGCCCTCGGCATGGATGTAGCTGATCTCCTTGAGCTTCAGCGCGCCTTCCAGGGCC
>NZ_JANPJP010000300.1:0-11291 GCF_031425575.1 Phenylobacterium sp.
TCCCGGCCTCGGCCGGCGAGGTAGCCGGAGGCGTCGGCCAGGTCCTTGCCATAGGCGGTGATGGTGTTCTTGGCCGCCGCCCGCTCGACGGTCATCATCTCCAGGAAGGCCTCGGCCCAGCCCGACGAGGCGCTCATCGGACCGCCAGCAGGCCTTCGACAGCGAAGGCGCGGGCGTCGTCCTCAAGACCTGCGGCCCTGAGCGCCCGAATGATCCTCGCCCGGTCTCCGGCGGCGGGCCCGGCGGGTCCCGCGTCGGCGGAAATCCACAGGGCCAGCAAGGCGGCCTCGCCCTGGAGCTTTTCCACTCCGGCGGCGTCGAGGGCGAAGGCGCGGGCCGCCGGCGCCTTGGTCTCGCCCGCCGTAAAGCCCGCGAACTGGCCGCGGGCCTGGGGGCTCATCGAGCCGCCCAAGGCCGCCAGGATTAGCGCCCCCTGCTGCGCGCGGGCCCGGGTCTTGGCGTCGGCGGCGGCGCCGCGTTCGATCAGGCGGTCCAAGGTCTGGGGATCGGCCTTGCCCGAGGCGGCGGCCAGCATGGCGTCCAGCAGGGCGAGGTCTGTGATGGTGGCGCCGGGAATGGTGTCGGAGGTGAGGCTGGCGCGCAGGGTCTGGGCCATGCCGAGATCGCCAGCGGCCAGGGCCGCCATGGCTGCCTTCACGGGACCGGGACCGCCCTCGATGGTCCAGGTCGCCGAGCCCGAGGGACGGGCGGCCAGGGCCGCGGCGACGGCGGGGGCGGAGAGGCCGGTCACGGCGAGACCCAGGTCCCGGGTCATGGCGAGGTCGAGGCCGTTGCGCAGGGAGGGTTCGCCTGGATCGCCGACACCCGCCAGCTTGGCGCCCATCAGCCGGCCATAGACCGGGTCGCGGTTCTGGGCCTGGGCCAGGTCGAAGGTGAGCTGGGCCGCGCCGGAATTGCCGGACTTGAGCTGGCAGTAGGCTCGAAGACGGAGCCAGTAGACATCTTCCCGCCCCGCCACGAGGCGGTCGGAAATCGCGCAGGCGCCCTCCGCGTCGCCAGACAGCAGGGCCGCTTCAGCGCCGGCCTGAGCCAGGACCGGGTTCTGTTCCAGACCCGCGGTGCGCGCGAGAATGGCGGCGGCGTCCTTCACGCCCCCCTGGGCGATCAGGGCGCTGATGCGAGCCCCCGCCACGCCGGCGTCCTGCCCCGCGCCTTCCGGGCCGGAGCCGCCCGTGGCCAGGAGCCGGCGCGCCAGGGCTTGCGCCGCCGGGGAGAGCGGCCTGGCGGCCAGCAGCGGCAGCACCGTGCGGGCCGTCTGGCCCGACGCGCCGCGCCAGAGCTCGCCGGTCAGGCCGGTCTCCCGCGCGCCGGTCGAGAAGAAGTCGGGCGCCGCCAGGGGCGCGACCTGGACCTCCTGCGCAAGGGCCGGGGCGGAGAGGGCGAGGACGGTCAGGACCGCCAGGGAAATGCTTCGACCGGACATGGTCCTATCCTAACTCACCGCGCGGGCATTGGCGTGGGGGGTCGCCCTGATGTAGACCTGCGCCGTTCATGGACCGTTACAAACCGCTACGCGCCCGCACCATCACCCTCGTCGGCCTGATGGGGGTCGGCAAATCCAGCGTGGGCCGCCGTCTGGCCAACGCTCTGGAACTGCCGTTCCGCGACGCCGACTCCGAGGTGGAGGCCGCCGCGGGCCGCTCCATTCCCGACATCTTCGCCGATCTGGGGGAGCCCGCCTTCCGCGAGGGCGAGCGTCGGGTGATCGCCCGGCTGCTGGACGAGCCGCCGCACGTGCTGGCCACCGGCGGCGGGGCCTTCATGAACGACGAGACCCGGGCCCTCATCAAGGCGCGCTCGCTCTCGGTCTGGCTCAAGGCCGACCTTGAGGTCCTGGCCCGGCGGGTCTCACGCAAGGACAACCGCCCGCTCATCGCCGGCCGCGATCCCATGAGCGTCCTGCAGGAGCAGGCCGCTCAACGCTATCCCATCTATGAACTGGCCGACGTCATGGTGGAGACCGGCGACGCCGCCCACCACGTCACCGTCGACCAGGTGATCCAGGCCCTGCTGGCCCATCTCGCCAAGACCGAGGAACCTCCCCAGTGAGCCTGCGCATCGTCCCTGTCGGCCTGGGCGACCGTTCCTACGAGGTGGTGATCGGGCGGGGGCTGCTGGACGAGGCGGGAACCCGGATCGCGCCCTTCCTGAAGAACCGGCGCGTCGCCATCGTCAGCGACGAGACCGTCTGGGCCCTGCACGGGGCCCGCCTGACGGCGGCGCTCGCGGGCGTGGGCATCACCTGCCCGGCCATCGTCGTGCCGCCGGGCGAACAGACCAAGAGCTTCCACGGCCTGGCCGACCTTTCCGACCGCCTGCTGGCCCTGGAGCTGGACCGGGGCGACCTGATCGTGGCCTTCGGCGGCGGCGTGGTGGGCGATCTCGCCGGCTTCGCCGCGGCCATCTACAAGCGCGGCATCGACTTCGTGCAGATCCCCACCACCCTGCTGGCCCAGGTGGACTCCTCGGTCGGCGGCAAGACCGCCATCGACACGCCGCGCGGCAAGAACCTGGTGGGCGCCTTCCATCAGCCGCGCCTGGTCCTGGCCGACCTGGATGTGCTCTCGACCCTCACCGACCGCGACATGCGGGCGGGCTACGCCGAGGTGATCAAGTATGGCCTGCTGGGCGACTTCACCTTCTTCGAATGGCTGGAGGCCAACGCCGCCGCCGTTCTCGCCCGCGAACCTGCCGCCCTCTCCCACGCCGTCGCGCGCTCGGTGGAGATGAAGGCGGAGATCGTCATTGAGGACGAGAAGGAGGCGGGCCGACGCGCCCTGCTCAATCTTGGCCACACCTTCGGCCACGCCCTGGAGGCCGAGACCGGCTACGGTGAGGCCCTGCTGCACGGCGAGGCCGTGGCCGCCGGCTCCGCCATCGCCTTCCGCTTCTCCGCCTCACAGGGCCTTTGCTCAGCCCAGGACGCGGTGCGCGCCGAGGCCGCCATCGCCGCCGCCGGCCTGCCCACCCGAATGGACGCCGTGGCGAGCACCCCCTTCGCCGCCGAAGCCCTGGTTCGCCATATGGGCCAGGACAAGAAGGCGGAGGGCGGCAAGCTGACCTTCATCCTGGCCCGCGCGCTGGGCGACGCCTTCGTCGCCAAGGACGTGAGCGCCCAGGCCGTGCGCGATTTCCTGGTGTCTGAAGGAGCTCGACCGTGAGCGTCATCGCGATCCTCGCGGGTCTCGCCCCCATCCTCGTCGCCCTGCTCAGCCTGTCAGGGCTGATCTCCGCGGCGGAGACCTCGATGACGGCGGCCAGCCGCGGCCGGATGCACCAGCTTGAGCGCGAAGGCGACCGCGCGGCCCGGCGCATCAACATCATGATGGCCGATCAGGAGAAGATGATCGGGGCCATCCTGCTCTCCAACAACGTCATCAACATCGGCGCCTCGGCCCTGACGACGCTCGCTCTCTCGGCGGCCTTCCCAGGCGCGCTGGGGGCCCTGATCGCCACCGGAATCATGACGGTGCTGATCGTCATCTTCAGCGAGATCCTGCCCAAGTCCCTGGCCATCGCCCGCGCCGACGACGTGGCCCGCGCCCTGTCGATCCCCACCTACTGGGTGGTGCGCATCTTCGGCCCCCTGGCCAACGGCGCCCAGTGGGTGGTGCGCCAGACCCTGCGGCCCTTCGGTATCAAGCTTTCCATGGAGACCGATGTCCTGGCCGCCCATGAGGAGATCCGCGGGGCGGTGGAGTACCACCACTCCGAGGGGCTGGTGGAGGAACGCGATCGCCGCATGCTGGGCGGGGTGCTCGACCTCTCGGACATGGACGTCAGCGAGGTGATGGTTCACCGCATGTCGATCTCCATGATCGACGCCGATCTGTCGCCGGCCGAGGTGGTGACCGCCATGCTGGAGAGCGCCCACACCCGCGTGCCCCTCTATCGCGGCGACGCCGAGAACATCGTCGGCGTCCTGCACGCCAAGGACCTTTTGCAGGCCCTGGCCAATTCCGGCGGCAAGATCGACAAGCTGGCCATCGACGACATCCTGCGCGAGCCGTGGTTCATCCCCGACACCACCAACCTCAAGGACCAGCTCAACGCCTTCCTGAAGCGCCAGAGCCACTTCGCCCTGGTGGTGGACGAGTACGGGGCCCTGCAGGGCCTGGTGACCCTGGAGGACATCCTCGAGGAGATCGTTGGCGAGATCGACGACGAGCACGACAGCGCCATCCAGGGGGTGCGCAAACAGGCCGACGGCTCGGTGGTGGTGGACGGCTCGGTGACTATCCGCGACCTGAACCGCGCCATGGACTGGGATATGCCAGACGACGACGCGGTCACAGTGGCCGGTCTGGTGATCCACGAGGCCCAGACCATCCCGAAGATCGGCCAGACCTTCATCTTCCATCGTCACCGGTTTCAGGTGGTCAAGCGGGTCCGCAACCAGATCACCACCCTGCGGGTATCGGCGCCTCTCGACGCCAACACGTCGGCTTCTGAACCTTAAACTCCGACAATGGAACCGAAAGATCCGTCAGGGGTTTTAGCGAATCGCGGAGCGAGGGGACCGGGCGCAGTGATGAGCAGTGTGGACGCGGCGGTTCGCGTGCGACTTGGCTATAGTCAGCCGAGTCTGTGGCGCCTATGGATAGGCTCATGAACCTGCTGGAGCCCTGGCAATGAGCGCCCCCGATCTCGCCGGCCTACGGGTCCTGGTTGTTGAAGACGAGATGATGGTCTCGATGCTGATCGAAGACATGCTCACCGATCTCGGCTGCATCGTCGTCGGCCCGGCCGCGCGACTGGACGAGGCCATCGCCCTGGCCGAGGGCGAACAGATCGACTGCGCCGTGCTGGACGTGAACCTTGGCGGCCAGCCGATCTTCCCGCTCGCCGACATTCTGCGGGCCAAGGGCGCGCCCTTCGCCTTCGCCACCGGCTATGGCGACGCCGGCCTGCGCGATGTCGACAAAGGATCGCTGGTCCTGCAGAAGCCGTTCCGGGAGACCGACCTCGCCCGCATCTTGGGCGAACTGCGCGCCAAGGTCGGCTAGGCCGTGGCGCGTTGGGCCGGCATCTTCCTCGCGGTCATGGTGGCCGCGGCGGTCGCGGGCTTCCTGATCGACGCCGTGAGGGTGATCGCCGGCATCCTGTTCCTGGGCTGCGCCGCCGCCCTGGCGGTCACCTATCTCAAACGAAACAAGTGACCGCCTAGACTGTCGGCCTAAAGGCCCTTGGCCATCAGGCCTTCCAGAACCTTATCCGGGGTCATGGGGAAGTCGCGCAGGCGCACGCCGCAGGCGTTGTAGATGGCGTTGGCCACCGCCGCCCCGGCCCCGCAGATGCCCAGCTCGCCCACGCCCTTGATCCCCATCGGATTGGCCTTGTCGTCAGCCTCCTCCAAGAAGATGGCGTCCAGGTCGACAATGTCGGCGTGGCTGGGCACGAGGTAGCCGGCCATGTCCTGGTTGATGAAGGACCCGTAGCGGTTGTCCACGACGTTGCCCTCGGTCAGGGCCGTACCGACGCCCCAGATCATGCCGCCCGTCACCTGGCTCTTGGCGGTCTTGGCGTTGAGGATGCGGCCGGCGGCGAACACCCCGAACATCCTGCGCATCCGCACTTCGCCGGTGACCGTGTCGACGCCCACCTCGGCGAAGTGGCCGCCGTAGGTGTGCTGGGAATAGTCGCGGGCGTCGGCGGCCGGACTGATGGTGCCCTCCACATAGACCCCGTCGGGCGCGGCGCGGCTGACTAAGGTGGCCAGGCTTTCCGAGCGGTTCTCAATGGCGATGTTGCCATTGCCGAAGGTGACATAGGTGGGGTCGCCGCCGTAGAGCGGCGAGTTCGGGTCCCCGATGGCGAGCTCGGCCAGGGCGCGACGCAGGTTCATATTGGCCTCGAAGGCTGCCGAACCGGCGGTGGCCGCGCCGAACTGGCCGCCCGAGCCGGGCGCCGGGGGGAATTCCGAATCCCCCAGCTCGATCTTCACCTGGTCCATGGTCACGCCCATGGTCTCGGCGGTGATCTGGGCGAGGATCGTATAGGTGCCGGTGCCGATGTCGGTCATGCCCTGGCGCAGGGTGATGATACCGGTCCCATCGATGCGGACCCCCGCCTTGGCGGGCAGCAGGAAGTTGCCGCGGATGGCGGCGGCCATGCCCATTCCCACCAGCCAGCGGCCATCGCGGACCTGGCCAGGCTTGGCATTGCGCCGGCTCCAGCCAAAGCGCTGGGCGCCGGTGTTCAGGCATTCCGTCAGCTGGCGGATGGAGAAGGGCTTGCCGGTCTCCGGATCGACATCCGGCTCGTTGCGCAGGCGCAGTTCGATGGGATCGATCCCCAGCTTCTCCGCCAGTTCGTCCATGGCGCATTCCAGGCTGAGCATGCCGGAGGCCTCGCCTGGCGCCCGCATGGGGCCGGCGTGGGGAATGTCCATCTTCACCAGCCGGTGGCCGGTGAGACGGTTGGGCGCGGCGTAGAGGTTGCGGGAGAAGTTGGCCGCGTGCTCCACGAAGGACGCGCTGCGGGCGCAGTGGGTGACGGCTTCCACGGCGAAGGCGTTCAGCCGGCCGTCGGGCTCGGCCCCCAGCCGCACGCGCATGCTGACGGCGGGCCGGTGGATGGTCGCCTGGAACATCTGCTGGCGGGTGTAGGCAAGCTTCACCGGCTGTCCCAGGGCGCGGGCGCCGAGCGCCGCCAGGGTCAGATCGTCATAGGCTTGGCCCTTGCCGCCGAAACCACCGCCGATATAGCGGGTCAGCAGGTGGACCTTCTCCGAGGGGATGGCGAGGGTCTCGGCCAGGGCGTGCTGGCCGCCCTTCACCATCTGGATCGAGGTGTGGACGGTGACCTTGTCGCCCTCCCACCAGGCGGTGGTGGCGCAGGGCTCCATCTGCACGTGGTTCTGCAGCGGGCTGAAATAGGTCTCGTCGATCTGGGCGGGGGCCTTGGCGAAGGCACCCTCGAAGTCGCCGATCTGGACGTCTTCCTCGCCGTGCGGCATCTCCGCCAGGTCGAGGCTGGCGCGGAAGTCCAGGACGGCAGGCTCTGCGGCATAGCTCACCTGGATGAGGTTTGCGGCGGCCCGCGCGTTTTCCCAGGTGTCGGCGGCGACGAAGGCCACCGGCTGGCCGAAGAACTCGACGCGATCGCCGGCTAGGGCCGGGTTGGCGGCCCGCTGGCTGCGGGGGTTGATCCGCTCGCCCCGCCGCGCCTGTTTGGGCACGTTGAGGTAGGTCCAGACCAGCTTCACGCCCGGCGAGGCCTCGGCGGCGCTGATGTCGATGGCGGTGATCCGACCCTTGGCGATGGTGGCGGCCAGCAGGTAGCCATAGGCTGGCGCCGAGGGCGGCTCGACCTCATAGGCATAGGCCGCCGTGCCGGTGACCTTCAGCTTGCCTTCGTAGCGTTCGACCCCCTTACCGATGATCCCACTGCGGTTCTCCGTGACGGGGTTCGGGGCCGCCCAATCCTTCACCGAGCTCATGCGCCTCTCCCTTCACTGGCCTGCGCCAGGGCGTCCGCGGTCATGCGGGCCACCAGGGCGATCTTGAAGCCGTTCTTGCCGTTGTCCTGCGCCCCCGCCAGTTCGGCGTGGGCGGCCTCCACCGCGCTGGCGCCGGATGCGAGCGCCGCCTCGGTCTTCTCCGCGCGCCAGGGCTTGTGGGCCACGGCCCCGAAAGCGACCTGGCCGCCCACCACCGCGACGCTGGCCAGGCCACCGGCGTAGGAGGCCCGATCGCGAGCCTTGCGATAGACCTGCCCGCCAACCGGAGCCGCGGGAAGGACGACGGCGGTGATCAGTTCACCGGCCGCCAGGTTGGTCTCGATATGCGGGGTGTCGCCGGGCAGGCGGTGCAGGTCGGCCACCGCAAGGGTGCGGGTGGCGCCGTCGGCGGTCATGGTCTCCAAGCTCGCGCCCAGGGCCGTCAGGGCCACGGCCATGTCGGAGGGATGGGTGGCGATACAGGCGTCGCTGGCGCCGAAGATGGCGCTGTTGCGGTTTAGCCCGTCGATGGCGCTGCAACCCGAGCCCGGGTGGCGCTTGTTGCAGGGCTTGGAGGGGTCATAGAAATAGGCGCAGCGGGTCCGTTGCAGCAGGTTGCCGCCGGCGGTCGCCTTGTTGCGAAGCTGGCCCGAACCACCCGAGACGATGGCCTGGGTCAGGACCGAATAGCGGGTGCGGACCCGAGCGTCGGCGGCCAGGTGGCTGTTGGTCACCATCGCCCCGATGCGCAGTCCGCCCTCGGCTGTGTCCTCGATGCCGGCCAGCGGCAAGCGGTTGACGTCCACCAGGTGGGTCGGCTGCTCGATGTCGAGCTTCATCAGGTCCAGCAGATTGGTGCCGCCGGCCAGGAACTTGGCGCCGGGCGTCCCCGCCACGGCCTTCACGGCGGCGGCGACGTCGGTGGGACGCTCGTAGGTGAAGGGCCTCATGCGACCTCTCCCGCGACGTCGCGGATGGCCGCGATGATCTGGGGATAGGCCGAGCAGCGGCAGATGTTTCCGCTCATCCGCTCGCGGATCTCGGCGTCGGTGAGGGCTATGGCGCCGGTCAGGTCCTCGCTGGCCTGGCTGGGCCAGTTCTCGGCGGCCTCCTTCAGCATGCCCACCGCCGAGCAGATTTGGCCGGGGGTGCAGTAGCCGCACTGGAAGGCGTCTTGCTCCAGGAAGGCCTGCTGCATCGGGTGGAGGTTCTCCTCCCCGCCGATGCCCTCGATGGTGGTGACCTCGTCGCCGTCGTGCATGACAGCCAGGCTGAGGCAGGAATTGATCCGCACCCCGTTCACCAGCACGGTGCAGGCGCCGCACTGCCCGTGGTCACAGCCCTTCTTGGAGCCCTTGAGGTTCAGGTGCTCACGCAGGGCGTCGAGCAGGCTGGTGCGGGTGTCGAGGTCAAGCGATCTCGCTTGCCCATTTACGGTGATGGTCGTCTTCAAGCACGCCTCCCCAGCGCGGGGCCGCCTTGGTCAGCGGCGCCTATTCGAAAGTCAGGTTAGTCCTCGCCGGGAGCGAGGGCTTTCACCGAAAGCGCATGCAGGGGGCCTGCCAGCTCTTCGGCCAATGTCCGGTAGACCATCCGTTGCCGCGCCACCTTTGGGGCGCCTTCGAAGGCCTGGGCTTGAATAATAACGTTAAAATGGCTCTCGCCGGAGGCGCTGGCGCCCGCATGTCCCGCATGGCGGGCGGAATCGTCTTCGATTTCCAGGCGGGTGGGCGAGAACGCTTCGGTGAGCTTGTGTTGGATGGCCTCAAATATGGCGCCCATTTGGATTATCTTCAATTCTTGAAAGGGTCTCAGACCGCTTCATACTTGGGTCATGGCCGGCGCGTTTCAATACAAGCCTAAGTTCGTCGATATCCGGGTGCGCCCGCCGACCCCCGGGGAGGCCGCGCAGACCGACGACGTCTATGCGCTCAAGCCCGGGGAACGGGCTTGTGACCATCCGGGGTGCCGGCTGGCCGGGAGCGCGCGTGCGCCGAAATCCCGCGACATGCTCAACGAGCACTACTGGTTCTGCCAGCCGCACGCCGCGGAATATAATCGCAACTGGAACTTCTTCGCTGGCATGAGCGAGGGCGAGATCAAGCAGCGCCAGGCCCAGAGCGCCCAGGGCGACCGCCCGACCTGGGACTTCAAGGCCGGCCGCTTCTCTCGCGAGGCCGCCGCGGCCGCCCACGGCTTTGGCCAGGGCAAGGGCTACCGCGATCCGTTCAACCTGTTTGGCAGCGGCAATGGCGGGGCCCGGCCGGCCAATGCGCCGGAGGCGCGACGCCTCGGCAAGCTGGAGCGCAACGCGCTCGCCGACCTCGACCTGGACGAGAACGCCGATGGCCCGGCCATTCGCGCCCGCTATATCGAGCTGGTGAAGCGCACCCACCCGGACAGTAACGGCGGAGACCGCTCAGCCGAGCACAAGCTGCAGCGGGTCATCAAGGCCTACCAGCAGCTGCGCAAGGCCAAGATGGCCTAGGGGCGCGGTTCAGACCGGCTTGTCGCCTGCCACCGTGGTGCGATGCATCAGGCGCAGGTGACCATCATAGCCGCCCTCGGCCAGGTGGACCGTGCAGCGGTTATCCCACATCAGCAGCATGTTGGGCCGCCACTTGTGGCGGTAGATGAACTTGTCCTGGGTGATGTGACCGAACAGGTAGCCCAGGATGGCCTGGGCCTCCTTGGCCTCGAAGCCCTCGATACCGACCGTGTAAACCGGGCTGACGAACAGCGCCTTGCGGCCGGTGACCGGGTGGGTGCGGACCAGGGGATGGGTCAGGCTCTGGTCGGCCTCCTCGGAGACGATGATCGCCATGGTCCGCTTCTCGGTCTCGCGGGCGAAGACGCCCTTGGTCCCATAGGCGCGGCCGGCGGAGTGGACCGCCTTCATCGGGGCCAGCATCGCCTTCATGGCCGGCGACAGGGCGTCATAGGCGCTGGCGCAGTCGGCGAAGAGGGTGTCGCCCCCCACGGGCGGCGTCACCTTGGAATGCAGCAGGGTGGCGGCGGGGGGTTTCTCCTGGAAGCTCCAGTCGGAATGCCAGCCGGCGCCGAAGTTCGTCGCCTTCTCGTCCGGCTCGCGGCGCAGCTCCAGGACGTTGGGGTGGCCGGGCATGGGGGCGATGAATGGGTCGACGCCGAACTTTCCCATCTGCAGGGTGAAGGCTTCCAGCTCATCCAGGCTCAGCGGCTGGTCGGGGAAGCTCACCACCGAATGGCGGACCCAGGCGGCGCGGATTTCCTCGCGGGCCTCTGGGGAAAGCGGCCGGGAAAGATCGACGCCGACGATCTCGGCGCCGAAGCCTTCTTCGGATGCGAAGACCTGGATCGCGCGATAGGACCGCGTGGCTTGCTTCAACATGGGTGGACGCTCCCTTCGTCATTCCGGTATGGGTCGCAGGGACTACCCCCATCAAACACACGTTTGCTTCGCATGCGTAAGCCTGTAATCGAACCGGACCATGACCTCGTTCGCTGAAAATCAAGACGACAAGCTCCTCACCCTGGTCCCGGACAAGAAGGTTTCCGTCCGCGAGGCCTTCGCGGTGGATATCGACATGACCGTGCCCGCGTTCAGCGAGCGCGACAGTCACGTGCCGGACCTCGATCCGTCCTACAAGTTCGATCCGGAGACCACCCGGGCGATCTGCGCCGGATTCGCCTTCGACCGCCGGGTGATGGTTCAGGGCTATCACGGCACGGGCAAGTCGACCCACATCGAGCAGGTGGCCGCGCGCCTCAACTGGCCGCTGATCCGGGTGAACCTGGACAGCCACGTCAGCCGCATCGACCTGGTGGGCAAGGACGCCATCGTCCTGAA
>NZ_JANPJP010000301.1:0-5967 GCF_031425575.1 Phenylobacterium sp.
AGCACCAGGTCCGGCTCGATGAAGTCGGCCCCCTGGTCCACCGCCAGACGATAGGCCGCGGGCGTGTGTTCGGGCCGCTCGCCGCTGGCGCCGCGATGGGCGATGACGATGGGCCGCCGGGGCGTGGCGGCCATCAGGGGCGTGGCGGCGAGCGCGGCGGCGGCCGTGGCGAAGGTCCGGCGGGTCAGGGTCATGGCTCCGATCTAGCCGGCGCCTGTGACGGTTGCGTCAAGCCGCCGCGGCGAGCCGCTGCCGGATCAGCGGATGCAGTTCCAGGTTGGCGGCGCAGACGCTGCCGGCGGTCAGCATGTCATCGCCGCCCTCGACGGTCGTCACCTTGCCGCCGGCTTCGCTCACCAGCAGCAGGCCCGCCGCCAGGTCCCAGGCCTTCAGGTCCCGCTCCCAGTAGCCGTCGAAGCGGCCCGCCGCCACGAAGGCCAGGTCCAGGGCCGCGGCCCCGAAGCGGCGGACGCCGGCGACGCGCTGGCTGACCTGGTGCAACTCCTTCAGGAAGGTGGCGTGCTGGCCGTGCCCCAGGAAGGGGATGCCGGTGGCCAGGACGCTCTCGGCCAGGTGCTGGCGGGCGGCGACCCTCAAGCGCTTGTCGTTGACGAAGCAGCCCTTGCCCTTCTCGGCCCAGAACAGCTCGTTGGTGACGGGGTTGTAGGTCACCGCCGCCACGATCGCGCCCTCGCGCTGCAGGGCGATGTTGATGGCGAAGTGGGGGATGGCGTGCAGGAAGTTGGTGGTGCCGTCCAGGGGGTCGACGATCCAGGTGTGGGTCTTGTCGGTGCCCTCGATCAGACCACGTTCCTCGCCGAGGAAGCTGTAGCCGGGACGGGCCTTCGACAGCATCTCGAAGATGGTCTGTTCGGCCTTGAGGTCGGCGGCGGAGACGAAATCGGCGGCGCCCTTCTTGGAGACCTGAAGCTCCAACAGTTCGCCGAAGTCGCGGTTGAGGCCGCGGGCCGCCTTGCGTGCGGCGTCGGACATGACCTTGAGAAGAGCGGTTTGGGTGGACATCAGTCGGCCCTGCGCAGGTATTCGCCGGTCTCGGTGGAGACCAGGACGCGTTCGCCGGCCTCCATATAGGGCGGGATCAGGATGCGCATGCCGTTGTCCGCCTTGGCCGGCTTGTAGGAGGACGACGCCGTCTGGTTCTTCACCACGGCGTCGGCCTCGACGATGACGAGCACCACCTGCTCGGGCAGGGCGATGCTGATGGGGCGTTCCTCGAACAACTGCAGCTTGACCACCATGCCGTCCTGCAGGAAGCGGATCTGATCCTCGCCGACGAAGTCCTTGGCCAGCTCGATCTGCTCGTAGTTCTCCTGGTCCATGAAGACCAGCATGTCGCCCTGTTCGTAGAGGAAGGAGTACTCCTTCTGGTCGAGGTGGATCTGCTCGACCGTGTCGGAGGTCCGGAAGCGTTCGTTCAGCTTGCGGCCGTCCTCGATGTTCTTCAGCTCGCATTGGGCGAAGGCGCCGCCCTTGCCGGGCTTCACGTGCACGACCTTCACGGCCACCCACAATCCCCCGTCATGCTGCAGGATGTTTCCCGGCTTGATCGAGACGGCGTTGATTTTGGACATGGGGTTCTTTGCGAAATTTGAGGCGCGGAACCTAGTGGGACCGGGGCTTCAAGGCAAGGTGAGGCCTCAGGCGCGCTCCGCCAGACCCAGGGCGATCTCTGCATCTATGGCCTTCACGGCGGCGGCGGGACCCTCAGGGTGAGCCCAGACTCCCGCCGAGACCGCCAGGAAGTCGGCGCCGGCGGCGGCTAGGCCCCGCGCGGTCTCCGCCGTGATCCCGCCGATGGCGACGCAGGGGGTCTCCATCACCTCCTGCCAGATGGACAGGATCTCCGGCTCGGCGCGGGTGGCTGCGTCCTTGGTGGTGGTGGGGAAGAAGGCGCCGAAGGCCACATAGTCGGCCCCGGCCTCGGCGGCCTCCATGGCCAGGTGGCGGCTGTCGTGGCAGGTGACCCCGATCATGGCGTTCGGCCCCATGACCTTGCGGGCCTGGGCGAGCGGCATGTCGTCCTGGCCCACATGCACCCCGTCGCACTTCAACCTGGCGGCCAGCGCCGGATCGTCATTGAGGATCACCGCGGCGCCGCGCGACTGGATGATAGGGGAAAGCGCGTCCACGGCGGCTGCGATGATCTCCTCCGACTGGTCCTTCAGCCGAATCTGCACGGCGGCCACGTCGCCGGCGTCCATCGCGGCGGCCAGGGAACGGCCGAAGACGGCCAGGTCGTCGATGCGGGGCGGGGTGATCAGATAGAGGCGGCAGGACGGGGTCATGGCCCGCTTTTAACCTATCCGTGGCTGGAGACTAATAGCTCGGCAGGACCGTCACCACCGCGGTGCTGGCCGCCGCGATCCCCGCGAACCAAGCGCCGCTGATCATTTGCAAATGAGTTGCAACGGCGTTCGCATTTGCTACATAGGAGTCATTGGTCGGAGGGAAGTCCCCTTGTACGTCTGTAACTGCAACGGCATCCGCGAGCGCGATGTGCGCGCCGCGATCGAGGGCGGCGCCCAGCGCCCGGCCGAAATCTTCCGCGCCTGCGGATCCAAGCCCCAGTGCGCCCGCTGCGTCTGCGACATGAAGAAGATGGTCGAGGAGCAGGGCGAAGCCCTGCGTTACGCGGCCGAATAGGCCCTCTTCAGCCCTGCGATTGCGAGGCTGACTCACTTGCAAACATAGGCTTTGACAGCCTCCGCTGAGGGCGTGAGGTTGCGCGCCTTAACGGCGAAGGACGGAGGCTCACATGCAGGGCGACAAGGCGATCATCCAGGTGCTCAACGCGGTCCTGACCAATGAGCTGACGGCGGTGAACCAGTACTTCCTGCATGCGCGGATGTACCAGAACTGGGGTCTGGCGAAGCTGGGAGCCATCACCTACGAAGAATCGATCGGCGAGATGAAGCACGCCGACAAGCTGATCAAGCGCATCCTCTTCCTCGACGGCCTTCCCAATCTGCAGGATCTGCACAAGCTGAGAATCGGTGAGACCGTGCCGGAATGCATGACCTCCGATCTCGCCGTCGAGGTCGGCGGCCGGGCCGACCAGATTCGCGGCATCAAGCTGTGCGAGGAGGCTGCCGACTACGTCACCCGCCAGATCCTGCGCGAGATCCTCACCGACACTGAGGAGCACATCGACTTCCTCGAGACCCAGCTCAGCCTGGTGCGCCAGCTTGGCGAGCAGAACTACCTGCAGAGCGCCATGGGCGAACTCTCGGGCGGCGAGGGCCACTAACCGCCGACGCTGGGCCGCCGAGCAGGATCGACTCGCCGGCGATTGGAGCTAGGCTCGCCCCACAAGGCTCCGGGGGGACGGCATGGCTCAGGAAAAGACGCGCGGCGGCAACGGCATGGTGATCGCCGGGGCCTCGGTGGGCACCGTCTTCGAGTGGTACGACTTCTACCTCTACGGCTCCCTGGCCGGCTTCATCACCCTGCACTTCTTCTCGGGGGTGAACGAGACCACAGGCTACATCTTCGCCCTGCTGGCCTTCGCCGCGGGTTTCGCGGTCCGACCCTTCGGCGCCCTGGTGTTTGGCCGCCTGGGCGACCTCTGGGGCCGCAAGAACACCTTCCTGGTCACCATGCTGCTGATGGGGCTGTCGACCTTCGCCGTCGGCCTGCTGCCCGGCTATGATCGGATCGGCGTCGCCGCGCCGGTGCTGCTGATCATCATGCGCCTGATCCAGGGCCTGGCGCTGGGCGGTGAGTATGGCGGCGCGGCCACCTATGTCGCTGAGCACGCGCCGCCCGGAAAACGCGGCCTGTACACCAGCTGGATCCAGACCACCGCGACCCTTGGCCTCTTCCTCAGCCTGGTGGTCATCCTGCTGGTGCGCACCCTGTTGGGCGAGGAGGTCTTCAAGGCCTGGGCCTGGCGCATTCCCTTCCTGGTCTCAGCGCTGCTGCTGGGGGTCTCCCTGTGGATCCGACTGAAGCTCAATGAGAGCCCGGTCTTCCAGAAGATGATCGACGAGGGGACCACCTCGAAGAAGCCGCTGACCGAATCCTTTGGCCAGTGGAGTAACCTGAAGCTGGTCCTCCTGGCCCTGGCGGGCCTCACCGCCGGCCAGGCGGTGGTCTGGTACACCGGCCAGTTCTACGCCCTGTTCTTCCTGGAGAAGATGCTCAAGCTGGACGGCGCCCTGGCCAACACCCTTGTGGCCTTCGCCCTGATCCTGGGGGTGCCTTTCTTCGTGGTGTTCGGCTGGCTGTCGGACAGGATCGGCCGCAAGCCGATCATCATGCTGGGCTGCCTGCTGGCGGCGCTGACCTACTTCCCGATCTTCAAGGCGCTCACCGCCGCGGCCAATCCAGCATTGGCCGCCGCCACCGCCAGCCATCCGGTGACGGTGATCGCCGATCCCGCCGACTGCGCCTTCCAGTTCGACCCCGTCGGCAAGACCGCCTTCACCTCCTCCTGCGACGTGGCCAAGGGCGCTCTGGCGACGGCGGGCGTCTCCTATACGAACCAGGTCGCCCCCGCCGGGACGCTGGCCGTGGTGAGGGTCGGCGAGGTCGAAGTCCCGAGCCTGGACGGCGCCAGCCTGCCCAAGGCGGAGTTCGCCGCCGCCAAGACCGCCTGGACCAAGACCCTGGCCGCCGAGCTTTCCAGCGCCGGCTATCCAGCCAAGGCGGACTCGGCCCTCGTGAACAAGCCCGCGGTCGTGGGCCTGCTGTTCCTGCTGATGTTCTATGTGACGATGGTCTATGGGCCGATCGCCGCGGCCCTGGTGGAGATGTTCCCGGCGCGCATCCGCTACACCTCCATGTCCCTGCCCTACCATATCGGCAACGGCTGGTTCGGCGGCTTCCTGCCCACCACCGCCTTCGCCATGGTCGCGGCCACGGGCAATATCTATTACGGCCTCTGGTATCCCATCGTCATCGCCGCGGTGACCGTGGTGGTGGGCGTCTTCTTCGTGAAGGAGATGCGCGGGGCCAATATCGACGACTGAGGATAGGGCGGGGCGCGGAAACTAGGCCGCCGCGTCTCCGAACTGCAGGGAGGCCAGGCGCGCATAGAGGCCGCTCTTGGTGATCAGCTCGTGGTGGGAGCCCTGTTCGACCACACGGCCCTTATCCATGACGATGATGCGGTCGGCTTTCAGCACGGTGGCCAGGCGGTGGGCGATCACCAGGGTGGTGTGCCCCACCATGGCCTCCTCCAGGGCCTTCTGGACCAGGCGCTCGTTCTCGGCGTCCAAGGCGCTGGTGGCCTCGTCCAGCAAGAGGATCGGGGTTTCGCGGATCAGGGCCCGGGCGATGGCCAGGCGCTGGCGTTGACCGCCAGACAGGCTGCGGGCGCGTTCCCCCAGCGGGGTGTCGAATCCCTGCGGCAGGGCGTCGAGAAAGTCGTCCGCCTGGGCGGCGCGGGCGGCGGCGCGCACGGCTTCGAGGTCGGCGTTGGCCTTGCCGAAGCGGATGTTGTCCAGGGCCGAGCCGGAGAACAGCGGCGAGTCCTGGGCCACCAAGGCCATGCGGGCGCGAACCTCGGCCGGATCGGCGTCGCGGACGTCGACGCCATCCACCTTCACCGTGCCGAACTGGGGATCATAGAAGCGCAGCAGAAGGCGGAAGACCGTGCTCTTGCCTGCGCCGGAGGGACCCACCAGGGCCACCCGCTCGCCGGGCGCCACCCGCAGGTCGAAGCTCTGCAGGGCCGGCAGGTCGGCGCGGCCGGGATAGGCGAAGGTGATGTTGGAGAACTCGATCTCGCCCCGGGCCGGCGCCGGCAGATGCCGGGGCACGGCGGGCGCCGCGATGCCGGGCTTGGCGGCCAGTAGGTCAGAGACCCGCTCCATGGCGCCGGCGGCCTTCTGGACCTCGCCCCAGGTCTCGCCTAGCGCCCCTACCGAAGCGGCGGCCATGACCGACAGGAACGCAAACTGGAATAATGCGCCCCAGCTGATCTCGCCGCGCAGGCCCGCATGC
>NZ_JANPJP010000302.1:0-2803 GCF_031425575.1 Phenylobacterium sp.
AATAGGGGAAGAGAATCGAGCGAAGATCATTCAAGGGCATTGGCGCTCCTATGGGACAGACTTGGCCATTAGGTACCATCCGGCGCGGTTCGCAATGATAGCGCGGCCACGAGGGAGAGGCGGGGAGGCCACATCCACTGCACCCTCAGTGCGCGTCGTCCCAGTTCGCCGCCGCCCGTGCGTCCACCACCAGCGGCACCGAGATCGACAGCGCAGGCTCCGCCGCCCGCTCCATAATCCGCCGGGCCACGGCGATCACCGCCTCGGCCTCGGCTTCCGGCGCCTCGAAGACCAGTTCGTCGTGGACCTGGAGCAGCATCCTGGCGGTCAACCCCTCAGCGCGCAGCGCGGCGGGCATTCTGATCATTGCGCGGCGCATCACGTCGGCGGCGGCGCCCTGGATGGGGGCGTTGATGGCGGCGCGGTCGCCGAAGGCGCGTTCGGCCTGGGATCGGCCTTGGGCGGCGGGGATGTGGACCTTGCGGCCGAAGATGGTGGTGACGAACCCCTCCGCGCGGACCTGGCGGGTCATGCGGTCCATATAGGTGCGGATGCCGGGGAAGCGTTCGAAGTAGGTCTTGATGTAGGCGCCGGCCTCATCGCGCGGGATCGACAGCTGGTTGGCCAGGCCGAACGCCGAGATACCATAGACGATGCCGAAGTTGATGGCCTTGGCGCGGCGGCGCGTCTCGGCGGGCATGCCGTCGATGGGCACGCCGAACATCTCTGACGCCGTCATGGCATGGATGTCGAGGCCGTCCGCAAACGCCTGTTTCAGTTGCGGAATATCGCCGATGTGGGCCAGCAGGCGCAGCTCGATCTGGGAATAGTCGGCGCTGATCAGGACGTGACCGGCATCCGCGATGAAGCATTTGCGGATCTTGCGGCCTTCCTCCGTGCGGATCGGGATGTTCTGCAGATTGGGGTCGGATGAAGCCAGTCGACCCGTCGTGGCCGCCGCCAGCGAGTAACAGGTGTGGACGCGGCCGGTTTTCGGGTTGATCGCCGCAACCAGGTTATCGGTGTACGTACCCTTCAGTTTCGACAGCTGTCGCCAGTCCAGCAGGATGCGCGGCAACTCGTGGCCCTGTAACGCCAGGTCTTCCAGCATCGAGGCGTCGGTGGACTGCGCGCCGGTGGCCGTGGTGCGACCCGCGGCAAGGCCCATCTCGCCGAACAGGATGTCGCCCACCTGTTTCGGGCTGCCCAGGTTGAAGGGCCGGCCCGCCACGCGGTGGGCCTCCAGCTCGAACTCCGCCATGCGGACCGAGAAATCGTTGGAGAGCTGGCGCAGCCGGTCAGGGTCCACCTTGATGCCGGCCAGCTCCATCTCCACCAGCACCGCCGGCATCGGCCGTTCCAGGGTTTCGTAGACGGTCAGGAGGTGCTCATGCGCCAGCCGGGGTCGCAGGTGCTCATATATACGCAGGGTGACGTCGGCGTCCTCGGCGGCATAGCAGGTCGCGCCCGCCAGTTCGATGTGCTTGAAGCTCTTCTGCGTCTTGCCGTTCCCGGCCACGGTCTTGAAGCTGATCGGCTCATGCCCCAGGAGGCGCCGCGACAGCTCGTCCATGCCGTGGCTTTTGTGCTGGCCGCCCTCCAGGGCGAAGCTGATCAGCATCGTGTCTTCGATGGGGCTGACGTTGACACCGTAGCGCGCCAGCACAGCCAAGTCGTACTTGGCATTCTGAGCCACCTTCAGCACCGAAGGGTCTTCCAGCAGCGGTTTCAGCCGCGCCAGGGCCGCGTCCATGGGGACCTGGGTCAGGTCTGTGGGCGCGTCCAGCTGCAGGCCGCCCTCGCCCTCATGGACGTGGCCCAGGGGGATGTAACAGGCCTTGCCGGGCGCTGTGGCCAGCGACACGCCGCAGAGGCCGGCGCTGGTGGCGCCCAGGGCGTCGGTCTCGGTGTCGAAGGCGATGACCCCGGCGGCGTAGGCCTCGGCGATCCAGCGGTCCAGCGCGGCCAGGTCTTGCACGCACTCGTAAGTGCTGGTGTCGACGGCGGCGTGGCTAGGCGCTGTGGGCGCCTTGGCCTCCGGCGCCGGCGTGGCAGCCACCGTGATGCCTTGGCCCGCATTACCGGCCTTGCCGTCGCCGATGCGCCGGGCCAGCGTGCGGAACTCCATCTTTTCCAGAAAGGCCGCCAGCACCGCCGGGTCCGGATCGTCCACCACCAGGGCGTCCAGCGCCTCGGGCAGCGGGGTGTCGCAATCCAGTTGGACTAACTGGCGCGACAGCCGGATCTGGTCGGCGAAGTCGATCAGGGTCTGGCGGCGCTTGTCCTGCTTGATCTCGTGGGCGCGGCTCAGCAGGGTGTCGAGGTCGCCGTATTCATTGATCAGGGCCGAGGCGGTCTTGATTCCGATGCCCGGGGCGCCCGGCACGTTGTCCACCGAATCGCCGCAAAGGGCCTGCACATCGACGACCTTGTCCGGCGTTACGCCGAACTTCTCGGCGACTTGTTCAATTCCAATCCTGACGTTCTTCATGGCGTCGAACATGAAGACCCGCGGACCCACCAGCTGCATCAGGTCCTTGTCGGACGAGACGATCACCACCTCGCCACCCATGTCGCGGACCTTGCAGGCGTAGGCGGCGATCAGGTCATCGGCCTCGTAGCCCGGCAGTTCGATGGCCGGCACCCCGAACGCCAACGTCGCCTCGCGCACCAGCGGGAACTGCGGCACCAGATCCTCGGGCGGCGGCGGGCGGTGGGCCTTGTACTGATCGTACAGCTTGTTGCGGAAGGTCTTTTCCGAGTGGTCGAAGATCACCGCCAGATGGGTCGGCGCCTCGGCGGA
>NZ_JANPJP010000303.1:0-48179 GCF_031425575.1 Phenylobacterium sp.
CCGAAGACCAAGTGGGTGTTCCTGAACTCGCCGTCCAACCCCTCGGGCGCGGCCTATACCAAGGCCGAACTGCGGGCGATCGCCGACGTGCTGATGCGCCATCCCCACGTCTGGATCCTCACGGACGACATGTACGAGCACCTGGTGTTCGGCGACTTCCAGTTCTGGACCATCGCCCAGGTGGAGCCGGGCCTCTACGACCGCACCCTGACCATGAACGGGGTCTCCAAGGCCTACGCCATGACCGGCTGGCGAATCGGCTACGCCGCCGGCCCCGAGGCCCTGATCAAGTCCATGGCCAAGGTCATGAGCCAGACGACGTCCAACCCCTCCTCCATCTCACAATGGGCGGCGGTCGAGGCGCTGAATGGCACTCAGGACTTCATCAAGCCCAACGCCAAGCTGTTCGAACAGCGCCGCGACCTGGTTGTCTCCATGCTGAATCAGGCCAGCGGCCTGCACTGCCCCACCCCGGAAGGCGCCTTCTACGTCTATCCGTCGGTGGAGAAGCTGATCGGCAAGACGGCCCCCAGCGGCAAGGTGATTGAGAGCGACGCCGACTTCGCCGTCGAACTGCTGGAGCAGGAGGGCGTCTCGGTGGTGTTTGGCGCGGCCTTCGGCCTCTCGCCCTACTTCCGCATCAGCTACGCCACGGCCAACAGCGTTCTGGAGGACGCCTGCGGTCGCATCCAGCGATTCTGCGGCTCGCTGAAATAGGATGCGAAACCACCCTCTCCTTTCATGGGGAGGGTGGTGTCCCTAAGGCCTTTCGCGCCAGGCGGCCTTGGCGGCGTCCTTGGTCATGTTGAGCTGCACCTTCTGGTCGACGATCTGTTCGACCCAGGTTAGTGGGATCAGGTGGTGCTTGAGGCCGGCGCCAAGGTCCATCTTGGCCAGCTCGATGTCCGTGCCGAGCACGTGGTCCACACGTCCGACGTGACCGCCGTCCGAGCCGACGACCTCCATATGTTCAAGGATATCTGAAGTGGCGATCATGCTCGTCTCCTGGGTTTGGGTCAGGGACAAACCCCCAGCAGCGGGGCTGGGTTTCATAACGCCGGCTTTCCAAAGTTTCATGCGTGGCCGGATGCGCGACGCCGCGTCAGAAGCTAGGCTGCAATCATGAGCAAGCTCGCCTCCGCCCTCGCCGCCCTGCTGGTCCTGTCCGCGCCTGTCGCCGCGCAGGCGGCCATCGACGCCAAGCTGGCGGCCGACAGCGTCACCCTCACCGACGACGGCCGAACGGTTCTCATCTACCGGACCCAGACCAACGACCTGGCCCAGCCCGGCCGGCTGAACTACGTCCATCCGCTCTACGCCCCGGACGGCACGGTGCTGACCGAGGACCGGCCCGCCGACCACCTGCACCAGCGCGGTCTGTTCTGGAGCTGGCATCAGGTACGGCTCGGCGACGAGGTCGTGGCCGACGGCTGGTTCATGAAGGGCCTGACCTTCTTCGTGCGCGGCACGAAGTTCCAGGGCCAGCCGGACGGGTCGGGCGTGCTCACCGTCGACGTCGACTGGATCGTCAATTCCAAGCCCGAGCTGGTCTATGTGGCCCGCGAGATCACCAAGGTGACGGTCCGCCCGGCGACCTCGGCCGGCCAGAGGATCGAGTTCGACACCACCCTCACCGCGCGCATGCCCGGCCTGAGCCTCGGCGGCAGCGACGATGTGAAGGGCTATGGCGGCTTCTCGATGCGCCTGGTCCAGCCCGACCGCCTGAGCTTCGCCTCGCGCGGTGAAGCGGTGACGCCGGCGGTCGAGGCCGTGGCGGCCGGCCCCGCCATGGGCTTCGCCTGGCCCGTCGCCAACGCTTACCCGGCCTGGGCCGTCGGCCTGGCCTGCAAGGCCCAGGGCCAGCCGATCACCCGCTGGATCCTGCGCCGCGAGCTCTCCATGCAGAACTGCGTCTTCCCCGGTCGCGCGCCCTACGCCATTCCCGTCGAGCGGCCCCTGCACCTGGAATCGACGGTGGTCATCCAGCCCCGGGAGTCGGCGGCGCGATGAACGACGTCGTGAACTTCAACAAGGCGAAGAAGGCCCGCGCCAAGGACACCGCCAAGGCCCAGGCCGCCGCCAATCGCGCCAAGTTCGGCCGTACCAAGGGCGAGAAGGCGGTTGAAAAGGCTGAGGCCGCCAAGGTCGTCCGCCTGCTGGATGGCGCCAAGCGCGAGGATTAGGCCGCGGCGGCCATCTGTGGCGCGAAGGCCCGCAGGATCTGGCGGTAGGTGTCGGGCGGGCTGATGCCCAGCCGTTCACAGGCGCTCTCCAGGGGCTCGGCGAACAGCCGCTCATAGTCCTCCCCCGGCAGCCAGGCCGCGCGGCGCCCGGCCAGGTAGGCCCGCCAGACGGCGGCGAAGAACGGCAGGTCGGGCCGGGTCTGCTTGCCCGTCCGAGCCACGTGCAGGGCGATGAAGGCCAGGCCCAGGCTGCCAGTCTGGGCGTAGGAGAAGGCCACGACGCACCCCTCCCCCAGCCCGTCGGTCCCGTAGCCGGTCAGCACGTGCCAGACATCGTGGATGTCGCGGCTGCGGCGGCCATACCAGGCGTGGGGGTGCTCGTACTGCGGCTGGCCCACAGCGGCCCGCTTGCTGGCGTCGGCCAGGCCGGCGGCGGAGATGTTGTTGCGAGCGATGAAGTCCCGGTAGGCCGCGCCCACCGTGCCGGGCGCGAAGCTCCGCAGCCAGGCGTCATCGCCGAACCGCTCGCACAGCTCCACCCGCTCATAGGCCATGCGCCCCCCCTGGGGGGTGGTGAGCAGGCGGGCATAGCCGGCCGGCGGCTTGCGCGAACTTAGGGCGCGAGTGATCTCGAACACATGCTTGGTGTCACCGGTGGCGCGCAGGCGCCCCAGCGCCGCGATCGCCTCGCCAAGTCCGCGCTTGGGCTCTTCCATGGCGTCCATCCCTTGTTTTCGAAAGGATGCGCCCGACCGAGGCGTTAGAGCAAGAGTTAGGCGGCCATCGCCAGTTGCTCGGGGCTCCAGTCGCGAGCCTCCGGCGGGATAGCGATGTAGTGAGTCGCCGGCGTGATGTTCAGGCGCTTGCGGGCGGCCTCGAGGGGCTCGTTGAGCAGGCGCTCATAGTCCTCGCCCAGCAGCCAGGCGGCCGCCTTGCCGCGCTTATAGCCCTGCCAGATCGCCTTGGCGTAGGGATGGTCGCCCTTGCGGGAACGGATCGCGGCGCCGACGCCGATCAGCGCCCAGCCCAGGCCACCGGTCTGGGCGTAGGAGAAGGCGACCAGGCAGGCCTCACCCAGGCCGTCGCGGTGATAGCCCGACAGGATGTGCCAGATGTCATGCACGTCGCGGGTTCGACGGCCCATCCAAGCGTAGGGGTGCTGCAGGTCGATGCCGCCCTGCGCGCCCTCGCGGCTGATCTCGGCGAGGCCCTCGGCGGATAGTTGCTCTGTGCGGATGAAGTCACGATAGGCCGCGCCGACGGTGCCTGGCGCGAAGCTGTCGAGCCAGGCGTGGTCCATCAGCTTGTCGGCCAGTTCGGGACGCTCATAGGCGATGCGCCCGCCCTGTGGCGTGGTCAGCAGCTTGAGATAGCCGTCGCGAGTCGAGGTGCCGTTCAGGGCCCGCATGATCTCGAACACCTGGTCGGTGGCTTCCTTGTCGTTCAGCAGGCGGCCCAGGGCCTTCAGAGCCACCCGCCACTGCAGGGCGGGCTTGGGCATCGGCTGGGTGGAGTAGCGCACATCGACAACGGCGGGGGTCATGGGAGGGACCTTTCGAACCATGTTCGGATTAAAGATGACGCCAGCGTCATTTTTTGGCAAGTCCCATTTTCGACGGCGCGCGCTCGTTCGAAGGATGTTGCGTCGCCGCCGCGACACCTGAAACTAAGGGTGCAAATGCCCAGATTGCGTAAACGCTCGATCCTGCTCGCCGGCCACGCCACCTCGATGGCGCTGGAGCCGGAGTTCTGGGCGGTGCTGGAGGAGATGGCGCAGGGCCAGGGGTTGAGCCTGGCTGGCCTTATCGCCCGCCTGGACGAGACCCGCGGCGAACGTCCCCTGGCCTCGGCCTGTCGCGTGGCGGCTCTGACGTTTGCAAGGGGCTGACATCGAGCAGAGTCATCCTGGAAAGCGTGTCAGCGCTTGTCCGGTCTTCATAGGCGCGGGGCGTGCAGGATGGATCGGTGCTTCTGGGCCCCGGTCATCCGCGCTGCGGAAACGGGGATGACACCAGGAATTACCTCGGAACCGGGATCGGAGCGTCAGGTAGCCTTGGCGCGTCCGGCATCGGCGGCGGTTTGGGCAGGGTCAGGTTGAAGTCGACGTTCTGCCCGAGGTCCGGCGCGGCCTGCCGTCCCGCATAGACGAAGTAGCTGATCACGGCGACCGCCACGATCAGCCCTCCAACCAGAAAAGCCAGCCAGGGGCCCGTCCCGTCGGAGCGTTTCGCCAAGTTCAGCCGCCCGGTTTTGCGGGGGCGGAGATGTCCGGCGCCTTGATGTTGACGTCCACGCTCTTGGACTGACCAAGGCCACCGCCCGAATACATCATGAAGCCTATGACCGCGACGACCACCAGCAGGCCGCCAACGATGAAGGCCAGGACGGGGGTTCCGCCGTTTCCAGAGTTCTCAGCCATTCTTGCCTCCCAGGTTTAAAGTCGGGAAGATAACGAACTCCCGTGGTCAAGGTTCCTTGGGGCGCAGATCGAGGCGCGCGGCCCCTTAAGTCGGCGAGCCGATGTGCTACATATGTTCCAATGTCGTCCTATGACTCGTTTGAAGACTCCCCCCTCCCCGCCCCGCGGATCAGCGATCTGGCGCGGGTTCGGGGCCCCGATTATCTGGAGGGGCTAAACCCCGAGCAGCGGGCCGCTGTCGAGGCCACCGAGGGCCCGGTCCTGGTGCTGGCGGGCGCCGGCACCGGCAAGACCCGGGTGCTGACCACGCGGCTGGCCCACATCCTGGCGACGGGCCGGGCCAAGCCGTGGGAACTGCTGGTGGTCACCTTCACCAACCAGGCCGCGCGCGAGATGCGCGAGCGGATCACCGCCATCATCGGCCCCCAGGCCGAGGGCCTGCGCTGGCTGGGCACATTCCACTCCGTGGCCGCCCAGGTGCTGCGCCGACACGCTGAACTGGTGGGGCTGAAGTCGAACTTCACGATCCTCGACACCGACGACCAGGAGCGGCTGATCAAGCAGGTGCTGGAAGCCGAGAACATCGACGCCAAGCGCTGGACCCCCAAGACCCTGGCCGGCCTGATCGACCACTGGAAGAACCGCGGCTGGACGCCCGACCGCCTGCCCGCCAACGAGGGCAAGGAGTTCGCGAACGGCAAGGGCCAGGCCCTCTACCGCCTGTACCAGGAACGCATGCGGGTGCTGAACGCCTGCGACTTCGGCGACCTGCTGCTGCACAATCTGACCATCTTCATGAGCCAACCCGAGGTGCTCGCCGAGTTCCACCGCCGGTTCCGCTACATCCTGGTGGATGAGTACCAGGACACCAACGTCGCCCAGTATCTGTGGCTGCGCCTGCTGGGCCAGGCCAGCCAGAACGTCTGCTGCGTGGGGGACGACGACCAGTCGATCTATGGCTGGCGCGGCGCCGAGGTGGACAACATCCTGCGCTTCGAGCGCGACTTCCCGGGCGCGACCGTGGTGCGCCTGGAGCGCAACTACCGCTCCACCAGCCACATCCTGGCGGCCGCCTCGGGCCTGATCAGCGCCAACAAGGGCCGCCTGGGCAAGACCCTGTGGACCGAGCAGAACGGCGGCGAGAAGGTCATCGTGCGCGGGGTCTGGGACGGCGAGGCCGAGAGCCGGCTGATCGCCGACGAGATCGAGCGCGCGAAGAAGGGCGGCACGGAGAAGGAGCCGCGCAAGTACCGCGACATGGCCATCCTGGTGCGCGCCTCCTTCCAGATGCGCGCCTTCGAGGAGCGGTTCGTGCTGCTCTCCAACCCCTACACGGTGGTGGGCGGGCCTCGGTTCTTTGAGCGCGCCGAGATCCGCGACACGCACGCCTATCTGCGCCTTATCCAGTCGCCCGACGACGACCTGGCCTTCGAGCGCATCGTCAACACCCCCAAGCGCGGGATCGGCGACACCACGGTCCAGAAGCTGCTGCAGATCGCCCGGCTGAACGGGGTGCCGGTGATGACGGCGGCCCGCGAGGTGGTGCTGACCGACGAGCTGGCGGCCCGCACCCGCACGGCGCTGTCCAACTTCCTGCGCGACCTCGACCGCTGGCGGGCCCAGGCCGAGACCCTGCACCACGCCCGGCTGACCGAGCAGGTGCTGGAGGAGAGCGGCTATACCGACGCCCTGCGCCTGGACAAGACGCCCACCGCCCAGACCCGACTGGAGAACCTCAAGGAACTGGTTCAGTCGATGGGCAATTTCGACACCCTCCAGGGCTATCTGGAGCACGTCTCCCTGGTGATGGACATGGATCGCGGGCCCCAGGCCGACGCGGTGCAGATCATGACCCTGCACGCCGCCAAGGGCCTGGAATTCCCCCTGGTCTTCCTGCCCGGCTGGGAGGAAGGCGTCTTCCCCTCCCAACGCAGCATGGACGAGAGCGGCGAGAAGGGCCTCGAGGAGGAACGCCGGCTCGGCTACGTCGGCATCACCCGGGCCCGCGAGGAGGCTCGCATCTCCTTCGTCGCCAACCGCATGGTCTACGGCCGCTGGACCAGTCAGCTCCCCAGCCGCTTCGTCGACGAGCTGCCCCTGGCCAATGTCGAGGCCTCGTCAGAGACGGGTTATTACGGCGGTGGCCCCGGCATGCAGCAGCAGCACGGCAGCACCTGGGATGCCACCCCCGCCTTCGGCTCCGGCTATTCCTCGCCCGGCTGGCAGCGCGCCCAGTCCCGCGGCTACCAGGGCAGCCATCCGGGCCGCCAACAGGTCATCGAGGGCGAGGGCCGCCTGGTGGCCGAGAGCTCGGCGGCCAGCGACTACAAGCGTGGCGACCGCGTGTTCCATCAGAAGTTCGGCTACGGCCAGGTGAAGGGTGTCGACGGCAATAAGCTCACCGTCGCCTTCGACAAGGCCGGCGAGAAGAAGGTGATCGACTCGTTCGTGGAGAAGGGGTGAGCCCCCTTTCCCTTCTCCCCTTGCCGGAGAAGGGCGTTCTTACGCCGGCACCGCCTCGGCCACAGGCGCCGCCACCACCGTCGGCGGCAGCGTCGAGATCTCCGGCGGTTCCCCGCCGTCCTTGAAGGCCACGTGGATGTGGCTCTTGCCCAGGTCCCTGCCGAGGAACTCCAGGCCGCTGGGGATGATCCGGGCGTAGCTCTCCAGGTCCTTGGTTTCGATGACGATGGTCCGGCCGAACTTGGTGTCGGTCAGCTTGATCACCGGCGGCATGGCCTCCAGGCCCAGGAACGACGAGAAGCCGTTGGTGGTCAGGATGCCCAGCTGGCGCCACTTGCCCGGCTGCGGATCGACGCCGTTCCAGTTCAGGCCCAGCGAGGTCGAGGAGATGTGGTCCACCTCGATGTCGGTGATACCGATCAGGTTGGCGGTCGCCCACTGCTGGAAGAACCAGGTGTCGACGCTGCCGGCCGAGCAGAAATCCTCGCTGACGATCTTCGGCCAGGTGTCGCGGATCGCCTTGGCCCTGGCGTTGAACAGCTGGAAGTAGCCGTTGGGCTCCAGGTTCACCTTGTCGAACTGGCCCTCCACCGGGGCGTTGTCGCGCCGCGCGGTGAAGTAGAGGCAGCCGGGGTTCCAGGAGTGGCCGAACATCACGTCGCGCAGTTGCGGGTTCACCGCGATGTCGGCGTCGGTGAAAACGATCCAGTCCGGCTCCTTCAGCACCGCCAGGCCGTCATTGAGCATCTTGCCCTTGTTGAAGGCGTGGTCGTCGTCGAAGCAGCGGTCGGAAATCACCACCGTGGCGCCATGCTCGGCGGCCACCTCCTGGGTGCGCAGGTCGGTGGAGGTGGTGACCACGATCATGTCGTCGAACTGGTCGATATTGCGCGGCAGGGTCTGGGCCAGGGCTTCGCCATAGCCGACCGAAACCAGCACGCAGGACAGCTTCTTGGGCTTGGTGGAGTTGTGGCCGATGCCGACCCGGCGGCCGGCGCCGTCATTGCCGACATAGTTGTCGCGGCTCTCGACCTCGCGCTTTTGCTTGTGCAGGTCGCGGTCGAAGATCTCGTAGTTGTGCTTCTTGATCGCCGGGCTGCCCAGCTTGCGCAGGATGTCGCGGTGCTGCGGGCTGATGATGTCGCGCTCGAGGATATCGAGCTGCGACGGGCCGGGCTGGGCGAGCGCGCAGTAGTTGCAGAGCTCGAGCTGGTCGCCGAAGTCGCCCGGCTGGCGCTGCCACCAGCCGTGCTCGACCGGCCAGGCGTGCTTGCCGCCGAAGTACAGCCGGTCGATGGCCCCGGCGACCTCGCAGAAATAGGCCCCCTTGTCGTTGATGGTCGCCGACCAGAGCTTCTGGACCCAGCAGTTGTCGCGGTTCTGCTCCCACTGCAGCTCGGAGATTCCCGTCGCGGCGATGTAGTCGGCCCGGGTGATCAGCAGCGCCTGGTGCTGGCCGGCGGACTCGTGGGTGTTGGTGTTGAAGTGGCTATAGACCGACATGATGGTCTCGTAGTTGCGGTAGAAGCCCGCGCCGAGACTGGTCCACAAGCCGCGGCCGTTCGAACGGTCGAACAGGCGCTCATTGGCGAAGTCGTTGAAGTCCTTGATCGGGAACTTGCCGTTATTGGTGTTGTCCCCGCCCCACAGCTCGGCGAAGCGCAGCGAGATCTGCTCGAAATTGGCGTGCAGGGTCGGCTCGCCGGCGATGATGCCGATCAGCTTGTTGGGGCCGTTCCAGCCCTCCATGCTCTGCACGGCGCGCTCGAAGGTCTCCAGCTCCATGTCCGCCCGCTGGGTCTGGTGCGGGATCAGCCGGGTGCAGTTGGAGCATTTTAGGTGGCACTTGGTGCTGATGTCGATCTGGACGATGTCCATGTCGGCGGGCGATCGCATGGTGTCTTCTCCAGGTCGCTCTCGCCGGGGTCCGGGCAGCGACGGAAGGCGTCGCCAAGACGCCGATCAACGCTCTTTGACCCTCCTTTGAGTCGCTCGGAAAGCTAAACTTTTTGCCGGGTCGTGCGGCAAACAGTTGCATCCCTGCGTGGCCTTGCGGACCCGGGTCTTCGCAAGCAGAGTGACCGTCAATCATCACCTGTCCGGGAGGGCGAATGCCCCAGATCACCGCCAACGGCATCCCCCTCGAATATGCGGTCTACGGCCCGGAGAAGGGCGAGGCGGTCCTTCTGATCATGGGCTTCGGCGCCCAGATGACCCGGTGGTCGCCGCAGTTCATCCGCGAGCTCACCAACCGGGGCTACCGCGTCATCGTCCACGACAACCGCGACGTCGGCCTCTCCCACCGTTTCGAGGACCACGGCGAGCCGGACATGACGGCGATCTATACCGCCCTGATGAGCGGCCAGACGCCGGACGTGCCCTACCATCTGGCCGACATGGCGCGTGACAGCGTCGGGCTTCTGGACGCCTTGGGCGTTTCGCGGGCCCACGTCGTCGGGGCCTCCATGGGCGGGATGATCGCTCAGCTGGTGGCGGCCAATCATCCGGAGAAGACCGCTTCCCTGGTCTCCATCATGTCCACCACCGGCAACCCGGCGGTCCCGCCGGCCAAGCCCGAGGCCATGGCGGCCCTCACCAAGCCTGGCGTCGACCCCGCGGTGGATATGGATAAGCACGTCTGGAGCGGGCTTGAGAGCCAGAAGGTGATCGGCAGCCCCGGCTACCCGACCCCCGACGAGATCCTGATCGAGCGGATCCGCGCCGACGCCCGGCGCGCCTACTATCCGGTGGGTCGTGCGCGCCAGATGGCCGCCGTGGTCGCCTGCGGCGACCGTCGTCCGCTGCTGGCCGCGATCACCGCGCCCACGGTGGTGATTCACGGCGAGGCCGATCCGCTGGTGCCGGTCGAGGGCGGCCGCGACACCGCCGCCTCCATCCCCGGGGCGGAGCTGCATACCATCCCCGGCATGGGCCACGACCTGCCGCACCAGCTCATCCCGCGCATCGCCGACCTGATCGAGCGGGCGACGGCGCGGGCGCGGGAGAGCGCCTAGGCGGCCGTGGGCCTGGCGCTGGCCAGGCGGTCGATCAGGGCGAAGGCCGGCCAGAAGAGCACCAGCAGAACCAGGGCCACAGCGTTGGCGGCGTGAACCAGCAGCATCGGCGCCCAGTGATCGAAGAACGGGTCTTGGGTTTCTTCCTCAAGAGCTTCAAGGGTCATGGTCGTCTCCTTCAGGCGAACCGGCGTGAACCACGCAGGTCCGCCTGAGCCCTGCGCAAGAGCAGGGCCAGCCGCCCCCCCGGGACATTCCCCGGACGGTGAATCTTCAAGGGTTCGACATATTCATCTGGGCGAGTTCGCCGTCGGCGCCGCGAACCGGCCGCTTCCTCTCGCATCGTATTGGCACACGCCAACCTTGACTGAACCAGATCGGCTTTTGCGCGCTATAGTCAGCAATAGGGGAGTCGAGAGATGCACGATTTGCGGCAGGCCTTTTACGGAATGGCCATCGCCACCGTGGCGGGGCTAGTGATCGGCGGTGTCTCCAAGCCCGACATCCGCGAAATGACCCATCTGGACGGCCCACAGCTGCTGTCGGGGACGTCGGGTGAGCGGCTCGGCCCCGGCATCCGCCAAAACGCCAGTTGGACCAGCTATGGCGGTCAGGTCCCCGACTACGTCATCGGCACCGACTGGACCCAGCCTGCCTATCCGGTGGAGATGGCCCAGGCCGAACCCGAGCCCGAACTTGAGCCGGCGCGCGTGGTCGACGAAGGCCCACCCGTCCGCATGGCCCCGGTGAAGTACGTATCCGAAGTCGCCCCGGCCCCCTCCTACCCGTCCATGGGCGGTGATATCCTCGCCGGACTGCAGGCCGCAGACCCTTCGCCCACGCCCGAAGCGGCGCCCGACGAAGCCGCGACGCCGCCGGCCTAACCCCCTCGCCTTTCCGCGCGTCCGCCTCTAGACGGATGCGCATGACGAAAGACGCCGTTCAGATCATCGCCCGGGGCCCCCGCGCCGTCGCCGAAGCCGCCGCTGAGGCCATCGACGCCGATCCCATGCTGGAGAGCGCCACCTACTCCATCCTGGAGGAGGACGAGGACCGCGACGTCTGGCGCATTGACGCCTTCCCCACTTCCGACGACGAGGTGGAGGGCCTGACAAACACTCTCTCGGCCTATCCCAAGCTCAAGGTGCTGGTGGAGAAGCTGGCCGACGCGGACTGGCTGGCCATGGCCCTGTCGGGCCTGCCGCCCGTGCGCGCCGGCCGGTTCTTCGTCTATGGCGCTCACGACAAGGGCCGCGCCCCGGTCAACGCCGTCAACGTGAGGATCGAGGCGGGCGCCGCCTTCGGGACCGGCCACCACGGCACCACCGTCGGCTGCCTGCAGGCCTATCATGACCTGCTGAAGGCGCACCGCTACCAGCGCGTCCTGGACGTCGGGGCCGGCACCGGGGTGCTGGCGATCGCCGCGGCGCGGACCGGCACGCCCATCGCGGTGGGCACCGACATCGACGCGCCCTCGGTCCGCATCGCCGGAGAAAACGCCGTGCTCAACAAGGCCAGGGTTCGCTTCCTGCACGCCTCGGGGCTGGGCCATGCCTCGGTGCGGGAGAAGGCGCCCTACGATCTGGTGTTCGCCAATATCCTGGCGCCGCCCTTGGTGGCCCTGTCCCACGACATCAAGCTGGCCTTGAGGCCCGGCGGGGTCGCGATCCTTTCGGGCCTGCTGCGCACCCAGGAACGGCGCGTCCTGGCGGCCTACCGGTCAAAGGGCTTCACCCTGGTCCGCCGCATCCATCGCGACGCCTGGGCGACCCTGGTGATCAAGCGGAACTAGGAACCGCCCTCGCGGATCGGCGTTTTCAAGCGCGACGGTGGTCTTCACCACCGAAATTGAGGACGCCCCCATGAGCAATCCCAACGACCCCTACGTTGAACGCACCGTTGTCGAGCAGCCGGCCACCGTCCGCACCGAGTACACGGCCGCTCCCGCCGCTCGCGGCTCAGGCGCCGCCGGCTGGTGGATCGCCGCCATGGTGGCCGTGGTCGCCGTCGTCGGCCTGCTGTTGATGTTCAACAACAACCCCGACTCGACCGACCTGCAGGCCGCCACCGAGGCGGGCCGTAGCCAAGCGATGATGGAAACCGCCACGGCCCAGGCGCAGTCTGCGGCTCAGGCAGCCAGCGAAGCCTCGGCCAACGCCGCCTCCAGCATGGCCGCCTCCACCCAGGCCGCCGCCGATAGCGCCCGGAACGCCGCCAACCGCACCGCTGAAGCGGCGCAGGATTCGGCAGCCGCCGCGTCCAACGTCGCTGAAGAAGCCGCCGACGCGCCCCAGTAGGCTTAGGGAGGGGCGGTCAGACGATCTGCGTGACCGCCCCGTCCAACCCCATCAGGCCAAGCTCCACCTCCATATGGGGGTGTTTCGTGGTGACCTGGGACCGCAGAGCATAGAGCTGCCTTACATGGCTCCTGAATTCGGTCTCGGCGTCCTTCACCGCGCCCTCGCCCAACACCAGCTTGTAGGCGCCGCAGTCGCGGTGATCGATAACCATCAGGCGATGCACCTGGTGCAGCTGCACCGCCAGGTCCAGGTGGGTCCAGAACACCTCGTTCCATATGGGGTACTTGTCGTTGAGAGCGCCCAGAGATGCGCCCGCCAGCACCACGTGATCGAATTTGTGCCTCAGGCCGCGGGCCGTCATGTAGGCGTCCACCTCACTGTTCAGCCGATAGTCCATGCAGGTGAGCAGCAAGGCCTCGCAGTGGCCGGCCGCTCGCGAGACGCCAGGCTTGAGACCGCTGTTCAGGAGAACCCCGCCCCCCACCGCCATGGCGCCCATGACGCCGCGCCGGGAAAGCTGGGGCCAGCTGGCATGCTTGGAACAACAGGTCATGGCGGTCTCCGATCACTTTAGGCTGCACCTTGCCGCGCGACCATTAACCAACCCCCACCGTCAAGCTCAGGCGACGATAGGGCGAGCCTCCAGGGCCGCGATCCAGTGTCGCAGTCGCGCCTTGAGCCAATCCTCCTTGCCGATCGGGGTGAGGTCCTCTTCCAGGCTCTCGACCACCGCATAGGCGAAGGCGGCCTCGCCGTGTGACTTCCAGGCCGCCTGCAGGGTGGCGTTGCGGTGCGAACCGAGACGCAGGCTCATCAAGGCGGAATTGGCGGCCCCGTCCAGGTTGCGGCTCATGCCGATCCAGGTCTCGCCGGTCGGTTCGCAGCGCAGACTGAAAATGCCCACGGGGACCTTCCGCTCCTTGTATTCCCGGGCGATGTCCCGGCGGCGTTGCTTGTCCACGGTCTGATCCTTGGCTGGAGGCGGACCTTCTAGCGCGCGGGCCCGCCTCCGTCAATTATACCCGGCTATTAATGTCGGTTAGCCGCCCGCCATTCGTCGGCGAGCAGGGCGTAGACATAGCTGTCGCGCCAACCGTCATGGGCCTTGGTGTCCTTCAGCAGGTGGCCCTCCCGGCGCATGCCCACCTTCTCCATGATCGCGTAGGAGCCGCGGTTGCGGGCGTCGCAGGTGGCCCAGATGCGGTGATGGCCGAGTTCCGTGAAGGCGATTCTGGCCAGGGCCTTGGCGGCCTCGGTCCCATAGCCTCGCCCCCAGGCGTCACGGCTGTAGCAGTAGCCGAAGGAGCTGTTGTCGGTGTTGACGTCGTGCAGGGACACGACGCCGATCATCGCGCCGGTGGCCTTCACCTCCACCGCCAGGTCCAGTTGCTCGCGCGGCCAGGCCTTCTGGCGCTCCAGATTGCGGTCCAGCACCTCGCGGGTGACCTCCGGCGTGTTGGGGCCCCAGGTCATGTAGCGCACGACCTCGGGATCGGTGGCGTAGGCGTGGATAGGGTCGAAGTCCGCCTCGCGGAAATCACGCAGCAGCAATCGCTCGGTTTCGATGGGTAGCCAGGGCGGGGTGGTGGTCATGAGAACGCTCCGATTTGAAGAAGATCGGACGGGTTCTCTGGTCTGTCAGACCCCGGCCGATGCTGGCGGGGTCTGGTTCGAGGCGGCCCTGGCTTAGGGCGTGCGCGTCCGAACGACCCCGATGGGACCGCTGGAATTGGAGCAAGCGAAGGCCTGGGCGCGAACCATGGGTCGTTTCTAGCCGAGCTTGCCGCCAAACCGCAAGCTTGGGCCCTTTGCGAGCCCGCGCCGAACGGCTTACATGCGCCCATGCGCCAGACCTTCGAAGAAACCACCGACCGCTCCTTCGGCCCCCGCCACGTCCCCCTGATCCGCCAGGCCATGGCCGCCCAGGGCCTGGACGGCTTCCTCGTGCCGCACGAGGATGAGCATCAGAACGAATACCTGCCGGAGGCCAACGATCGGCTGGCCTGGGCCACCGGCTTCACCGGCTCGGCCGGCGCGGCGGTGATCCTGACGGACAAGGCCGCGGTCTTCGTCGACGGCCGCTACACCCTGCAGGTTCGCGACCAGGTGGACCAAGCCACCTTCGAGATCCGTGACCTGGTGGAGGGCGGCGTCCCGGCCTACCTCGAGACCGCCACGGCCAAGGGCCAGGTGGTGGGCTACGACCCCCGCCTGCACAGCCCCGACGCCCTCGATCGCCTGAAGACCGCCATCGCGCGGGCGGGCGCTCAGTTGAAGCCCGTCGCGGCCAACCCGCTGGACCAGGCCTGGGGCGCCGCGCGCCCCGCCCAACCTGTCGCCCCCGTCGTCGCCCAACCTTTGGAGTATTCCGGCGAGGACTCCGCTGACAAGCGCGCCCGTATCGGCAAGGCCCTGGCCGCCCGGGGCGCCGACGCCACCGTGCTGACCGCCCCCGCCTCCATCGCCTGGTTGTTCAACGTCCGGGGCGGCGACGTCATCCGCTCGCCCCTGCCGCTCGCCCAGGCCATCCTCAACAAGGACGGCACGGCGCGCCTGTACCTCGACCCGGCCAAGGTCACCGCCGACCTGCCGGCCTGGCTCGGCAACCAGGTCACCCTGGAGACCCCAGACGACCTGCCGGGCGCGCTCGCCGACCTCAAGGGCAAGCGGGTCCTGGTGGACCCGGGTCTCTCCTCGGCCTGGTACTTCGAAACCCTCACGCAGTCCGGTGCCGAGGTCGTGCGCGGCGAGGACCCCTGCGCCCTGCCCCGAGCCGCCAAGAACAGCGTCGAGATCGCCGGGACCACTGAGGCTCACGCCCGCGACGGCGTGGCGCTCGCCCGCTTCCTCCATTGGCTGGCCACCGAGGCCCAGACCAGCCTGCCCGACGAGGTGGAGGTGGTCACCAAGCTGGAAGGCTTCCGCGAGGAGACCGGGGCGATGAAGGACCTCTCCTTCGACACCATCGCCGGGGCGGCCTCCAACGGGGCCATCGTCCACTACCGCCCGACCACGCGCCTGAACAAGCAGACCGTGTCAGGCTCCCTGCTGCTGGTGGATTCCGGCGCCCAGTACCTGGACGGCACAACCGACGTCACCCGCACGGTCGCCATCGGCGAGCCCAGCCAGGAGATGCGGGAACGCTTCACCCTGGTGCTGAAGGGCCACCTGGCGCTCGCCGCCATCCGCTTCCCGGCCGGCACCACCGGCTCGGCCCTGGACATCCTGGCCCGCGCGCCGCTCTGGGCCCGAGGCTTCGACTTCGACCACGGCACCGGCCACGGAGTGGGCTCCTATCTCGGCGTGCACGAAGGCCCGCAGCGGATTTCCAAGCTGCCCAACTTCGTGGCCCTGCAGCCCGGCATGATCCTGTCCAACGAGCCCGGCTACTACAAGGAAGGCGCCTACGGCATCCGCATCGAGAACCTGCAGTATGTGACCGAGGCCGCCCCCATCGCGGGCGGGGAGCGCCCCATGCTGGGCTTTGAGACCCTGACCCTGGCCCCCATCGATCGTCGCCTGATCGAGGTGTCGCTGCTCTCGCCCGAGGAGCGCGCCCAGATGGACGCCTATCACGCGCGGGTTCAGGAGGTCATCGGCCCCCGCGTGCCTGCCGACGTGCGGGCCTGGATGGAAGAGGCCTGCGCGCCGCTCTAGGTGGTTCGCATCCAGAACGAGGCGCCATAGAGATCGAGGCCGCTGAGCGGCCCCTTCTGCAGCAGGCCCTTGGCCTGGACGCGGAGCGCGGGATCGCGGCCGATGAACCAGCAGGGGAACAGGATCTCGAAGCGGTCTGGCCCAAACAGCAGGGCGGTGGCCAGCAGGTATTGCTCATTCCAAAGTCGCCATAGGTGGCCGCTGAGATAGTCGTCAGGCAGGTAGATGTCGTGGATGTGGACGATCACCCCGGGCTTCAGCCGCGGCAGGATCTCCAGGAAGAAGACCGTGACGTCTGAGCCTTGGAAACTGCGGTGGGACGAGTCCAGGAACAGGATATCGCCCGCCTCCAGGCCGGCGAACATCGCCAGGTCCACCCGCTCCAGCGGCTGCCGGATCACCCGGTCGCACAGCCTGTCGACCTCGCTACGCGGCTCCGGATCGATGGAGGCCAACTTGGTGCGCAGGCCGTAGGTCTGCACGGCGCGGCGGGCGAACTTGGTGGAGAGGCCCGAGCCGATCTCGACGAAACGCTGCGGATTGTAGCGCCGCAGCATCTGGGTCAGGGCCATGCCGTCCAGGGCCGGGAACCAGCTGTTCAGCCAGAAGGGCGTCGGGTCGTCGTAGTTTCCCCCCAGCGGGATCTGCGCGAAGTCGGCCTGAATGTCCCCGAGCTCGGTGAGAAAGGTCTCGTACCGCTGACGCCCCGCGCCGATCTGGGCGGCGAGCTCCGGATGCGACGGACGGCCCGACCCGTACCGGACGGTGGCGGTGTAGGGGTAGTCCACCATGGTGAAGCCGTGGACCAGGCGGTCCGACGACAGCGAGAGTTGGGCCAGGGGCGGCAGCGGGACGGCGTCGGGATCGCTCCCCAGCAGGCTGACAGCCCGGGCGTGGGCCTGGGCGGCGGCCTCGCCCTCGCCCACGTCCCGCAGCACGATAGAGAGGTCCCACCAGCCGATCTGGACGTCGGGCGCCAGGGTCGTCGCGGCCCGCAGGCGTTCGAGGGCCGTGCCGCTGTTCCCCAGCTTGTGCTTGGTCACGCCAGCCAGCCGCAGGGCCACGGCGTTGTCGGGCGCCTTGACCACCACCCGGTCGAAGATCAGTTCGGCCAGGTTGAGCATGTGCTCGCGCAGCCGCTGCAGGCCGATGTTGAGCTCTTCCTCGATGGTGGGCGCGGCCTCGGGCATCAGCCCGCCACCAGGGCCAGCCATTCGTCCTCGGTGATCACCTCGATGCCCAGGTCCGTGGCGGTCTTGAGCTTGGAGCCCGCGCCGGGGCCCGCCACCACCAGATCGGTCTTCTTGGAGACCGACCCGGAAACCTTCGCCCCGAGCCCCTCGGCCTGGGCCTTGGCCTCGTCGCGGGTCATCTTTTCCAGCGCGCCGGTGAAGACGACGGTCTTGCCCGCCACGGCGGTGTCGGTCTTGGGCCGGGCCACCGCCTGCACCTCCCGCAGTTCAGAGGCGAGGTTGGCCACCATGTCGCGGTTGTGCGGCTCGCCGAAGAACTCGGCGATCATCCGGGCGGCCACCACGCCGACGGCGTCCACCGTGGCGAGCTCCAGGAAGTCGTCGCCCGGCCCCTGCCCCGCGGCCTTGGTCACCGCGGCCTCGAAGGTCGCCCAGTCGCCGAACAGGTCCACCAGGGCCTGTCGCGCGCGGCTGTTGATCCTGGGGATCGAGAGCCGCAGTCGTTCGTCCATCGAGGCCTGCGCGGGGACGAGCACATCGGGCTTGGCCCGCGCCCAGGCGATGATCGCCTCAAGCGCCGTAGGGCCGATGCCGTCCAAGGTGGATAGCCCCAGGTAGTCAGGGCCGAGCCGCTGCTCGGCCGCGGATTGTCCCGCCTGGATAAAGGCCTCGACGGTCTCATAGTGCCGCGCCAGGGCCAGCGACGTCGTCTCACCGATGTGGCGGATGCCCAGGCCGAAGATGAAACGGTCCAGCGGGATATGCCGACGCGCGTCGATCCCGGCCACCAGGTTGCTGATGCTGGTCTCGCCATACCCATCACTGCCCCGCAGCTCCGCCAGGCGTTCCTCATCACGGGCCAGGCGGAAGATGTCGGCGGGCTCGCGCATCCAGCCGCGCTCATAGAAGGCGGTGAGCTGCTTTTCTCCCAGGCCCTCGATGTCGAAGGCGCGGCGGCTGACGAAATGGCGCAGGTGTTCGATGCGCTGGAAGGGACAGGCGAACTCGCCGGTGCAGCGCCGCACGACCGTCTCGGCGCCGGACGCCGTGGTCTCGCGGGCCAGCGGCGTGCGCAGCGGGCACGGGCAGTGGGTTGGGTACTGGAAAGGTACGGCGTCGGCCGGCCGCTCGGCCAGCACCGCCTCCACCACCTGGGGGATCACGTCGCCGGCGCGCTGGATGATGACGGTGTCGCCGACCCTCAGGTCCTTGCGCGCGATCTCGTCAGCGTTGTGCAGGGTGGCGTTGACCACCACCACGCCGCCCACCGTGACCGGGCGCAGCCTGGCCACCGGTGTCACCGCGCCGGTCCGACCCACCTGCAGGTCGATGGCCTCCAGCACGGTGCGCGCCCGTTCCGCCGGGAACTTGCGCGCGATGGCCCAGCGCGGCGTCCGGGTGATGAAGCCCAGCCGCGCCTGCCAGTCCAGGCGGTCGGCCTTGTAGACCACCCCGTCGATGTCGAAGGCCAGCTTCGGCCGCGCGGCCTCCATCTCGCGATAGGCGGCCAGCAGGCCTTCGCGGCCCACCACCCGCTGCGACTGCGGCGTGGTCTGGAAGCCCCAAGCCTTCAGCTTGGCGAGCGCCTCCCACTGGGTGTCGGCGAAGGGGGCGCTGATCAGGCCCCAGGCATAGGCGAAGAAGCGCAGGGGCCGGGTCGCGGTGATCCTCGGATCGATCTGGCGCAGGGAGCCCGCCGCGGCGTTGCGCGGATTCGCGTAAGTCTTCTGCCCCGCCGCCTCAGCGTTGGCGTTCAGCGCCGCGAAACCGTCGTGGCAGAGATAGACCTCGCCCCGCACCTCGATGACATCGGGCCATCCTGAGCCCTTCAGGCGGTGAGGAATGTCGGCGACGGTCCGCAAGTTCTGGGTGACGTCTTCCCCGACCCGGCCGTCGCCGCGGGTCGCGCCCTGGACCAGCACGCCTTTCTCGTAGCGCAAGGAGGCCGACAGCCCGTCGATCTTGGGCTCGGCGGTGTAGGCGATGGGTTCGGCGTCGGCCCGAAGGAACCGCCGCACCCGGGCGTCGAACTCCACGGCCTCCTCGTCGGAGAAGGCGTTGTCGAGGCTCAGCATGGGCACGCCATGCTCGACGGGCGAGAACTGCTCGGCCCGCGCGGCGCCGACCCGCAGCGACGGGGAGTTCTCGCGGATCAGCTCCGGGAACCGCGCCTCTATCTCCAGGTTTCGGCGCTTCAGAGCGTCGTATTCGGCGTCCGAAATCGTCGGCGCGTCCTGCTGGTGATAGGCGAGGTCGTGCCTCGACAGCTCGTCGGCAAGCTTGGTCAGCTCCTCGACGGCCTCGCCCTCGTCGAGATCGGCGACCGGTTTGGCGGCCTCAAGCATGCATCAACGCCCGGGCGGCGGCGCGGGCCGCGTCGGTGATGTGAGCGCCGGCCAGCATGCGAGCGATCTCTTCCTCGCGGTCGGCGGGCGACAGGGTCTCCACAGCGGTGCGCAGGCGCTCTCCGTCCCCGGCCTTGGCGATCCGCCAGTGGGCGTCGGCGCGGGCGGCGACCTGGGGGCTGTGGGTCACCACCAGCACCTGGGCGTCGGCGGCCAGGCGGCGCAGGCGCAGGCCCACCGCGTCGGCTACGGCGCCGCCCACGCCCTGGTCCACCTCGTCGAAGATCATCAGCGGCTGCACCCCCTCGGCGCGGCCGGCCAGGGCGGCCTTGAGGGCCAGGGCGAAACGCGCCAGTTCCCCGCCCGATGCGATGGCCCCCAGGTCGCCGAACGGCGCGCCCGGATTGGTGGCGATCTCGAAGACGATGCGGTCGGTCCCGGTCGGTCCCGCGCGGTCCTCGGCCAGGGTCTCGACGGCCACCTGGAAGCGGGCCTTGTCCAGTTTCAGCGGCGGCAGCTCGCTCATCACGGCCGCAGCCAGGCGCTCACCGGCGGCGCGGCGGAAAGCCGAAAGCTTCTGCGCCTCGGCCATATAGGCGGCGCGGGCCCGGGCCACGGCGGCATCGGCGGCCTTCAGGTCGTCCTCGCTGGACTCCATCGCCCGCAGCCGCTCGGCGAAGCGGACACGCAGGGTCGGCAATTCCTCGACCGAGACCCGCAGCTTGCGGGCCATGCCGCGCAGTTCGAACAGCCGCTCCTCGGCCTTCTCCAGACGGTCAGGGCGGAAGTCGAAAGCCTCGGCGGCCGCGTCCACGGCGGCCTCGGCCTCCTGGGCCTCGCCGAACACCCGGTCGATGGCCGCGCTGGCCACGGTGAGGCGGCTGACGGCGGGCCCGTCCTCGGCGGCGCCGGCCTGGATGGCGCGGGCGCGCGCATGCTCCACGGCGCGGACGGCGGCCGCCAGCTTGCTGCTCAGGCCCTCGAAGGCGCCCCGCGCGTCATTGATGTCGGCGATGGCCTTTTCGGCGGCGCCCAGAATGGCGCGCTCCTCGGCCAGGGCCGTCTCCTCGCCCGCCTGTGGGGCGAGGCGGTCCAGCTCGGAGAGCCGTAGGGTCAGTTCCTCGGCGTCGGCGGCGGCGCGTTCCACCGCCTCGCGCAGTTCGTCAGCCTTGGCGCGCGCGTCGCGCCAGGCGGTCCAGCGGTCGCCCACGGTCCTGGCCAGCGGCCGCAGTGAGCCATAGGCGTCCAGCAGCGGCCGGTGGGTGCGGGCGTCCAGCAGGCCGACGGTCTCGTGCTGGCCGTGGACCTCCAGCAGGTGCTGGCCCAGCTCCTTCAGCACTCCCACGCTGGTGGTCTGGTCATTGACAAAGGCGCGGCTGCGGCCATCCACGGACAGGGTCCGGCGCAGCACCAGATCCTCGTCCCGGGCATAGGCCAACCCCTTCTCCTCCAGAATCTCCCACACCGGGTGGTCCAGGGGCGGGGCGAAGACGGCTGAGGCCATGGCCTGGCTGGCGCCCTGGCGCACGAGGCCCGCGTCAGCGCGCGCGCCCGTCGCCAGGCCGAGCGCGTCGAGGATGATCGACTTGCCTGCTCCGGTCTCGCCGGTAAGCGCCGTCAGGCCCGGCCCGATGGACAGGTCCAGGGCCTCGATGAGCACGACGTCGCGGATCCAAAGCCCGATCAACATGGCCGGCAAGATCGCCTGGAATCAGACGCGCTGGAAGGGATCAGTTCGCCTTAGGTTCTTCAATCGGAGCGGACGGCGGCTTGATGGTCGCGGTCTTGTCCTTGCGGAACGGCAGGTTGCGCAGCAGGCCGCCCTTCTTGCCCGTCGGCTCGATCGCGGGACGCAGGCCCCGGTCGGTCAGCAGCTCGTAGGCGTCGCCGTACCAGGCGTCGCCCGGATAGTTGAAGCCCAGCACCGCACCATTGCGCTTGGCCTCCTCGGCCAGCCCTAGGGTCAGATAGGCCTCCACCAGGCGGTAGAGGGCCTCTGGCGCGTGGCTGGTGGTCTGATAGCGGTCGATCACCGTGCGGAAACGACCCAGGGCCGCGATGGTGTCGCCCTGACGCAGGTACCAGCGGCCAATGGTCATTTCCTTGCCGGCCAGTTGGTCATTGACCATGTCGATCTTCAGACGCGCGTCGGCGGCGTATTCGCTACGCGGATAGCGCTGAACCACCTCCTGCAGGTTGGCCAGCGCCTGGCCCGTAGCGGCCTGGTCGCGTCCCACGTCGACGATCTGCTCGAAATAGCAGATGGACTTCAGGTAGTGGGCGTAGGTGGCCGCCGGGTTGCCGGGGTACAGCGAGATGAAGCGGTCGGCGTCGCCGATGGCCTCGGCGTAGTTGTTGGCCTGATAGTGGGCGTAGGCGGTCATCAGGATCGCCCGGCGCGACCATTCCGAATAGGGGTGCTGACGCTCCACCTCCTGGAAATAGTCGACGGCCTGGTTCCACAGGCCCCGGTCCAGCCGATCGGCGCCTGTAGCGTAGAGCAGCTCCACCGGGCGCTCCTCATAGGCCAGCTTGGGCCGCTTTTCTTTACCGGCGCAGCCGGCCAAGGCGAGGGCGACGATGCAGGCGACGAGCGCCGGGCGACCCCAGGAATTGCGAAGCAAGGACACCGTCACCTCAAACAGACCAAATGCGCGGCCCCGCGCTGCGAGTCCTCGCTTCTACACCACGCTCGGCGGGGCGCAAACGGAAGGGCGGCGAGGACGCAGGGAACCACCCGACGATGGTCGAGCTAAAGCTCGAGATTGTCGAAAGAGAGGCGAGCCCGAAAGGGGCTCAGACCGCCTGAGCCAGATTGTCCACCAGGCTGCGATAGCGCCAGGCCTGGGGCTGGGCCACTAGGGCGCGGACCACGGCGTTATTGATGCCGTGACCGGCCAGCACGCCCTCGAAGCGGCCAAGAATCGGCGCGCCGAGGACGAACAGGTCGCCGATGGCGTCCAGCGCCTTGTGACGCACGAACTCGTCCGGACGGCGAAGGCCCTCCGGGTTGAGAATGCGGTCGCCCTCGATGACGACGGCGTTTTCCATGGAGCCGCCACGGGCCAGACCCATGGCGCGCAGGGCCTCGACCTCGTGCAGGAAGCCGAAGGTGCGGCAGTTGGCGAGTTCGCTGCGGAAGGCGCGCTCGTTCATCGGCAGGTCGACCCGTTGACGGCCGATGGCCTTGGAGTCGAAGGCGATCTCGAAGGCGACCTCGAATTCGTCGGCGGGGCTAAGGGTGGCGCGCTTGTCGCCGTCCACGACTTCGACGGTGTCCAGGATCTCAATGTAGCGGCGCGGGGCGTCCTGGCCCCGGCGGCCCGCGCGGTCGAGAATCTCCACGAAGGGCAGCGACGAGCCGTCCATGATCGGCATTTCGGGGCCGTCGAGCTCGACGACGGCGTTATCAATGTTCAGCATCACCAGGGCGGCCATCAGGTGCTCGATGGTGGCTACGGTGACGTCGGCGGCGTTGGTGATCACGGTGCCCAGCTGGGTCTTGCAGACCGCTTCGGCGCTGACCGGCACGCGGTTGTCGCGATCGGTCACATCGGTGCGGACGAAGACAATGCCGGTGTTGGCGGGCGCGGGGCGAACCGAGACGCGGGTGTGGGCGCCGGTGTGCACGCCGACCCCGGCGAAGATCGCCGGGCCCTGCAGGGTGTGTTGAAACGCGGATGCGGTCAAAACCGGAGCCCTCTTCGAGTCGGGGCGCGGGCCGGAAGTGGCCACGGCACGCCCCAGCTGCCCTTTTACGGTTATGCTGCGGCGCCGCAAGACACGTCCTGTTTCCGAATGTTTCGATTCCGGAGTTAGGATTTGTTAGCGGAATCAAGACGTAGCGTCCCTCGCCTCACACGCGAACAGCCGCCCCCAATGCAACAAGGCCGGGGTTGAGCCCGGCCTTGCGCGAAGTGTGGATGCGGATCGCCTAGTTGGCGAGGCGGCGCAGGAAGGACGGGATTTCCAGATCTTCCTGCCCCTCGACCTGCTCTTGCGGAGCCGGAGCCTCAACGGGTTGGGCGCCGCCCCGGGCGGCGGGACGGGCTGCCGGCGCGGGCGCCGGGGCGTCGTAGCGCGGACGGCTGCCGAACAGGCTCAGAAAGCCGCCGCTGCGTTGCGGACGGCGATCTTCGAAGGCCGCGTCGGTGAACAGCGGCTCATCCTCGTCGTCGGCCACGGACGGATCGACGATCCGGGTTATGGGCGGAGCGGGCGGGGCCGGGGGCGTGGCGGCCTGAGTGATCTGCGGCTCGACCCGAACCGGCGCGGGGGCCGGAGCAGGCGCGGGAGCCGCGGCGTAGAGATCGCCCTGGGCCTCCAGGTCCTCGTCGAAGCTGGCCTTTGGAGCCGGCGTCGGCGCAGGGGCCGGAGCGGCGGCGACCGGGGCGCGATAGGCCGGCGCCTCGTAGCGAGGCGCCGGCGCCTGGGCGGCCGGAGTGGCGTAGATCGATCGCACCGGCTCGGGGGCGGGCACGGGCGGCGGCGAATAGGGCTGGTGCGCCTGTTCGGTGGCGCGCAGCGGCGGCGCGGTTAGCGGGCGACGCTCGACCTTGGGCTCGATGGCGGCGATCGAGGCGCCGTCCATTCCGGTGGCCACGACGGAGACCCGGATCATGCCCTCAAGGGTCGGATCAAAGGCGGCGCCGAAGATGATGTTGCCCTCAGGATCAACCTGTTCGGAGATCGCGTTGGCCGCCTCGTCGACTTCCAGAAGGGTCATGTCGAGGCCGCCGGTGACGTTGACCAGCACGGCCTTGGCGCCCTTGAGCGAGACCTCGTCCAGCAGCGGGTTCTGGATCGCGTTCTGGGCGGCCATCAGGGCGCGGTCCTCGCCCGACGCCTCGCCGGTGCCCATCATCGCCTTGCCCATTTCGGTCATGACCGTGCGGACGTCAGCGAAGTCGAGGTTGATCAGGCCGGGCAGCACCATCAGGTCGGTGATGGAGCGGACGCCGGAGTGCAGGACCTGGTCGGCCATGCCGAAGGCTTCGGCGAAGGTGGTCCGCTCGTTGGCGACCCGGAACAGGTTCTGGTTCGGAATGACGATCAGGGTGTCGACATAGCGTTGCAGCTCGCTGATCCCGGCGTCGGCCAGGCGCATGCGGTGACGGCCCTCGAAGTGGAAGGGCTTGGTGACCACGCCCACCGTCAGGATGCCCCGCTCGCGGGCGCACTTGGCGATGATCGGCGCGGCGCCGGTGCCGGTGCCGCCGCCCATGCCGGCGGTGATGAAGACCATGTGGGCGCCGTCGAGGTGCTCACCGATCTCGGGGATGGATTCCTCGGCCGCGCTCATCCCGACTTCCGGGTGGGCCCCGGCCCCGAGGCCCTGGGTCACCTGGACCCCCAGCTGGATGCGCCGGTCGGTCTTGGAGAACGACAGCTGCTGGGCGTCGGTGTTGGCGACGACGAACTCGACGCCCTCCAGCCCAGCTTCGATCATGTTGTTGACGGCGTTACCGCCTGCCCCACCGATGCCGAATACAACGATGCGCGGCTTCAACTCGGTCGCGCGCGGCGCGGAAAGTGCAATAGCCATTGGGACCTCTACGTCCTCCGTCATTCATTCTGGGAGACAAGGCGACCCGCCCGCCAGGCTCCCTCGACGGATGGCGTTAAGGAAACGCCTACCATCGTTAATTGGCGGTTAACTGCATAAGGCGAGTCGGAGGTCCGTCGAGCCGCTAACCAACCTAAATTTGTTGGCGCGTAAGGCTTGGGTGCGTTTCGCCAACCCGAACTGCGACACCCTGACTCACACTTTTCGTCAAGCCGCTGATCACATTCGAAGAACAGGAACGCGACTCAACTGAGTCGAATGTGAGTCGGCAGGCGATGACGAGTCGCTTTGAGGTCAAAAACCCAAGTTGAGGTCACTACAGCTTCAGCATGAACCTGTGGATGAACCGCCGAGATCGGTGGGTTAAAGGTTCTCGCGGAGCCAGGCGGCCGCCTTGGCCACCGGGTTGGCGCCCGGGTCCACCGGATCGCGGCGCAGCTTGGCCGAGGCGAGCGCCTTGGCCGAGACCGCCTCGCGGGGACCAAAAGCGTGACGGTGCAGGACCCCGGCCGCCGCGCAGAAGGCGGGACCCGAGGCGGCGTCGGCCAGGTGCGGCACGCGGCGCGGACGGCCCAGTCGCACGGGACGGTCGAAGACACGCACGGCGACTTCCCGGACGCCGGCCAGCTGGCTCGCGCCGCCGGTGAGCACCAGGCCCGCGCCGGGCTCGACAGGCGCGCCCGAGGCCTTCAGTCGGTCGCGCAGCAGCTCAAGGGTCTCTTCGACGCGGGGGGCGATGATGCCCTTCAGCAGGGAGCGGGGCGCGATCACCGGGCCCGCCCCCGGATCGTCGCCGCGCGGCGGCGCTTCGATCATCTCGCGGTCTTCGTTGGCCGAGGCGATGGCCGAGCCATGCAGGGTCTTGATCCGCTCTGCGCCGGCGATGGAGGTGGAGAGGCCGCGCGCGATGTCGGCGGTCACGTGGCTGCCGCCGACGGGCAAGGTCTCAACGTGGACCAGGCTGCCGCCGGAGAAGACGGCCGCCGAGGTCGAGCCGCCGCCCATGTCGATGCAGACGGCGCCCAGGTCCATCTCATCCTCCTCGAGGGCCGCCAGGGCCGACACGAAGGGAGCGGCGACCACGCCATCGAATTGCAGGTGGGCCCGCTCCACGCAGGCGCCCAGGGTCTGGAAGACGGCCTCGGAGACCGAGACCACCAGCAGCTCCACGGCCAGGACACGGCCGAACATGGCCCGCGGATCGCGGATGCCCGACTGGCTGTCCACCGCCCAGGCGACGGGTAGGATGTGCGCAGCGCGGCGCCCGGGAAGCTTGATCTGCCCCAGGGCGGCCTGGATGGCGCGCACTAGGTCGTGATCGGAGATCGCCCGCGCGCCCAGGGACACCCGGCCAGAAATCCGATGGCTGGTGAGCGCGCCGCCGCCCGTGGCGACCGTGACGCCCTGCACCTGGACGCCGGCCACGTTCTCGGCCCGCTCGACGGCCTGGGCGATGGCGTCCGACGCCTCGTCCAGATTGACGATGGCCCCGCCGCGCACGCCGCGCGACTGCACATAGCCGACACCGGCCGCGGTCAGGGTGCGGTCGGAACGGCGCACGCCGTCAGGCTTCATGATGAAGCAGCTCACCTTGGACGCCCCAAGGTCCACCGCGGCGATCACCGGCTGGCGGCCAAGCGCGGCCTTCAGCCCTTCGCGGCTCTCCTTGCGGTCCTCAACACGGGTCACCAACGGGTCCGCCCTCTTCTTCCTCAAACGCCGTTCGCGACGAGTTGCCCGGGAAGGGCCCCGTCGCGCGGCCGCACCGCCACCACGCTCGGATCACGCAGATCGATCCGCTCGAAACCCAGTTCCAGGATGCGCTGGCTCTGATCCAGCTGCTCCAGTTTTATCAGGGCGCCGTCTTCGTCCACCGCCGGCAATTGCACCAGCGAGCCGTCCTTCAGCCGCAGGTCCCAGCGGCGGTTGTCCACGCGCACCAGGGCCTCGATCCGCTCCATCAGGCGCGGCCGCGCGGCCACCTCCGGCAGGATCTGGGCGGCGTATTCGTTGGCCCCCTCGCCGACGATCAGCGGCAGGGTCGGAAACTTGTCGGACCGGGCTTCGGGAATGATCCGGCCATGGTCGTCGATCACGTGGCTCTGGCCGCCGTGCTGCCAGACGGCCAGCTGCCTGCGCTCCACCACCGCCAACACCAGGGTGTCGGGGAGCAGGCGCACGATGCGGGCCTCCTTGACCCAGCCGACGGCCTCGACGCGTTGGCGCAGGGCTTCCAGGTCCAGGCCCAGCAGAGGCTGATCCTTGTAGACCCCGGCGGCGGCCAGGATGTCGGCGGTGGCCATGGCCGAGGCGCCCTGGACGTGGACGGCCTTCAGCCGGAAACCGAGGTGGGCGAACTGCCCGCCCACGGCGCCGCTGATCGCTTCGGAAGCCTTGTGGGCGCGGTCGCCGGTGGCCAGGGTCGCGATCAGGACGAGGGCCAGCACGCCGCCGGCGGCCATCAGGGCGTGCTGCGGGGAGAGGCCGACGTTTCGGGCGGCGCCCAGCTTCGCGGGGGCGTACCCCGCAGGCGCCTTGGCCTGGGAGCGAGACTTGGAGCCAGCGGGCTTTCTAGCCCGGGGTTTCGCCGAAACTCGCGATCCCCCCCGCAGCACCGCGGGCATAAGCGTCCTCCGTGATCCAAAGCACCAGGTTGTCAAAGTCCACGCCCTTCATGGCCGCTTGCTCGGGGACGAGCGAAGTCGGCGTCATGCCGGGCTGTGTGTTGACCTCCAGAAGGACCAGAATGTCGTTAATGTCGTCATAACGAAGATCAGATCGGGTAACCCCGCGACAACCAAGCGCAGCGTGGGCGCGCTCGGCCAGCTCCATGGCTTTCTCCAGGGTTTTCAACGGAATCCTGGCCGGCAGGATGTGCTCCGACCCCCCATCCCCGTATTTGGCCTCGTAGTCATAGAAACCCGATTTGGGCACAATGTCGGTCACGGTCAGGGCCTTGCCGTCCATCACGGCCACGGCGAGCTCCTTGCCGCGGATATAGGGCTCGATCATCACCTCCTCGCCGAAGGTCCATTCGGGCGCGATGATCTCCTGGGGCGGCCGGTTGGCGCCGTCCAGGACGATGAAGACCCCGACCGAGGACCCCTCTGCGTTGGGTTTCACCACATAGGGTGGGGGCATGACGTGCTCGGCGGCGGCCTCGAAGCGGTTGAACAGGCCGCCGCCCGGGACGGTCACGCCGGCGGCGGCCAGCACCGCCTTAGACTTGGCCTTGTCCATGGCGAGCGCCGAGGCCAGCACGCCGGAGTGGGTGTAGGGCAGGTTCAGGGTCTCCAGCACCCCCTGGACGCAGCCGTCCTCCCCCCACTCACCGTGCAGGGCGTTGAAGCAGACGTCGGGCTTCAGCCGGGTGAGCACCTGAGCCAGGTCACGCCCAGCGTCGACCCGGGTGACCCTGGCGCCCAGGCGCTCCAGGGCGTCGCCGCACTCGCGGCCGGAGACCAGGCTGACATCGCGTTCAGAGGAGAGGCCGCCAAGCAGCAGGGCCACATGGCGGCCGGAAAGGGGTTGGCTCACTTGGCCTCCGTGGCGAGCAGGGCGGCCCAGGCGGCCGCGGTCTTTTCATCCTTCGGCGGTGCGACAGGTGGGGCGGAGAGTCAAGCCGGGCGCCCTCGTTTCACCGGTCGGTCGGCGTGGATGGAAGACAAGGCCCTTCACGCGCCCCGCATGGGCCGCGAGGCGTTGCGGCACAAGGCGTCGCGGACTTGGCGGCCGGCCGACGAGGGCCGACATGTGACCGTCGAGGTCCCGTGCGTCTAGGCCAGGGACGCCGCGATCGCCGCCCGGAAGGCCGCGGCCACCGGCGCCACCAGGTCACCCGAGACGCAGCGCAAATCGTCGCCGGCGGTGTGGAAGTAGCGATGGCCGCCATACTGGCCGATTGCCGGGGCGTAGCCCGCCTCGATCACGTTCACCAGTTCGCCCCCGGCGTGGGCCCGGTCGGCGGGATAGACGGCCTCCAGGCCGCTGATCCCCTGGAAGGCCGCGCGCACCGCGTCGATCACCTCCGGGGTGGCGGTCAGCACCCGCTGGGTGTCGGCGCTGGGCAGGGGCCGCAAGCGGCCGCCGAACTCGTGCCAGTCGCGCGCCGCTGCGCTGGCCCCGATATGGACCCACATCCGCGTGGCCGCCGGCCGGGGCGCGCGGTGCTCGAGATACTGCTCGCCGCCGAGATAGATGTACTCGTGGCCGCTGGTGGCGACGAACTCCAGGTTCACCCCGGGCGCGGTGGCCGCCAGCCCGTGGGCCAGGGACAGCCAGACCGCCAGGCCCGACCCCCGCTCGGCCACGCAGTTGTGCCAGCCGGAGCGGGGCGTGGTGACGATCAGGGTCTTGGCCGCGCCGCGGTCGAGGCGGGCGATCAGGTTGAAGGCCGGCCGCCGCCCGGACGCGGCGTCGACGGTGAGCGTGGCGCCCTGCCCCTGCCGGGCGGCGGCCACAAAGGGCTCGGCGTCCTGGGGCGCCAGGACGGCGACGGGCTTGCCGAAGCCCGGCTTGGTGGCGCTGACGTTCAGGGCCACGGCCTCCCCCGTCGGTCCGGTGGTGACCAGCACCGCCGCCGCGGCGCCACGGCCGAAGGCGTCGGTGAGGGCGCGTGAGACCGCAGGCTCCGCCAGGCTCACCCAGCGCCGGAACGGCAGGACGATCAGCGCGATCGCCCCCTCCAGGCGCCCCTCCGAAGCGGCCAGCCGCAGGGGCGCGGACAGTCCGCCGGGACCGGTCGCGATCACCAGGGCCTGGGGAAACACCGTCGCCTGGTGGTCGCCCGCCGTGAGCGTCGCCGTCCGCACCTCGGCATAGGGAACCTCGAAGGCCTGACGTTCGCAGGCATAGCCCAGCCCGGCGAGCTCGGCCTCGAGCCAGGCGCCGCACGCGGTGTCGCCCGGCCCGCCCGAGGCCTTGATCCCGAAGCCCGCGAAGCGCTCGAGCACCGTCTGGAACCAGGCCGCGTCGTGCTCGACGGCCGGCGTCGCAGCCTGCGCCCCCGTCCCCGCCGCCAGGGCGCCCGCCCCCAGAATCACACCCCGACGTGACGCGCCCATGCCGACCTCCGTGTCTGGCGGCACCCTAGCATCGGTCGATGGCACCCGCGCGGCGGATCGTGGGCCTTGAGCGCCCCGTCCCCAACCCGCCCCGCGTATGGCGGACGACGGCTTGCGGCCGCTCGCGACCCGAAGCGGACCTTGTGCAGCCTACCGCGCAGAGCGACGCGCTTTCGCCCTCAGTCATTTCGGCTAGGATCAACCTAGACGCGCCAGTAGAGGGCATGATGGATAAGCTCAGCCTGCACAATCCGCTGTTCAATACCTACGTGGTGGCAGCTACCCTCATGATCCTCAAGGTGGTCGGGATGTCCTGGCTGACCGTGATACGCATGATGCAGGTAAAGGGCGGCTTCCGTTCGCCCGAGGACCTGAAGAAGACCGCTTTGAATCCTCACCCGAATCCGACGCAGACACAGCCGAACGAGTCCGTTGATCGCATCCGGCGCATGCAGCTCAACGACCTGGAGAACGTTCCATTCTTCCTGGTCGCCGGCTTCCTGTTTGTTCTTGCGGACCCTCCGCTGCTCCTCGCGCAGTGGCTGCTCTATGGCTACGTCATTTCCCGTTTCGCCCACTTCGCGGCCTATTTCACGGCTCGAACCCATGACACCCGTGCAGCGCTCTGGACCATCGGCTCGCTCATGCTTGTCTTCATCACGTGCTGGACCCTGGTCGCCGTGCTGAGGGCGTGAAGTCGCAACCTCCCCCTTGGCTGACGTCGACAAGGTCCGGTTTCCGGCGATCTCGGGAACGTCTGCTTGCGGCGGCCTTGCTCGAGACTGCTCGCGACCCGAAGGAGACATTCAGCTCGAGGGACGCAGTTGGCCGCTACGGGCTGATTGTGTTGAGAAAGTCCGCGCGCAGTTCATCCCGCCCAAATTTGAGCAACACACATGCGCCATCCGGAGTGTAGTTGAAATTATGCTTTGCTTAATTGAATTTTTCTAGGTGAACTGACCCCGTCCTGGAGCCCTCCGAGACTTTTTCAACACAATCGCCTCATTGCCGACGTTGGAAAGGTCTGGAGCCAGGAGAGAGCCAAGTCGGCCCGAATGCGGCAGCGTTAGGCGGCCAAGCTGTCTTCCGGACCTACCGTTCTCCAAACAACCTCACCGCCTTGGGCGCCACGCGCACCGCGCGGCCGGGGGCGACGAGGTCGGGGACCTCGCCCGGCGGCAGCAGCAGCTCGATCGGCTGGCCCAGCGCCTCCAGGTCGATACGGACGGCCGGTCCACGCTGGACAAGGCCGGTGACGACGGCGCTGAAGCCCTCGCCGCCGAGGCCCTGCAGGCTGGCCTGATCCTGGCGGAAGAAGACCTGCACCGCGCCCGACGGCGCGTCGGCGGGGGCTGCGCCGGCCCAGTCGCCAAGCGTCAGCTGGCCGCCCTCGACCCGTCCGGGCAGCCGCACCGCGCCGCCCAGGAAGTCGAACACGAAGGCGTCGGCCGGGTCGTTGTAGACAGCCTGCGGCGCGCCGACCTGGACCAGGGCGCCGTCCTTCAGGATGGCCACCCGGTCGGCGAGGTCCAGCGCCTCCTCCTGGTCGTGGGTCACGAAGATGGTGGTGACGCCGGTCTCGTCGTGGACCTTGCGCAGCCAGCGGCGCAGCTCGCGGCGCACCTTGGCGTCCAGCGCCCCGAACGGCTCGTCCAGCAGCAGCATGCGCGGCTCGATGGCCAGGGCGCGGGCTAGGGCGACGCGCTGGCGCTGGCCACCGGACAGCTGGGCCGGATAGCGGCCCTCCAGCCCCTCCAGCTGCACCAGTCGCAACAGGTCGGCGACGCGCGTCGCGACCTGAGCCTTCGACGGCCGGGTGGCGCGCGGCCGCACGCTCAGGCCGAAGGCGATGTTCCGGGCTACGGTCATGTGCCGGAACAGCGCGTAGTGCTGGAAGACCATGCCGATGCGCCGCTCGCGGGCCGACAGGGCCAGCAGGTCTTCGCCGTTGAAGCTGACGGCGCCGACGTCGGGTGTTTCCAATCCGGCCAGGATGCGCAGAAGGGTGGTCTTGCCCGAGCCCGAGGGGCCGAGCAGCGCCAGGAACTCGCCCTCCCGGGCCTCCAGCGAAACGCCGCCCAGGGCCGGGAAACGACCGAAAGCCTTGGCGACGGAGTCAACGATAAGCGTCATGAACCAGCCTGGAGATCAGTGACGGCGCGTAGCGGCGAGCTCGCCGGAAAATCGCCATTCGAGAAGGGATTTGGCCGCCAGCGTCAGCAGGCCGAGGCCCGCGAGCAGGGTGGCGACGGCGAAAGCGCCGACGAAATCGTATTCATTGTAGAGGATCTCGACGTGCAGCGGCAGGGTGTTGGTCAGGCCCCGGATATGGCCGGAGACAACGGAAACGGCGCCGAACTCGCCCATCGCCCGGGCGTTGCAGAGCAGGACGCCGTAGAGCAGCGCCCACTTCACATTGGGCAGGGTGACCCGGAAGAAGGTCGACCAGCCGCCGGCGCCCAGGGTCATGGCCGCCGCCTCTTCGTCCGCGCCCTGCTCCTGCATCAGAGGGATCAGTTCGCGGGCGACGAAGGGCAGGGTGATCAGCACGGTGGCCAGCACCAGGCCGGTGACCGTGAAGATGACCTTGATCCCAAGGGCGTCCAGCGCCGGGCCGAAGTAGCCCTGGGCCCCGAACAGTAGCACCCAGACCAGGCCCGAGATGACCGGCGAGATCGAGAAGGGCAGGTCGATCAGGGCCATCAGCAGGCTCTTGCCCGCGAACTGGAACCGGGTGACCGCCCAGGCGGCCGCCAGTCCGAAGACGGCGTTCAGCGGCACCGAGATGCCGGCCACGATGAGCGTCAGCTTGATCGCCGACCAGGTGTCCGGCTCGCGGAACGGCTCCAGAAAGCCGTCCACGCCCTTGGCCAGCGCCTGGACGAAGACCATGGCCAGCGGCAGCACGACCAGGGCGGCCATGCCGACGACAGCCAGCAGCACGATCAGCGGCGCCCAGCCGGGCAGGTGAATCTTGCCTGCGCGGCTCATCCCCCGGTCCTCCGGGTCAGCCAGGTCTGGAGAAGGTTGAGGACCAGCAGGATGGCGAAAGAGATGGTCAGCATGCCCAGACCAACGGCGGCGGCACCGGCGTAGTCGAACTGTTCCAGTTTGATCACGATGAGCAGCGGCGCGATCTCCGAGACCATCGGCAGGTTCCCGGCGATGAAGATCACCGAGCCGTACTCGCCGACCGCCCGGGCGAACGCCAGGCCGACCCCGGCCAGCAGGGCGGGCAGGATGGCCGGCAGAACCACGCGGATGATGCGCTGGTAGTCGCTGGCCCCCAGGGTGCGGGCGGCTTCCTCCACTTCACGGTCGACCTCCTCCAGCACCGGCTGCACCGCGCGCACAACGAACGGCAGGCCGATGAAGGTCAGGGCGATGACGACTCCGAGCGGGGAGTAGGCGGTCTTGATCCCGACCTGCTCGAACAGGGCGCCGAGCGGCCCGTTGGGCGCATAGATGGCGGTGAGGGCGATGCCGGCCACGGCGGTCGGCAGGGCGAACGGCAGGTCGACCAGGGCGTCGAGCAACCGGCGTCCGGGGAACCGGTAGCGCACGATGGCCCAGGCGACGATCAGCCCCAGCACAGCGTCGGTCGCGGCTGCGATCGCGGCTGCGCCGAAGCTCAGCCTGAAGGCAGCGACCACCCGCTCGTCGGTCAGGGTGCGCCACACGCCGTCCAGGCCCAGTTCCCACGGCCGGATGACCAGGGCCGCAAGGGGAATGAGAACGATCACGCTGAGCCAGGTCAGCGTGATCGCCATCGACAGTCCAAAGCCGGGCAGAACGCCGGCGTCTCGCCAGCGTCCCTTCCTCGGCCTGCCGGCGATCAGGGGCGTGCTCACGGGCGGTAGATCCGGTCGAACACGCCGCCGTCGGCGAAATGGGTCTTCTGGGCCTTCGCCCACCCGCCGAAGGTGTCGTCGATGGTGACCAGGGGGATCTTCCTGAACTTGCCGGCATACTTCGATGCGGCCTGGGCGTTGCGCGGCCGGTAGTGGTGCTTCCCGATCAGGTCCTGGGCCAGCGGGCTGTAGAGGAAGTTGAGGTAGCCCTCGGCGATGGTGCGGGTCTTCTTGCGGTCGACGATTTTGTCGACCAGCGCCACCGGCGGTTCGGCGAGGATCGACAGCGACGGGTAGACGATGTCGAACTTGGGCCCGAACTCCTCGTTGGAGAGGAAGGCCTCGTTCTCCCACGACAGGAAGACGTCGCCGACGCCGCGCTGGGCGAAGGTGGTCAGGGAGCCCCGAGCGCCGGTGTCCAGGATGGGCACGTGCTGGAAGAGCTCCTTCACGAAGGCCTCGGCCCTGGCCGGATTGCCGCCCGGCTGCTTCAACGCCCAGGCCCAGGCCGCCAGATAGTTCCACCGCGCCCCGCCCGAGGTCTTGGGGTTGGGCGTGATGACGTCGATGCCGGGCTTCACCAGATCGCTCCAGTCCCGGATCGTCCAGGGATTGCCCTTGCGGACCAGGAACACGATCGTCGAGGTGTAGGGCGTGGAGTTCTGCGGCAGGCGGGCCTGCCAGTTGGCCGGCAGGAGCTTGGCCTTCTGCGCGATCTCGTCGATGTCGTAGGCCAGCGCCAGGGTGACGACGTCGGCCTGAAGCCCGTCGATCACCGACCGGGCCTGTTTGCCCGAGCCTCCGTGGCTTTGCTGGATGGTCAGCGTCTGGCCGGTCTTGTCCTTCCAGAACTTCGCGTAGGCGGCGTTGACCTCCTTGTAGAGCTCGCGAGTCGGATCGTAGCTGACGTTGAGCAGGGTCGCGGGCTTGGGCGCGCCCTGGGCCATGGCCAGGCTGCCACCGGCTAGGGCGGCCGGGCCGGCGAGCGCTGCGGCGCCGAGCAGGCCGCGACGGGAGAGGTGTCGGGTATCGTCGGTCATGATGTCCTCGATGTCGAAGAAGGTAGCGTCGCCGGACTCAGAAGGCGTACTGGGTGCGGAAAGCGAAGATGTTCAGGTCCTGGCCGACCTTGGTCCCCAGGGCCGGGGTCGCGGCGCCGGCCCCGAAGGCGGTTCCGCCCGGCGATGTCCGGTCGACGGACACGTTGCGCCAGGCGGCCTGCAGCGTGACGCCGTTGTTCACGTACCAGTTCAGGCCGAGCGAGAAGATCGACTGCTCGCCGCCCCGGACCGAGCCCAGGGCCGGCAGGTCGCCCTCGCGGTAGTCGAGGTCCAGCACCGAGTAGCGCGCGGCCAGCTCCCAGGCCCCCCAGGTTCCGGCCTTCAGGTCGAAGGGCTTGGCGGCGCGCGGTCCGTCGAAACCGCCGGCGGCGTTGTAGCGGCGCGCCTCGCCGGTCAGGGTCCAGCCGGCCTGCACATACCAGCCAGAGAAGTCGGGGTCGGCCAGGGCGCTCGAACGGCGCTCCACGGCGATGTCGAAGTACTCGGCCTGCAGGTAGAGGTTCTTGCGCTGGGCGCCGAACTCCACGCCCAGGGCGGTGACTCCGTCGGCGTCGATGTTGCCGGTATCGACCAGACGCGTGCCGTCGACGCGCAGTTCGGGTCGTTCGCGCAGGCGGATCGGACTAGCCGCGCCGCCGGGGAGGCCCGGGCCGGTTGCGGCCGGGCTGAGCACCAGGTTCACATTAGCCCCGACGTGGATCAATGCGTCCGTCCGTTTGAACGGCGCATAGGACACCCGGCCGACGAAGCCGGTCTGCTCGTCATAGGTCTGGGTTCCCACCAGATTGCTGGTCAGGACGCCGGCCGCCGTCCAGCGATCGCCGCCGGCGTAGAGGCCCAGGCCAGTGCGGCCGTCGCCGCCGGCCAGGCCGCGCACAAGCTCGGCCGGGGCCGGTCGCTCGGCGAACAGGGAACTGGCGTTGGAAGCGGCGTCCTCAAGGCTGGTCGGCGGCGGGAAGGCGCCGATCCGGATCTTGGCGAAGCCCAGGCCGTTGTACTGCACCCAGGCGGCGCTGACCTTGCCGCCCTCCTCGGTTCCAGATCCGCTGAAGTCGTAGAGGAAGTTGTACTCGAAATCGCCGAACGCCTTGCCCTCGATGCCGAGGCGAACCCGCCGGAAGTTGAGGCCGTCCGAGAGATCGCGGGTCCGTTCATTCTCCGTCGCGTCGTTGAACGAGCCCCGCCGGAAGTCCGCGGCCAGCGGGCCGGCATCATCCTGATCATGGATCGCGCCATCCAGCTGGAAGACGCCCCGGAAGGCCGCCGTGAACTGGCCGTCGCCGGTGGCCAGGGTCGGTCGGCCGTTCGCCAGACTGACGGTGGTGGCCTGCTGCGCGGCCCGGACCTGGGCGATGCCGGCCCCCGAGGACGCCTTCAGGTCCGCGAGCTGCCCCTGGATTTCGGTCAACGCGGCTTCGAGCCGCGCGATGCGGTCGGCGTCAGACTCTTGCGCAAGGGCGGGGCTCGCGACGGCGGCGAAGGCCACGCCCGCGAGAAGGATCACCCTCAGAGTGCTGGAAGTCGATGTCATGGGGGAGCCCCTCGCTAGTTGCGATCACCAGGGACAATAAGAACATTATGCCTATCGGATCACTAGGATATAAATCGCAAAGCTTTCAGAAAATCTGGTCCCGGCACTTTCGCCCGGCGCGTCAGCGCGCCAGATCGGCAAACACCAGAAAGCCCCGACGTCCCCGTCTTGCGCGGAAGCAGCGCGGGGAAGCGTCCGCTTGTCTGCAACCTGTCGAGGTTAGCTTAGGGCGCATTGCGGTGGTGGCGAGGCCCTGAAAGGGATAGCCGCTCTCCACCCTTCGCGGGCGTCGGGAAGGTCTGGTTGGGTGCGAGCTCTGGAACGGCTGCTTGTAGCGACCACGCCAAGGCCCGGTCACGATCCTAAGCTGACGGTCAACGGCCCGCTTCCGTCGGAGACGTCCTGCCCGCGCCTAAGATCCTGCCCGCGCCGTTCGTCTGGCCGACAGGGCCGCCGCGAGGATCGCCCGGTGACGATCGGTGACGGCGCCCAACGCCGCCTTCGCCGACATCAGCCGCGAACCTACCTTGCCCTGCGTTGCGTCGAGGGCTCGCCGGTCGTAGCGGGTGGCCTCTGCGAGATAGATGACGTTGGCGAAGTCGCACCAGTCGCTCGGGGGCGTGGGGCCTGGATGTTGGAAGTGCAGGATCGCGAACGGCCGAAGTTCGCCCACATGCCATCCGCACTCCTCCAGGAGTTCCCGCCGCACCGTGGTTTCCTGACTTTCGCCGGGCTCGCGGCGGCCTCCGGCCATGACGTGGCGCGTGCCGTCGGACTCGCTCACCACAACGACTCGCGGGCCTCTGAACACCACGGCTCGAACCGCCGAAACCAGGACGTCCGGCACAGGCATGGCGGCGGCGTAACACCGCGATCGCAGCCGTCCTTGCGGCCGCTGCACCTCATGGTCGAAGAAAGGATCGTGGGCGGCGAGCACCGACGCGAACGCGGCGGCAGCCTCGGCCTGGCTCAGAGGACCGGCTGCTGAGCCTGCATCGATGGGCATGTCTGCTGAGGCCCCCTGAGGGACGCCCCGCGTCACCTCGTGATTCCGATCTGCGCCAGGACGCCGGTGATGAAGGGACGCTTGCGCGAGAGATACTCCCCGATCCCGGCGACGTTTTCGCGCTCCAGTCTGAGCTTTAGGTCTTCGTAACTCCGTCGATCTTCCTCGCTGATGCGAAGGTGGTCCCTGAAACCCAGCATCTCGGTGATACTCGGGTGTCCGGCGGTGCAAAGGTGGACCTTGTGTGTCCTGACGCCGTCCGCGTCCCGCTTGAAGAAGCGGTGGCCAGGTGACAGATCGCCACCGCGTCTGAAGCCAAGCATCCCGAGGCTGTCGAGCCAGCTGTCTGGCGTATCAGACGTCCTGACGATGGCGAGGATGTCGATCTCCGGCTTGGCTGCGAGCAGGGGCACCGCGGTGCTGCCGACGTGGTGGATCGCCACGAGACTTGGCTCGAGGATCGGAGCGAGCTGGCCTGCGGCTTCGGCATAGCATTGCGGCCAGCGCGGATCGTAGGCCGTGATCGAACTGGTCAGCGCCATGGGAGGCCCAGTGTATCGCGGCATGTTCCGCTGACCACCCTTGGCGGACGATGCCGACGGAGCCTCAAGCTTCGCTTTGCGTTGAGGCATGCGCGGACGGTTTGTGCGCGGACATTTTGGTCAAATCTGCGGGCTCGGCCGCAAGCCGCCACGGGAGACTACGCATGTTGTTGAAGCCTGGAACCACCTGCTGGCGTACGGAGACCACCCCCCGAGCTGCAGTGTTTATCGATGTTGAAGACTACTTCTCAGCTGTGATGTCGGCGATCTCCAAGGCCACCCGCTCAGTGCATGTGCTGGGATGGGCCTTCCACCCCATGACCGCCTTCGAGCCTCAGGTCGATTGCGCCGACGCCGACAGCAGCCGCATCGCTGAATTCTTGAAGGCCACAGCCCTCAAGCGCCCTGAACTCGACATCAGAATCCTTTGCTGGAAGGCCGCACTCCCGATCGCGGTGACCCAGGAATTTTATCCTCAGCGCGCGGCCAAGGTGTTTCGGGGCACAACCATCCGCTACCACCTCGACGGCAGGCTACCGGTCGGCGCCAGCCATCACCAAAAGGTGGTTGTGGTGGATGACGCGGTCGCCTTCTGTGGTGGCTGCGATTTCGGTCCGGATCGATGGGATACCTGCGATCATGAGGACGATAACCTTCGCCGGGCCGCCAAGCCGGGCGCACCGCCCTGTTTCGATCCCCGCCATGAGGTCATGAGCGCGGTCGACGGACGCGCTGCAGGCGCCCTGGGCGAACTCTTTCGAGATCGGTGGTTTCGAGCGACGGATGAACGTCTGCCGCTGCCGGACGCCCACCCTGAATCCGATCCCTGGCCTGAAGGTGTCATCCCACAATTCCGAGACGTTCGGGTCGGCATCTCTCGCGCGGCGTCGGCCTGGCGCAAGGAGCCTCAGGTGCGAGAAATCGAAGCCCTCTACCTGGCTTCCATCGCGGCGGCGAAGTCGTGCATCTACCTTGAGAACCAGTATTTCACCTCCACTGTCATAGCCGAGGCGCTCGCCCAAAGGCTAGCCGAGCCTGACGGTCCAGAGGTTGTCCTTGTCTCAACCGAGCACGCGCCGAGCTACTTTGACCAGATGACGATGGACCGGACCCGGTCGTTCTTCATCGAGCGGCTGACGGCCGCCGATGAACATGGGCGCTTTCGCATTTACAGCCCGGTCACGACCCTTGGTCGAACCATCATCGTCCATGCCAAACTCGCCATCATTGACGACGTCCTGCTACGGATTGGATCGGCTAACGTCAACAACCGCTCCCTTGGTCTCGACACCGAATGTGATCTGTCGATCGAGCCCATGGGGTCAAACCGGACACAATCGCGCGCCGCGATCCGCGCCGTGCGCACCCGGCTGATTTCACACTGGCTCGGCTGCGGCGACACGGTTTTTGACGAAACCGTCCGGATCGCCGGCGGCGTTGGTCCTGCAATCGAACGGCTCCGCGCCGAGGGGCGCTGCCGGCTTCGCCCCATCCCAGCCATACCGTTAAAGCCGTTGGCCACACTGGTGGCGACGTTCCACATCGGCGACCCGGTGGGACCCAGAGACTCATGGCGCCCTTGGCGGCGGCGCGCTGCGGTAAGGGCGGAGCTGAAGACCGTCATTGCGGCCTTGAAGAAGGCCCAGCTCGCCAGGACAAGGGCGAGACTTGGCAAAAAGGCGGTTTGACCTCTGCCGGGTTGGGCGCCCTCACAAGCGCCACGATCCCTGACATCACCGCCGTCTGATGACGTTGTGGTTTAGCCTAGTGGTGGCCGTATTCTTTCATCATGGTGGAGCGAGATTTCGATCCGGGCCGGCCCCTGCTCGGCCGATCCTTGAGCGCAAAGCGAGCACCCCTTGCAGGCCCGGGAACTTCAGCGTGCGGTGGCTGCGGCCATCTCGACCACCAGGGCGCTTGGCCTCCAAGCCGACGACGCGGTCGTTCTTCACAACTCCAACAAGCTCGCCTTGCGTCTGCAGCCCTGTGACGCCTTCGCCCGGGTCGCGCCCATGACGGGGCAAGTGGCGCAGTTCGAGGTCGAGCTTGCCGGACGGCTCGACGAGACAGGGAGCCCCGCGGCGCTTCTCGATCCCAGGGTTCCGCCCCGTGTCTATGAGCGCGACGGCTTTGCGATCACGCTTTGGACCTACTACGCGCCCGTGACACCAGGCGTCACGCCGGCCGAATACGCAGATGCGCTCTGGCGCCTGCACGCCGGCATGCGGACGATCGAGATTGCGGCGCCGCACTTCACCGACCGCGTCGCCGAAGCCCAGGACCTCGTGGCCAATCGGGCCCTGACACCGGAACTCGCCGACGCGGACCGACGCCTTCTCAGCGACATGTTGCAGAGCCTCAGGGCGACGATTGTCGATCGCGGCGCAGCCGAGCAGTTGCTTCACGGCGAACCGCACTCCGGCAACGTGCTGAGCACCAAGATCGGGCCGCTGTTCATCGACCTTGAGACCTGTTGTTTCGGGCCCATCGCGTTCGACCTGGCCCACGTCCCTGAGGCGGTCATCGAGCACTATCCGGACGTGGATCAGACGTTACTGAGCGCATGCCGCGCCCTGGTTCTGGCGATGGTCGCAGCATGGCGGTGGGATGTCGCCGACGAGTTCCCGAACGGCCGACAGTGGGCTCAGCACTTCATCGACACCCTGCGCAAGGGCCCGCCATGGCCGTCGCTCGAAGCGATGGCTCGGCGACTTGAGGGGCCAGGCTGACGGACCGCCGCCGGGAGGTAGGGGGACAGGGGCAGCCTTCCCCGGACGGCGGGTGATCGGGGCGGCTTTTCGGTCCGGTTCGGGGCTCCGTTCGCCGGGCGCGATCGCGCGGCGGTGCGGCCGTTCCCTTCAGGAAGGATGCTCCTGTACCCCGAATTGCGGGGCGCCCCGGCGCCATTGGCAATTTTGCGAACGGTTCTCATTGCCAAGGCTGAAACGATCGCCTAAGAACGCCTCGCATTTGCAGTATTATCTTCAAAGAGACCGCCCGTGAACCCTCGTCGGAACGCCGCCCTTGTCGCCCTTGCGCCGCTCATGCTCGCTCTGGCCAGCCATGAGGCGCGGGCGGCCGACGCCGACGCCGAGGTCGCCGGCGTGACGGTGACCGCGCCGCGCGACGACGCCTATCGGGCCCTGAGCACGACCACGGCCACCAAGACCGACACGCCGCTCCGCGACGTTCCGCAGGCTGTGACGGTCATCACGGATGAGCTGATCCGCGACCAGGCGATGCAGACGATGGCCGACGTCGTTCGCTACGTGCCTGGGGTCACCATGGGCCAGGGCGAGGGCCATCGCGACGCGCCGACGATCCGGGGAAACGCCACGACCGCCGACTTTTTCGTCAATGGCGTGCGGGATGACGTCCAGTACTTTCGCGACCTTTACAACGTCGAGCGGGTCGAGGTCCTGAAGGGCCCCAACGCCATGATTTTCGGCCGCGGCGGCGGCGGCGGGGTGATCAACCGCGTCACCAAGATCGCCGACTGGACCGACGAGCGCTCGCTCTCCCTGGAGTTCGGGTCGTGGGATCATCGCCGTCTGACCGCGGACGCCGCCCATGCCATCGACGACGCCTTCGCCGTCCGCCTCGTCGGCCTTTACGAGCGCTCGGAGAGCTTCCGCGACTTCACCAACATCGAGCGCTGGGGGCTCAACCCATCCGTCGCGTGGCGCAATGGCGCGGGCCTCACCGTCTCGCTGTCCTACGAGCACTTCGATGACGACCGCACCACCGACCGCGGCGTTCCCGCCTTCGCCGGCCGTCCGTCGCCCGCGCCGCGGGGGGCCTTTTTCGGCGATCCTGAACGCAGCTACGCCACCACCAAGGTCGACCTCGTGAACCTGGGGGTGGAATACCAGGTCACCGACAGCCTGGTGGTCCGCAACCGCACCGTCCACGGCGACTACGACAAGTTCTACGCCAACATCTTCCCCGGCGGGCCGGCTGTGGCGGTTGGCGGCGCCGCCTCCACCTATCCGCTGCAGGCCTACCAGAACGACAGCCCGCGGGAGAACCTGTTCAACCAGACCGACCTGGTGTGGAAGACCGCGCTGGGCGGCCTGCAGCACACCGTCCTCGCCGGCGCCGAGTTCGGCCTGCAGAAGACCTCCAACCTCCGGCGCACCGGCCACTTCAACACGGTGACCGGCCCGACCACCCTGGCCGGCAACCCCTTCGCCGACCCCACCCGCCGCGGCCTGCCCATTTTCTTCACCACCACCGGCGGCGACGCCGACAACCGGGTCAAGGCGACGGTGGCGGCGGCCTATGTCCAGGACCAGATCGAGCTCACGCCCCGGCTGCAGCTGATCGCGGGCCTGCGCTTCGACAGCTTCGAGGTGGACTTCTCCGACCGCCGCGCGTCGGTGACCGGCCGGCGCGACTTCTCGCGCCAGGACGACCTCTGGTCGCCGCGTCTGGGCCTGGTGTTCAAGCCCATCGAACCGGTCTCGCTCTACGCCAGCTACAGCGTGTCCTACCTGCCGAGCTCGGGCGATCAGCTCGCGTCGCTCAACGCCACCAGCGAGACCCTGGAGCCCGAGGCGTTCGAGAACCGCGAAGTGGGCCTGAAGTGGGAGGTGACGCCCGACCTGCTCTTCACGGCGGCGCTCTACCGCCTCGACCGGGAGAACACGAGCGCGCCCGATCCAACCCGCCCGGGCCAGGTCGTGCTCACCGGCTCCCAGCGTACGGACGGTTTCGAGGCGGGCCTCGCAGGCCGGCTCACCGAGCGCTGGGTGGTGATGGGCGGCTACGCCTGGCAGGACGCCGAGATCACCAGCACCACCTCGGCCGCCCCGGCCGGGCGGGAGGTCCCGTTGGTGCCCGAGCACACGGTCTCGCTGTGGAACAAGTACGACTTCAGCGATCGGTTCGGCGCGGGCCTGGGCGTCGTCCACCAGACGAAGATGTTCGCCTCGGTCTCCAACGCCGTGACCCTGCCTGGCTTCACCCGTGTCGATGCGGCGGTGTTCGTGCGGCTGACGGAGAGGCTACGGGCCCAGGTCAACATCGAGAACCTGTTCGACAAGCGCTACTTCCCCACCAGCCATGGCGACAATAACATTATGCCGGGGGCGCCACGCGCCGTGCGCCTGTCCTTGAGCGTCGGCTTCTGAGGTCCCTTTCGGGATTTCGATGATAGGGGCGCGAGGTCAGCCCGCAGGGCCCAGAAACGCGCGAACCGCCGCCAGATAGTCCGGGAAGTTCTCCCGGCGGGTGTTGTGGCCTGCGCCGGGGACCAGGACCGTGATGATGTTGGGATTGAGGGCGCGGGCTTCGTCGGCGATCTGCGGGGTGACCAGGCCGCCGTGGGCGCTGTCGCCGTGGATGAGCAGGGTCGGGGCGGTGATCTGGGTGAGGATCGCCTGCCAGGGGGTCGCGTAGACCGGCATGGCTTGCGGGTCGGTCTGGTGCTTGGCCTCCGCCCAGGCGGGGAAGTCGTCGTCGTGCCACAGGGGCGACTGCGCCTTGCCCATGGCGATCAGCTCGGCCAGGGACATGGCGCGGAACCTCTCCACCTGTTCCCGGAACCGCACGGCGCGGCGGTCGGCCTGGGCCTGGTCGATAAGCGGCAGGAAAGGCGGGTCCTCCAGCACGACCTTCGACACCCGGCCGGGATGGGCGTTGGCATAGGCCGCCGTGGCCCGCGCCCCGACCGAGTGGCCCATCACGATGGGCTGTCGCAGGCCAAGCTGTTCGATCGCCTCGGCGAGATCCTGCGCCGGGTCATGGTCGCCCACCGGCGAACTGTCCCCGTGGCCACGGGCGTCCAGCATGATGATGTCGAACTCGGGCGCCAGGGCCTGGGCCAGCCTTCGCCAGCACAGGCCGTTGTCCGTCAGGCCGTGGGACAGAACCAGGGCCGGCCCCACCCCGCCCGTGCGGTGATAGGCCAGGTGGCCGCCGGAGACCTCGACCCGCCCGGACGCCCAGGGGGTCACCAGGCGTAGGCCTCGGGCGCCGGGCCGACGGGGGGGAAGATGAAGTCGATCTTCGCCAGCAGGTCGACGTCGAGCGCGATGTCCGGCACGTGCAAGATAGAGGTCAGCTGCTCAAGGCCGCCGGGTCCGATAATCGTCGAGGTCAGGCCCGGCTGATGCAGCAGCCAGGCCAGGGCCACCGCGCTTTGGGATTGCCCCAGCTCCGCGCAGAGATCGGCGAACCGGGACAGTTGATCGGCGCGCGCCGCGGCCGCGCGCTTCATGTCGTCGCTCTGGCGGCGGCCGGCATCGGCCGGGGCGTTCCCGGCAAGCAATCCGCCAGCCAGCGGGCTCCAGGCGATGAGGCCCAGGCCATAGGCCTGGCAGGCCGGGAGGACTTCCATCTCCGCGCGGCGTTCGATCAGGTTGTAGAGGCCCTGCTCCGACACCAGGCCCAGCCGGTCGCGGGCGCGCTCATTGAGCTGGGCGATCTTCCAGCCGGGGAAGTTGCTGGAGCCGACATAGGTGATCTTGCCCTGGGCGATCAGCCGGTCCATCGCCTGCCAGATCTCCTCCGCCGGGGCCAGGCGGTCGATGTGGTGCATCTGGTAGAGGTCGATGTGGTCGACCTGCAGGCGCTTCAGGCTGGCGTCGCAGGCCATCTGGATGTGGCGCGCCGACAGGCCCCGGTCGTTGATGTCGTCGGACATCGGCTCATGGACCTTGGTGGCCAGGACGATCCGGCCACGTCGGCTCGGGTCCTGGGCCAGCCACTTCCCCAGTATGGTCTCGGTGGTCCCGACGCCCAGGCGGCCGCCGTACTGGTTGGCGGTGTCGACGAAATTGATCCCCGCCTCGACGGCGGCATTCAGGACGGCGAAGGACTCGGTCTCAGAGGTCCGCGGGCCGAAGTTCATGGTGCCGAGGCAGAGTTCGCTGACCTTCAGCGCCGAGCGGCCGAGCTGGCGATAGTTCATGGCGCCCGCAGGGTGGGGCCGGTGACCAGGGTCTCGCTGGAGTCGGCGACGCAGTGGCGGACCAGGCGCTGGGCCTGTTCCGACAGCTTGCGATAGTCCTCGTAGCTGATCCCCGGCACGATCGGCTCGCGGAACCAGGGGGCGTAGAACTCCAGGTTCGGGATGGCCCGCATGCTGTCGGAGACATTGGGGGTGCCGCCGTGCCAGGCGCGCACGTCGCGGATCATGATGCCGCCGGCCGGCGCCGGGCAGACGGTGCTCAGCCGCATCCAATCCGGCTCGTCGTCCAGGCGGGGAATGCGCACGCGGGAGTGCTGGGTGCCCGGAATCTGCCGCGTCGGCCCGTTCAGCCGGGTGACGTCCTGGGGCAGGAAGTTCACGCAGACATAGGGGCACGGCAGATCTCGTATCGTCACCTGGCCGCGGGGGTCGTGATAGGCGCTGAAGGGCGTCCGCTCGTCGCTGCGCCAGTCATTCACGTCGGCATGGAGGGGTTGGTACTCCACCGCGCCGGGCAGGCAGAAGTCGCCGCTGGCGGCCCGCAGCACATAGTTCGGGCTCTCGAAGATGGCGGAGACGATCTCGGTGACGGCCGGGATATCCAGCAGCATCTGCCACTCGGGGCGGTGCAGCTGGCTGCGGGTCAGGCTGCTGCCGCCGAAGGAATAGCGGTGCGAGCCGCGGTTGCCCGCGCGGTCGCCATCGAGGGCGAGGATTTCCCGGGCCACTTCGTTGCAGCCCTTGGCCAGGAAATCGGTCTGCTCACTGCTCAGCACATTGGCGATCACCACGAAGCCGTCGCGGCGGAACAGGTTGACCGCGTGCTCGGTGTCGCCGGGCTCGAGGATGTCCAGGCCCTTGATGCCGTTGTGGGCCTCCAGGTGGGCCCGCAGCGCCAGGATCTCCGGGGTGTCCATCTGCCGATGGGTCCAGGCGTCGGGCGGCGTGGGCTTGTTCATCGCAGGCATCTCCACCCGGGGTCGCCGGCCTGGGGCCGATCTCATGCGCCGCGATCATCGCGGGCGGCGCCACGGTAGGCAATAGTATGTTTTAATCGTGATCCACCGGGGCGCTGATCCGCTCGATCAGCCGGCTCTCGGCGTCCAGCACCAGGGCCTCGGGCAGGCGCAGACTCTTCCAGAGCTCGGCGTCGTGGCGGCCGGTTTGCAGGCCCAGATAGGCCGCCAGGATCGTGCCGTGGGTGCCCACCATCAGCGGCCGGGCGGCGTGGCGGAAGAGGCCTTCCGAGAACCGTGCGGCCGCCTCGCCGGCCGGCTCGGCGCCCTCGATGCTCAGGTGGGGGTTTTCCAGCAGCGCGACCACGCGGGCCTCGAAGGTCGCGGTGTCGCTGAAGGGCCAGTTTGGCCGGTGCAGTTCGGCGAAGGCGGGATCGGTCTCGACCTCCAGGCCCAGGCCCTCGGTGAGGATGCGCACGGTCTCCAGGGCCTTGATCTCGGGGCTCGAGACGGCGGCGGCCGGCGCCAGATGCTTCAGCTTGGCGGCCAGGGCGCGGGCGGCGGCGCGGCCGTCCTCCGACAGCGACCACTGGGGCGGCGGCACATTCGGATCCTGGGCCGGCGCGGCGTGCCGGATCAGGATCAGGTCCGGCCGATGCGCTTGATTTCCCATTCGAGCTCGATCCCCGTCTTGGCCTTCACGTCGGCGCGGACGGCTTCGCCCAGGCCCTCGAGGTCGGCGGCGGTGGCGTCGCCGGTATTGATCAGGAAGTTGGCGTGCAGGGGCGAGAACATCGCCCCGCCGAACGGTTTGCCGCGCCAGCCGGCCTCGTCCACCAGTTTCCAGGAGGAGTGACCCGGCGGGTTCTTGAAGGTGGAGCCGCCGGTTTTCTCGCGGATCGGCTGGGTGGTTTCGCGGCGCGCGGTGATCTCCGCCATGCGGGCCTCGACGGCGGCGGGGTCGTCGGGGGTTCCCTCGAAGAGCGCGCCGGTGAAGATCAGGCCGCCCTGCGCGGCCTTGGCCGACCTGCGGTAGGAAAAGCCCATCTCGGCGTTGGAGACGGTCACTCGCTCGCCGCCCCGTGTCACGGCGTAGGCCTCGACGAGGACGTCCTTGGTCTCGGCGCCGTAGCAGCCGGCGTTCATCATCGCCGCGCCGCCGATGGAGCCCGGCACGCCGCGATAGAACTCCAGGCCGGCGATGCCCGCCTTGGCCGCCTCGCGCGCCACCATGGCGTCCAGGGCGGCAGCCCCGGCATAGATGCGGTTGTCGCCGCGCGGTTCGATCTTGCCGAAGGCCCGGCCGGCCAGGCGGATCACCACGCCCTCGACCCCGCCATCGCGCACCAGGGTGTTGGAGCCGACGCCGAGGACGGTCACCGGCACGGCGGGGTCCAGGCCGCGGAGGAAGTCGGCCAGGTCATCCTCGTCCTGCGGCAGGAAGAGGACGTCAGCCGGACCGCCCACCCGGAACCAGGTGAAGGGGGCGAGCGGCTCGTTGGCCAGCAGCTTGCCCCGCACCGTGGGAAGGTTATCGAGCCCGCTCATTTTGCGGACAGCGCCTCAAGTTGGGCCGGCAGGGCGTAGGCCCAGCTGGTGATGTCCCCGGCGCCGAGGCAGACCACCAAGTCGCCGGGCCTGGCTTCCTGCGACACCAGTTGCGCCAGCGCCGCCGGGCTCTCCAGGGCCAGGGCGCGGCGGTGGCCGAAGCGGCGCAGGCCCTGCACCAGGCCGTCGCGGTCGGCGCCCGCGATGGGGGTTTCGCCGGCGGTGTAGACATCGGAGACGATGACGACGTCGGCGTCGTTGAAGCAGCCGCAGAACTCGGAGAAGAGGTCGTGCAGGCGCGAATAGCGGTGCGGCTGCACCACGGCGATCACCCGGCCGCTGGTGACCGCCCGGGCCGCCTTCAGCACCGCGGAGATCTCCACCGGGTGGTGACCGTAGTCGTCGATGATGCGGACGCCGCCCACCTCCCCCACCGTCGTGAACCGCCGCCCGACCCCGCCGAAGGTGGTCAGGCCCTGGCGGATGTCGGCCTCCGACACCCCCAGCTCCCGGGCGATGGCGATGGCGCCCAGCGCGTTCATGACATTGTGGTGGCCCGCCATCGGCA